>NZ_JBWKQE010000011.1:11206-220532 GCF_059418605.1 Duganella sp. GW821-FHT07G03
CGGAGATGTGTATCAGAGACCGGTCCGGGGGAGGGGATTATTGCTGCTGGTCGGCGGCCATCGACAGCGCCACCGCCTCGGCCACCTTGATGCCGTCGACGCCGGCCGACAGGATGCCGCCGGCGTAGCCGGCGCCTTCGCCGGCCGGGAACAGGCCGCGCGTGTTCAGGCTTTGCAGCGTGTCGTCGCGGCGCTTGATGCGGATCGGCGACGAGGTGCGCGTCTCCAGCCCGGTCAGCACGGCGTCGTGCTTGAAGTAGCCCTTGACCTGCTTGTCGAACGCCGGGAAGGCTTCGCGCAGCGCGGTCACGGCGAACTCCGGCAGGATGGTCGCCAGGTCGGTCAGGTGCACGCCCGGCTTGTACGACGGCACCACGCTGCCAAACTCGGTCGAGGCGCGGCCTGCGACAAAGTCGCCCATCAGCTGGCCCGGCGCATTGTAGGTGCCGCCGCCCAGCTCAAACGCCTTTTCCTCCAGCCGGCGCTGGAACTCGATGCCGGCCAGCGGGTGGCCGGGGTAGTCGACTTCCGGCGAGATGCTGACCACGATGGCGCTGTTGGCGTTGCGCTCGTTGCGCGAATACTGGCTCATGCCGTTGGTGACCACGCGGCCCGGTTCGGACGCGGCCGCCACCACCGTGCCGCCCGGGCACATGCAGAAGCTGTACACGGCGCGGCCGTTGGAGGCATGGTGCACCAGCTTGTAGTCGGCGGCGCCGAGGATGGGGTGGCCGGCGTTGGGGCCGAAGCGGCAGGCGTCGATCAGCGATTGCGGGTGCTCGACCCGGAAGCCGATCGAGAACGGCTTGGCCTCGACGTAGACGCCGCGCCGGTACAGCATTTCAAAGGTGTCGCGCGCGCTGTGGCCGACCGCCAGCACCACGTGGTTGGTGACGATCTTCTCGCCGCTTTCGAGCGTCAGGCCTCGCACCTGGCCGCCGTCCGGGCCTTGCTCGATCTCGATGTCGACCACCTTGTTTTCAAAGCGGTATTCGCCGCCCATCTGCTCGATGTTGGCGCGCATCTGCTCGACCATCTTGACCAGGCGGAAGGTGCCGATGTGCGGCTTGCTGACATACATGATCTCCTCCGGCGCGCCGGCCTTGACGAACTCGGTCAGCACCTTGCGGCCGTAGTGCTTGGGGTCCTTGATCTGGCTGTACAGCTTGCCGTCCGAGAAGGTGCCGGCGCCGCCTTCGCCGAACTGCACGTTGGACTCGGGATTGAGCTCGCGCTTGCGCCAGAAGCCGAAGGTGTCGACCGTGCGTTCGCGCACCTGCTTGCCGCGCTCGAGGATGATGGGACGCAAGCCCATCTGCGCCAGGATCAGCGCCGCGAACAGGCCGCAGGGGCCGGTGCCGATCACGACCGGGCGCGGGTTCTGGTCGTGGCCGGCCAACTGCTCGCCGTGGGCGACGAATTGATAGGAGGTGTCCGGCGCCGGCATCAGGTGGGCGTCGTGCTGCAGGCGTTTGAGCAGCGCTGCTTCGTCCTTGACCTCGACGTCGAGTGAATAGATCAGCACGATCGCGGTTTTCTTGCGGGCGTCGTAGCTGCGTTTGAATACCGTGTAGCCGAGCAGGGCGTCGGCGGCGATGTCCAGGCGCGCCAGGATGGCGGCCGGCAGGTCGGCCTCGGCGTGATTCAGCGGGAGTTTGACTTCGTTTAATCGCAACATGGATGGCTTCCTGAGAGGGCGCTGTCTAGGCGCCATGATCGTCGGGCCGGCGCGGCGGCGTGCTGCTCCGGATCGGCCCGTAAAACCCCGTATTTTACCCGCAATGGCCGCCAATTGCAGCTGTTCCGGCTGTGCCCGCCGGTTGGATCGTGGCGCCAACGCGGCATGCTCAATATAAGACGTTGGGGCGGGGCTGGCGAGATATTCAGTTCATCGGCCGGGCGTTCATTGCTGTTCCGGCGCATATTTTCGCGCATCCGAGATAAACCGGATTTATTTAATGGAACCAGTTTCTTATTCTGTTTGTTTATTCTGAGAATATTTAAACTTCAGAATTAGAATGCCCATCTATAAACAATTTGGAACTAATGGCCGCATCGCCAAAACCAGAAAATTTTCGCTTATAAACAATTCGGCCCGCCCCGAGTGTTGTAATTTGGAAATTATTTATAAATGAAATAACTGATATTTTGTTGCAAAAAGACGACTAGCACCAAAACGGACAGATGCCGGTTTTGATCCGGGATCCGGGGTGTTTTAGTTGCCTTTGGGAAATTTCGTGGCGCATCGCCAGCGATGAAAAACCCGTTGGCCTTGGCATATGGGATGCGCTTTGTTCTGGGAAGCCCCGGTTTTCCATTGATTTTCGCCGGTTGTGGCTTGACGGGTGAAAATTTTGGTGTACTTGCACGCAACGTGCTGCAGTACGACGGGAAATGGCGCAAGTACAGCGGGTTGTTGTTTTTTTGCGATCATTTCGTTATTTGATAGGAAATTAAAAATGTCTTTTTGGAAGTGTTTTTTGGCAATCTGAGTAACATGCTACTGCGATGTTGTATGAACGAGACAACCTTAAAAGTTAACTAAAATACATCTACCTGAATCTTTGCGCCCGTGCTTTGCCGCATCGCACCACGCCAGTGCGCAGAAACTGCCGCCATCCGCGCGCTCGTTCCGACTGTGTAAGGTTCATTGACAATAGCCGAGTTGCTATGTTTTTATGAACAGCGGAAAAGTTTGGCTTTATTTCATCAACGATGACGCAAGCGCCGATCTTTACCTGGGGCAGAGAAAGAGAAGTAGCCGGTGAATGAATAGTCTTATCCAGACTATTCTCAGTCGGTAGAGGTTAAACAAAGAAATGGGTCGTTTTTAGTTGCTATCCAAAAGATGCCGTTAAACGTTCTAATAAACACACCAAGGGAATTCAATATAATGATCAAGGAAACAGTATTGTCTCGCTCGATCCGCGTGGCATTTGTCAGCGGGATTGCGCTGGGTATGCATGCCGCGTCCGCGCAGCAGGCACCGGACCAGCCGATGCAAAAAGTTGAGGTGACCGGCTCGCGCATTCCAACCCTGAACACCGAGGGCGCCAGCCCAGTGACAGTCCTGAGCGCCAAAGACATCAAGATCGATGGCGTACGCAATGTCGAAGACATGCTCAACAACCTGCCGCAAGTGTTTGCTTCGCAGGGCGCCGCGTACTCCAACGGCGCATCCGGTACCGCGACCGCCAACTTGCGCGGCCTGGGCTCCGACCGCACCCTGGTGCTGGTCAACGGCAAGCGTCTGCCAGCCGGTAGCGTGAAGGATTCCGCACCGGACTTGAACGAAATTCCAGGTGGCCTGATCAAGCGTGTTGAAGTGCTGACCGGCGGCGCCGGCGCGGTGTACGGCGCGGGCGCGGTCGCAGGCGTGATTAACTTCATCCTGCGCGACAACTTCGAAGGCGTTGAAGTCCAGGCCAACGTCGCCGGCTTCAATCACGACCAGCACAATGCCGTTGCCGATGTAGTGTCCAAGCGTGGCTTCCCGGTTCCAGGCAACGTCAACTTCGACGGCCGCACCAAGGACGCCAGCGTTCTGTTGGGTAGTAACTTCGACAACAACAAGGGTAACGCCACCTTGTTCTTTAACTACAAAGAAACCAACGCCGTGCTGCAATCGGCGCGTGACTTCAGCTCGTGCTCATTGCAAGGCGGCAACGCCGGCTTCACCTGCGTTGGTTCCGGTACCCAGGCAAGCGGTCGCGTCGGCGGCTTCACCAACGACGGTAAAGGCGGTGTCAAGCCGTACGACGGCGTCGCCGACGCTTACAACTTTGGTCCGCTGAACTATCTGCAGCGTCCTTCGCAGATGTATGGTTTCAACGCCCAGGCGCACTACGATATCAATGACAAGGCGCGCGTTTACCAGGAATTTGGTTTCCACAATTACTCGACCGAGGCGCAAGTGGCGCCTGGCGGTATTTTCGTCGGCATCCGCGCCACGATCTTCGGCGACAACCCGATGCTGAGCGACGCATGGCGTACTGCGCTGGGCCTGACCAATTCGCCAACCTCGAAAACTACCGTCGGCATCTCCAAGCGTAACGTCGAAGGTGGTCCACGTATCGACTCGATCAACGACAACTCCTTCCGCGAAGTGCTGGGTGTCAAGGGCGAGATCAGCAACTGGTCGTATGACGTATTCGGTCAGTTCGCACGTGTCAGCCACGCCGAATCGAATGTCAATTACTTCTCGGCGAGCAGGATCGCCAAAGCCTTCGACGTGGTCAATGTCGGTGGTAAGGCGACTTGCGCATCGGCGGTCAGTGGTGCCGATAAAGGTTGCGTACCTTACAACCTCTACGGCGGTGCGATCACCCCGGAGATGCTGAAGTACCTGAGCGCTTCGGGTCTCAACACCGGTTACACCCAACAGATCATCATGGGCGGTACCATGGGCGCCGACTTGGGCGTATATGGCATCAAGACGCCATGGTCGAGCAACGGTATCGGCGTGTCGTTCGGCGTAGAACGCCGTGCTGAGAAGCTGGTCTATCGTCCGGATGAGACCACCCTGTCGGGCGACCTGTCTGGCGCTGGCGGCGCATCGCCACCGGTTGTCGGCGGTTACTCGGTCAAGGAAATTTTCGCCGAGACCCGCGTTCCTTTGGTGGAGAAAAAGCCATTTGCTGATTCGCTGGATCTGTCGGGCTCGTTCCGTCGTTCCGAGTACAGCACCGACCACACCGCCAACACCTACGGTGTGGGCGTGGACTGGGCGCCGGTGGCGGACCTGGTGCGTGTACGCGGCAGCTATCAGCGCGCCGTTCGTGCTCCAACCATTCCTGACCTGTACAACCCACGTTCGATCGGCAATGGCGGTGCAGCGATCGACCCATGCGAAGGCGTGCTGGACAGCGATCCAAAGCATCATCACCCAAGTGCTAGCGCTGCTGCTTGCGCCAACACCGGCGTCACCGCTGCCCAATACGGTCATATCGACTACAATTCGGCCAACCAGCACTCCAGTTTGACCGGCGGTAATCCGACCCTGGCCCCAGAAGAAGGGACGACCTATACCCTGGGCCTGGTGCTGAACCCGATTAAAAACCTGACCATCACACTGGACGCGTTCAAGATCGACATCAAAAACACGATCTCGACCGTTGATCCTACCGTTGCTCTGACTCAGTGCTTGACCAAAGCGACTCCAAGTTTCTGCGCGCTGGTCAAACGCGACGAGTTCGGCAGCCTGTGGCTGTCGCCTAACGGTCCTCTGGGCTATGTCACCGCCACCAAAGCCAATATCGGCTCGGTCGGCGTGTCCGGTCTGGACGTGGGCGCCGCCTATGTGATGCGCGCTGCTAACTTGGGTACGTTCAACTTCAACCTGAACGGCACCTACATGCGTTCGCAGACGACGGAGAACGTGCCAGGCCTGGGCTCGTATGACTGCAAAGGCTACTTCGGTGCCACCTGCGGTACGCCAACTCCGGAATGGCGCCATAAAGCCCGTGTGACCTGGTCGACTCCTTGGAAACTCGACGTATCGGCAACCTGGCGCTATGTTGGTTCGACCAAGCAGGAAGGTTTCAGCTCGGATGATCAGCTGAAGAACGTTGACGATAAAGGTGTGGTCCAAGTGGCTCCAATCGAAGCTCAACTGGGCCGTCGTAACTACTTCGACCTGAACGTTCAGTATCCGATCACCAAGAAGATCAGCCTGAGCGCCGGTATCAACAATCTGTTCGACAAAGATCCACCGATCGTGTCGACCGTTGTGACCGCTGCTGCAGGTGCTGCTAACGGTAACGGCTACCCACAGGTGTACGATTCGCTGGGTCGCTTCATGTACCTGAACCTGACCGCGCGCTTCTAATCTGATTAGTCGCTAGCGAGCTCCAAGAACGGCACCTTCGGGTGCCGTTTTTTTTCGCGCTGCGGACGGACGTAAAAAAACGGCGCCCGCAGGCGCCGTCGTGGCGTGGCGCGTGGCCGTCAGAGGTCGAAGCCGCCCTGCTGGCCGCGGAAGCTGTTGATACCGTCGGTCAGCGCGGTGATCAGCGCGCGCTCGGCCAGCGACAGCTGCGGATGCCAGATGTCGAAGATCAAGACCACGCGCAGCTGCTCGCTGTCGTTCCAGGCTTCGTGCTCGATGGTGTCGTCGAACACCCAGGCCTGGCCCGGCACCCACGCGCGCGTGTCGTTGCCGACGCGGAAGCGGCAGCCCGGCGGCACGATCAGCGGCAGGTGCGTGACCAGGCGCGCGTTGCTGACGCCGACGTGGGCCGGTATGCGGGTCTTGGGTTTGAGCAGCGAGAACATCGCGGTCGGCGTGCGGCCGGGCTGGTCCGGCTGCGGCGCGCCGCCCAGCAGTTCCATCGTGCGCGGGCATTGCGCGGCGTTGTCCGGCACCGGCACGCCATCCTTGAGCAGGTGAAAGGCGCTCCAGCGTGGCGAGTTGTTCAGCTCGGCGAACTGGTTGTGCGGCACGTCGGCGGCGTAGGTCAGGTAGGGCGTGAAGCCGGCCTCGGCTTGCAGCACTTGCAGGAATTCGTCGCGGATGGCGTCGGTGCCGGCTTCGATCGCGTCCAGCCACGGGAACTGCTCGCGCGGCAGGAAGGCTTGCGGCAGCAGGCCGGGGTAGTGGTACATCATCGATGCCGACTCGTAGCGGCGCTTGCGGCGCACCATCAGGTCCACCGATTCGCGGAAGCGGCGCAGGTCTTCACCGGCATACTGCTGGTATTGCTGTTCCAGAAAACGGTCGAGGAAGCGGCCGTAGCCGGCGTGGTACTGGTCGACATACTGCATCGCATGCTGGACGGCGTCGCGCATGCCGGGGTCGAGCTGCTCGACCGGCGGCGCCACCGCCGCCACCGCGCCATACACCGAAGCCGACTGGTGAGTCTTGCCTTGCCGTTCCAGCAGGTTGGCGCGCAGTATCAGCGCCACCATGTGCGACGGGTCGGCCACCAGCGCGTTGTGGATGGCGATTTCCTCGGCTTTTTCATCCTGCTGGCGCTGGCAGGCCAGCGCCAGGCTGATCCAGCTTTGCGGATCGTCGGGCGCGGCCTGCGCCAGCCGTTCGAAGGCGCGGCGGGCGGTGTCGATGTCGTTGTAGCGGAAGGCGCGCTTGCCCAGTGAGCTCAGCGCCAGCACATGGGCCGGCTGCAGTTCGAGGATGCGGGCCCAGGTGCGGCCGGCTTCTTCCTCCTGTCCGGCCTTGCTGGCTTTGATTGCTGCGGCCTCCAGGATGGCGACTTCAGTTGCCGTGTGCGGATGGTGCATGGAGGTGATCATTTCTAGTCGTTGACGGGTTGGCAAGGAAGCTTTGTTGCTTGCCAAAAAATTATAGCCCGTCGCCCCAGCCTCCAGCGGCAAGGGCGGCATGAAACCAGATCAAGTGTTGGAATTCCGCATCATTGGCTTAGATTTCGCCGCAGGCCGTTACATGCCTCCCCACAGCCCGCTCAAAATGGCGGCCGCCGACAAGCCGGCGGTCTCGGTGCGCAGGATGCGCGGGCCCATGGCCAGCGGCAGGGCGCCGTGCTGGATCGCCAGGCTTTCCTCGGCGTCGCTGAGGCCGCCTTCGGGGCCGATCACCAGCGTCACCGCCTGCGGGCTCTGGTGGCGCGCCCAGTCGGCCAGCGACTGTTCGGCGCGTGGCGTCAGGATGATGCGGCGGTGCATGTCCTGCTGGGTGATCCATTGCTTGTAGTCTTGCAGCGGCGCCAGCTGGGCCAGGCGGTTGCGGCCGCTCTGCTCGGAGGCCGACTCGATGATGCCCTGCCAGTGCGCCATCTTCTTTTCCGCCCGTTCGGCCGACAGCCGTACCACGCAGCGCTGCGCCGCCAGCGGCTGCACGCCGGACACGCCCAGCTCGATCGCCTTCTCGATGATCCAGTCCATCTTGCTGGCCTCGGGCAGGGCCTGCGCCAGCGTGATGCCGAACGGCAGCTCGACCTCGCGCGGCTGGTGGGTCTTGACCTCGACGCTGACGTGGCGCTTGCCGATCTCGCTCAGCGTGGCGCTGTATTCGCCGCCCTGGCCGTTGAACAGCGTGACCAGTTCGCCCGGCGCCAGGCGCAGCACCTGGATGTGGTGGGCGACCGCCTCGGGCAGGCTGACGAGCTGGCCGATGGCCAAAGGCTGGGAGATATAAAAGCGGGGCATGCGCGAATCCGGTCGGTTTGAGTTCCGCAATTTTAAATGCTGGACGCCTCGGTCTGGTAAAATAATGGGTTCAGCAGGCGTGCAGCACAGAGCCGTAACGACAGCAGCATTCCATTGCCACCAGTTTCCATACTTCCGTGATAGACCAACGATGACTTCTATGCTTCCAACCACCCAAATGGCTAACGCGATCCGCGCGCTGGCAATGGACGCCGTCCAGAAGGCCAATTCCGGCCACCCAGGCATGCCGATGGGCATGGCCGAAATCGCTGTTGCGCTGTGGAGTGGCCATTACAGCCACAACCCGGCCAACCCGAAATGGGTGAACCGCGACCGCTTCCTGCTGTCCAACGGCCACGGCTCGATGCTGCACTACGCGCTGCTGCACCTGTCCGGCTATGCGCTGAGCATGGACGACATCAAGTCCTTCCGCCAGATGCATTCGAAAACCCCGGGCCACCCGGAAGTGGACGTCACGCCCGGCGTGGAAACGACCACCGGCCCGCTGGGCCAGGGTATCGCCAACGCGGTCGGCATGGCGCTGTCCGAGTACCTGCTGGGCGCCGAGTTCAACAAGCCCGGCTTTGACATCGTCAACCACTACACCTACGCCTTCGTCGGCGACGGCTGCCTGATGGAAGGCATCTCGCACGAGGTGTGCGCGCTGGCCGGCACCCTGGGCCTGAACAAGCTGATCGCCCTGTACGACGACAACGGCATCTCGATCGACGGCAAGGTCGAAGGCTGGTTCACCGACGACACCCCGGCCCGTTTCGAAGCCTATGGCTGGAACGTGATCCGCGCCGTCGACGGCCACGATGTCGCCGCCGTCTCGGCCGCCATCGCCGCCGCCAAGACCTCCAGCAAGCCGACCCTGATTTGCTGCAAGACCATCATCGGCAAGGGTTCGCCCAACCTGCAAGGCGGCGACAAGGTGCACGGCGCCGCGCTGGGCGACAAGGAAATCGCCGCCGTGCGCGAATACATCGGCTGGAGCGCCGCGCCGTTCGAGATCCCGGCCGACATCTACGCCGCCTGGGACGCCAAGGCCGCCGGCGCCAAGCTGGAAGCCGAGTGGGCCGAGACCTTCGCCGCCTACGGCAAGCAATTCCCGGCCGAAGCCGCCGAACTGAGCCGCCGCATGGCCGGCGACCTGCCAGCCGCGTTCGACGCGACCCTGGCGGCCGGCATCGCCGCCTGCGTCGACAAGAAAGAAAACATCGCCACCCGCAAGGCCAGCCAGAACGCCATCCAGGCGCTGGCGCCGGTGCTGCCGGAATTCCTGGGCGGCTCGGCCGACCTGACCGGCTCCAACCTGACCAACTGGAAAGAGTGCGTCGCGCTGCGTTCCGGCAAGCCGGGCAACCACGTCAACTACGGCGTGCGCGAGTTCGGCATGTCGGCCATCATGAACGGCGTCACGCTGCACGGCGGCTACATCCCGTTCGGCGCCACCTTCCTGACCTTCTCCGACTACAGCCGCAACGCGCTGCGCATGGCCGCGCTGATGAAGCTGCGTTCGATCTTCGTGTTCACCCACGATTCGATCGGCCTGGGCGAAGACGGCCCGACCCACCAGTCGGTCGAGCACGTCTCGTCGATGCGTTTGATCCCCAACCTGGACAACTGGCGTCCGTGCGACACCGTCGAGTCGATGGTCGCATGGGGCGAGGCGGTCAAGCGCAAGAACGGTCCGTCGACCCTGATCTTCTCGCGCCAGAACCTGCCGTACCAGGAGCGTTCGGCCCAGCAGATCGCCGACGTCGCCCGCGGCGGCTACGTGCTGAGCGAAGTGGCCGGCGCCAAGGTCACGCTGATCGCCACCGGTTCGGAAGTCGAGCTGGCCGTTGCCGCCGCTGCGGCGCTGGCCGGCGAAGGCATCGCGGCACGCGTGGTGTCGATGCCGTCGACCGATGTATTTGACCGTCAGGACGCCGCCTACAAGGCCAGCGTGTTGACCAAAGGCTTGCCACGCGTGGCGATCGAAGCCGGCGTGACCGATTTCTGGTACAAATACGTCGGCCTGGAAGGCGCGGTGGTCGGCATCGATACCTTCGGTGAATCGGCTCCGGCAGGCGTGCTGTTCAAGCACTTCGGCTTCACGGTGGAAAACGTCGTGGCGAAAGTCAAATCTGTCATTGCATAATCTATAATTGCTTGTTGAATTACCTATTTTTCTCATCAGGAGCATAGTATGACGATCAAAGTTGCAATCAATGGCTACGGCCGCATCGGCCGCAATGTGCTGCGCGCTTTCTACGAAGGCGGCAAGAAACAAGACATCCAGATCGTTGCGATCAACGACCTGGGCGACGCCAAATCGAACGCCCACCTGACCCGCTACGACACCGCCCACGGCAAGTTCCCAGGCACCGTGACGGTGGACGGCGACAACATGATCGTGAACGGCGACGTGATCCGCGTGTTCGCGCAGCGCAACCCGGCGGAAATTCCATGGGGCGATCTGGGCGTGGACGTGGTGCTCGAGTGCACCGGCTTCTTCACCACCAAAGAGAAGGCTTCGGCCCACTTGAAGGGCGGCGCCAAGAAAGTCATCATCTCGGCACCGGGCGGCAAGGACGTCGACGCCACCATCGTGTACGGCGTCAACCAGCACGTGCTGAAAGCTAGCGACACCGTGATCTCGAACGCGTCGTGCACCACCAACTGCCTGGCCCCGCTGGTCAAGCCGCTGAACGACGCCATCGGCGTGGAAACCGGCCTGATGACCACGATACACGCCTACACCAACGACCAGGTGCTGTCGGACGTGATGCATGAAGACCTGCGCCGCGCCCGTTCGGCCACGATGAGCATGATCCCGACCAAGACCGGCGCCGCCGCCGCGGTCGGCCTGGTGCTGCCTGAGCTGAACGGCAAGCTGGACGGTTTCGCGATCCGCGTGCCGACCATCAACGTGTCGCTGGTCGACCTGTCGTTCATCGCCAAGCGCGACACGACCGTGGACGAAGTCAACGCGCTGATGAAGGCCGCCGCCGAAGGCGCGCTGAAGGAAGTGCTGACCTATCAGACCGAACCGCTGGTGTCGATCGACTTCAACCACAATCCTGCCTCGTCGAACTTCGACTCGACCCTGACCAAAGTGTCGGGCCGCCTGGTCAAGGTATCGTCGTGGTACGACAATGAGTGGGGCTTCTCGAACCGCATGCTCGACACCACTGTTGCGCTGATGACCGCCAAGTAATCCGGTCCACCAATAAAAAACCTCCATCAGCCTGAACGCGCTCAAGAGCGCGCTCAGTGCAGATGGAGGTTTTTTTTATGGTGGTGCGAGGTTACAGTGTACCGCGCACGCCCAGGTAGAAGCGGCGGCCGATCGGATCGTACACGCTGGCGTTGGTTTCCGCGCCAGTGGTATTGCCCGGCAAACCGGTGATGATCGGTGCAGGCTTGGCGTTGAAGGCGTTGTCGATCCCCAGGTAAAGTTCGATTTTCTTCGCCACGTCATAGGTGAACTGGAAGTCGTTGTAGGTCTTGGAACCCACTTTGACCGCGCCCGGTGCCAGGCCGTTGGTGATCATGAACTGGTCATCCAGCGCGCCGGGACCGGTGTAGCTGGTGGTCATGTGGGCGCCGAACTTGTTCCATTTGTACGCCAGGTTGATGACGGCCTTGTTGCGGGCGAAGCCGATTTCACCGACCGAGTAGTTGCGGTCCGCGTCGGGCTGCTGGCGATCCCAGAAGTCCTTCAGGTAGGTGTAGGCGATATTCGCGCTCAGACGGCCCGGTCCGACGTAGTCCGACCATGACGCCGTGATGTCGATGCCTTTGGTGGAGGTGCCGCCGGAGTTCAGGTTCTGGCTGTCGATGTACTTCAGGGCGCCGGCGCTGGAATCACCCACGGTGCTGGTGCGGCGGGTGATGAACTTGCAATAGGCGGCATTGCCGCTGTAGCACTGGTTCAGCGTGTATTGGCGGTCGCCCAGCAGGATGGCGTCGGCGATCTTGATGCTGAAGTAATCGGCCGTGAAGGTGAACTTGCTCAGCATGGGAATCGAGCGCGGGGTGAACACCACGCCGATCGTCGTCGAACGGCCTTTTTCTGCCTTCAGATTGGGGTTGCCGCTGTCGTAGCCGCTGATGCCCTGTTTGTCCGGCTGGGTCAGCGTGACCTGGCCGTTGGCCGCGATGTTGGCGCGCACGCCGGGATCGGTGCGGCAGACCGCGTCGTACTTGCCGGTCGAGGTGGCGGTCACGTTTTCGCACGGGTCGGACAGGTCGCTCGGGAAGGTCTGGCTAGGCGCCTGGTACAGTTCGTTGATATTCGGCGCACGGGTCGACAGCGCGCGCGTTCCGCGGAATTTGATGTCCGAAGTCGGCGCCCATTCCAGGCCAGCGTTCCAGCTGTTGGTGTTGCCAACGGTGGAGTAGTGGCCATTACGGAAAGCGCCGTTGAAGGCCAGCGACTTGGCGAACGGCGCGTCTTTCAGCAGCGGCACGCGGGTTTCGATGAAGAATTCGCGCACATGGTAACCACCCTCGGTCGGCGGCAGGGCATTGCCGGCGTTCAAACCTGCCTGCGTCAGCGGGTCGGGAATCGCGCTCGATTGTTCGTCGCGCCATTCGAAGCCGGCCGCCCAGCCGATCTTACCGGCCGGCAGGTCGAAGTATTCGCCGCTGATCGAGCCGCCCGCCAGCTTCTGGGTGATGGCCGTGGTCAGCGAGCCCGGCGCCAGCACGTATTTCAAGGCTTCCGGGCTGATCGAGTTGAAGCCGAACACATTGATCGGCGCGCAACCGAGCGCGCGCGCATTGGCATCGGCGCAGATGACGTCGCTGGTGCTGCCGTTGTGGTTGACGTCGTTGATGTCGGGGATGGCCTCCAGCGCGTTGCGGAAGTTCAGCACGTTTACTTGACCGGACGAGTTCTGCGCTTCCTTGGTCTTGCCGTAGGCGATATAGGTGTCGTAGTTCCAGTCGCCGACGGTGCCCTTCAGGCCGGTGGCCAGGCGGAAGGTGTCGCGGTCGGCGGTCTGGGTGCGGCTGCCCACCTCGGACATGCGGCGGCTGAAGCTGTAGTCGCGCAGGCCGTCGCCATCGTTGTCGGAAATGCGGTCGTACAGATATTGCGGCACCAGCGGATTGCGTATGGCCTTGCCGTTGACCATGGTCTCGGCCGGCACCAGGCCATCCGAACCCTTGTAGATGTCGGCCGACGCCAGCGCGAATGGTTCGGTGTTGGTGCGGGTCTTGGACGAGGCGAAGTTACCTTCGAAGAAGGCGGTGGCCTTGTCGTTGATGTACAGATTGCCCGTGGTGGCCAGCAGGAAGCGCTCGGTCGGAACGGCGATCAGGCGATAGTCCGAGCGGTTGAAGCCGGTTGGCGTCGCGCCGCCGGCGCCGTTCTGGTTCCATGGGATGATGTTGCCGGCGCGGTCGTAGGTGAAGTCGCCCGTGTCGTGGAAGAAGTGGCCTTGCGGCGCAAAGCCGGACAGGCTGCGCACCGGGGTAAAGGCGTCGCCGGCTTCGCCGGTCTTGGTCAGTTTGGAGACCTGGTCGTTGGCCGAGATGGCGCGGTCGCGCGAGGCGACCTGGCCTTGCTTGGAATAGCCGAAGTGGCCCATGACGTTGCTGTTGCCGTCGGCGCTGGAGGTGCCGAAGGTCAGCGCCAGTTTTTTCTTGAAGTCGTCGCCTTCCGAGCTGCGTCCGGTCGAGGCGTCGAACATCAGGCCGTTGAAGTTACGTTTGAGGATGATGTTGACCACGCCGGCCACCGCGTCCGAGCCGTAGGTGGCGGAGGCGCCGCCGGTCAGCAGTTCGACCCGTTCGATGAAATCGACCGGAATGGTGTTCAGGTCGACCGCGGTATCGCCCGGCACGCCGGAGACGAAGCGGCGGCCGTTGACCAGCACCAGGGTGCGCGAGTCGCCCAAGTTACGCAGGTTGACGGTGGACACGCCGGCGCTGGAGGTGACGAAGTTGGAGTTGGTGCGGCTCAGGGTCGGCGTCCCCATGGTCGGGTTCTTTTGCAGCAAATCCTGCAAATTGGTGGCGCCCGAGGCCGCGATATCGGCGCTCGACAGGATTTGCAAAGGCGACGGCGAGTCGGCGCCGGGCGACGAAATACGGGAACCCGTGATTTGTACTTTTTGCATGCTATCCGCAGCTGCTTCTTGCGCATGGGCGGCTTGTAAGCCGAGCGCCAGTCCGCCCACGCAGATCATGCGTACAGAACGGGACAACGTTGTTTCCTTGATCATTACCAACTCCTCCAATTTTCATTCGCGATTGCAAATTGTCGGAAAAACATTTTTTTCCGATCTGCCAATGTATTGGGTTGATGGCATTTCTGTAAACATAAAATGACAAAATAATCAAAAAAATAACGTTGCTGTTCCTTTTGCGCTACAAGGTGATGCGCAAGCCCAGGTAGTAGCGCCGGCCGATCGCGTCGTAGGTCGAGGTATCGGTTTCGGTGCCGGTCTGGTTGCCGGGCAGGCCGCTGATGATGGGCGGCGCCTTGGCGTTGAAGGCGTTGTCGATGCCCAGGTAGAGTTGCAGGTATTTCTTCACGTCATAGGTGAACTGGAAATCGTTGTAGGTGCGCGAACCCACGCCCACCGTGCCCGGCGCGATGCTCAGGCTCTTCAGGAACTGGTCGTCCAGCGATACCGGGCCGGTGTAGGTGGCTGTCCAGTTGACGCCGGCCGGGCCCCATTTGTAGGCGAGGTTGAGGCCGGCCCGGTTGCGCGGCGCATTGGTGTTGGCCGCCGTGATCTCGCCGACGTCGCTGTTCTTCTCCGCCTCCGGCGTCGCCTTCTGCCACAGCTGGCGCAGCCAGGTCCAGGCCAGGCGGGCGCTCAGGTTGCCGGGGCCGACCTTGTCCGACCACGAGGCCGTCAGGTCGACGCCCTCGGTGCCGAAGCCGCCGCTGTTGGTGGAGGCGATGTTGCTATATCGAATGGAGCCTGAGCTCAGGTTGCCCACGGCCGCGGGGCGGCGCGTGATGAAGCTGCAAAACGCCTGATTGTTCTGGTTGTAGCATTGATCCAGCGCATATTGGCGATCGGTGCTGACGATGGCGTCGGCGATCTTGATGGTGAAATAGTCGACCGTAAAAGTGAAGCGGCGCAGCAGCGGCACCGAGCGCGGCGTCACCACCAGGCCTATGGTGGTGGAGCGGCCTTTTTCCGCCTTGAGATTGGGGTTGCCGCTGTTGTAGCCGCTGATGCCTTGCTGGTCCGCCTGATTTAACGTGAACACGCCGCCATGTGCCGCCATATTGGCCGCAACGCCCGGCGCATTGCGGCAATTGACGGCCAGCGCGCTGGTCCCGGAAGACGCCACGCCCTCGCAGGGATCGACCAGGCCGGTCGGGAAATCCTGGCTGGGCGCCTGGAACAGCTCGTTGATATTGGGCGCCCGCGTCGATTGCGCGCGCGTGCCGCGCAGCTTGACGTCGGAACTGACGCCCCATTCCAGGCCGGCGTTCCAGCTGTTGGTGCTGCCGACGGTGGAATAGTCGCCGTGCCGCACCGTGCCGAGGAAACTCAGCTCGCGGGCAAACGGCCGCTCCTTGAGCAGCGGCACCCTGGTTTCGACAAACACTTCGCGCACCAGGAAGTTGCCGAAAGTGGGGGGCAGGGCGTTGCCGGCGTTCAGGCCGGACTGGGTCAGCGGATCGGGAATCGCACTGGAATCCTCGCTGCGCCATTCGAAGCCGGCGGCGATGCCGATGCGGCCGGCGGCCAGGCCGGGCACCTCGCCGGTGACCGAGCCGCCCACCAGCTTCTGCGTGATCGCCGTTTCCAGCGAACCGGGCGCGGTCACGTATTTGAGCGCGGCCGGGGTGATGCTGTGGTAGCCGAAGATGTTGATCGGCACGCAACCCTCGGCCACCGCATGCACGTCGCGGCATACCGGCGCGCCGTCCGGACCGGGTATCGCCTCCAGCGCATTGCGCAAGCTCATCACATTGACCTGGCCGGTGGAGTTTTGCGCCTCCTTGGTCTTGCCGTAGGCCAGGTAGGCCTCATAGTTCCAGTCGCGCACCGTGCCCTTCAGGCCGGTTGCCAGGCGGAAGGTGTCGCGGTCCACCGTCGAATGGCGCGGGCCGAACTCGGACAGGCGGCGGGTGAAGAAGTAGTCCGGCACGCCGTCGCCGTCGGTGTCGCTGATGCGGTCATATAAATACTGCGGCACCAGCGGATTCTTGACCAGCACGCCGTTGACGAGGGAGGCGGCCGGCACCTGGCCGCTGGGCTTGTACACCAGGTCCGAGCCCAGGGCGAAGGGTTCGATATTGGCATCGACCTTGGACGAGGCGTAGGTGCCCTCGAAGAACGCGCTGTGGCTGTCGTTGAATGCCCAGTTGCCGTTGGTGGCGAACAGGTAGCGCTCGGTCGGGACGGCGATCAGGCGGTAGGCTGAACGGTTGAAGCCGGTGGCGCCGGCGCCGCTGCCGGCCGCGCCATTTTGATTCCACGGGATAATGTTGTTATTTGCATCATAGGTGAAATCTTCGCTGTCGCCGAAGAAATGGCCCTGCGGCGCATAGCCGGAAAAGTTGGGCCGCTTGACCACGAACGCCAGTTCCGGGTGGCCCTGGGTGATGGCCGAGGTCTGGTCGACGGCCGAGGCCGGACGGTCGCGCGAGGCCACCATGCCCTGTTTCGAGTAGCCGAAATGGCCCATGACATTGCTGGCGCCGTCCGCGCTGGTGGTGCCGAAAGTCAGCGACAGTTTCTTTTTAAAGTCGTCGCCTTCGTTGCTGCGGCCGGTTTGCGCATCGAGCAGCACCCCATTAAAATTTTTCTTCAAGATAATATTGACCACGCCGGCCACGGCGTCCGAGCCATAAGTGGCCGAGGCGCCGCCGGTTAATAATTCCACCCGGTCGATAAAATCCGTGGGAATAGTGTTGAGGTCGACCGCAGTATCTCCTGGTACGCCGGAAACAAAACGCCGGCCATTTATTAATACCAGGGTGCGGGAATCGCCGAGGTTTCTTAAATTAACCGTGGAAACGCCCGCGCTCGATGTCAGGAAATTGGAATTGGCGCGGCTGATGGTCGGCGTCCCCATCGTTGGATTCTTTTGTAATAAATCTTGCAGATTGGTGGCGCCGGAAGCGGCAATATCCACCGAGTTTAATATCTGCAATGGCGAAGGCGATTCCGCCGCCGGCGAGGCAATACGGGAGCCGGTTATCAGCACCTTCTGCATGGGTTCGGCGGTTTCCTGGCTCATCGCGGTTTGCGCGCCGCATGCCGGGCCGACTATGCACAGCAGGCGAATGGCGCGGGCGATCGTGGTTTCATGGTTCATTATCCGGCTCCTAGGGTATGTCACGGTTATTTTGAATGTCACCGCTGATAGACTGACTAGGCTGCCGAAGAGTTCCCCCGGCTGTAAGCTCATTTCTGGCGTTTACGCGCCAATTTTTGGCATGATCCCAGAATGAAGGCGAAAAAAAACCGGGACATCGTCCCGGTTGTTGCGTCGCGCTACTGCTTTTATTTGTAGATGCCGGAGCCGACCAACATGTCGTCGACTTTCTCGATATAGCCAGACTTGGCTTCCACCGCCTTGGTGACCGGATTCGGCCATTTGAAATCCACCCAGCCCTTGCCCTTGGATTTGGCGAGGTCGACCATTTCTTTAATCATGGGTTTGCCTTCATTATCCTTGAGGGTAATCAAAGGTTTGCCGACCATTTTAGGATTATTGCCGTGGGCTAAAGCGATGCCATTTAAATCGTACACATAAATATACAGGTCGCGATCATGGAAAGCCGGATTGGCCGGATCGGAAATCGCGGTGAAAGCTTTCTCCTTGCCATCGGATTTAATCAGGGCCACCGCTTTCTTTACCATGGCGACCGCTTCGTCAGGCGTTCCCTTGTCGGCGGCCACAGCGGTCGATGACATTGCAAACATGCTTAAGCTTAACGCTGCGGCACCGAATAATGCTTTCATATCATTTCTCCTTTGAATAAAACTGCGACGGCGCTGGGCGCTCTGCTGTTGTGGTTTTCAATATTACTGTAGTTGCCGAGTTTAAATCGCAACAGCGGCAATTTAACAAAGGGTTCGTTGTTATATGGCAACGTTGCCTTCAAAGATAGTGCGCCACAATGCCAAAACCTGAGCCGCGTGAACGGCCACCAATTGTGGTTCGACGCGCGCCAGGTCCTGGCCTTGCAGGCGCAGCTGGTGTTGTAACTTGCGCAACTTCCGGTAGGCGTCGCCGACGCGCGCAGCCAGTCCGGCATCGATCAAACCCAGCTCGCCGCACATTTTCAAAAGCGCAATATTGCCGTAATTGGCGGTCAGCTGCGGGTAGGCCGCCGCGTGCTGCAGGACCAGGAACTGGACGATGAACTCGATATCGATCATGCCGCCCGGATCCTGTTTCAGGTCGAACAGCTCGCTGTGATTCGGCTTGGCGTCGACCATTCGTTTTCGCATTGCAATGACTTCCTGCTTCAGCGGGCCGTCGGCCGGCCGTTCCTTGCGCAGCACCGCCTCGCGGATTTCCTCGAAGCGCGCGCCGATCGCCGCGTCGCCGGCGCAGAAGCGGGCGCGGGTCAGCGCCTGGTGCTCCCACACCCAGGCCGAGCCGCTCTGGTATTTCTCGAACGCCGACACGCTCGACACCAGCATGCCGCTGGCGCCGTCCGGCCGCAGCGCGGTGTCGATGTCGAACAGGATGCCGGCCGAGGTGTGCGAGGTCATCCAGGTAATAAAGCGCTGCGCCAGCTTGGCGTACTGGGCCGGCGCCTCCTGGTCGCTGTCGTGGTACAGGAAGATCACGTCCAGGTCGGACACATAACCCAGCTCCTTGCCGCCCAGCTTGCCGTAGGCGATCACCGCGAACTGCGGCACCTCGCGGTGGCGCGTGGCCACCATCTGCCAGATCGCCTTGATGGCGGCGGCGACGATGGTGTCGGCCAGCGCCGACAGGTGGTCGGCCAGCTTTTCCACCGTCAGGTCGCCGGCCAGGTCCTGCGCCAGCAGGTGGAACAGCTGGGCGTGGTGGATTTCGCGCAGGATATCCATCTGCCGCTCGGTGTCGCCGGGCGCCGAGGCCAGTTGCAGTTCCAGGTCGGCCGCCAGCGCCACCGGGTCGAACACGGCGTTGCGCACCCGGTCGTCGAGCAGCTCGTCGAGCAGGATGGGGTGCTGGCTGAGGAATTGCGCGGCCCAGCCGCTGGCGTGCACCATGCGGATCACCCGCGCCAGCGTGTGCGGATATTCGGTTAGCAGCGACAGATAGGCCGAGCGGCGCGCGATTGCTTCCAGGAAATCCAGCAGCCGGCCCAGCGTGGCCTGCTGGCTGCCGCCGCTCGATTCCAGCGAACATTGCACGATCAGCGGCAGCGCCGCGTTGACCAGTCCCAACAAGCGGTTGCGGCTCGCTTCCGGCAGCGATTGCAGGCGCGGCGCCTGCCAGGTCGAGATCAGGCGCTTGGCCGCGCCCTCGGGATCGGTGAAGCCCAGCGCGGCGAAGCGCGACACCATGGCTTCCAGGTTGTCGGGATCGGCGCACTCGTTGCTGGACTGCGGATTGATGTCGTGGTCGCTGCCGCTGGTCTTGTCCGAGAACATTTCATCGAACTGGCCGGCGACGAACTGGCGGTGGGCTTCGATCTGGGTCAGCAGGGTGGCGGTGTCGGCCAGGCCCATCATCTGCGCCACCAGCAGGCGGTCGGCGTCGTTGGCCGGCAGGGTGTGGGTCTGGGCGTCGTCCAGGTATTGCAGGCGATGCTCCAGGTTGCGCAGGAAGGTGTAGGAAGCGAGCAGTTGATAGACGATGGCGTGGCTTAGCAAGCCTTTTTCGGCGATGATGCGCAGCGTGGTGCGGGTCGAGCGGTCGCGCAGGGCGGCGTCGCGGCCGCCCCGTATCAGCTGGAACACCTGCGCCAGGAACTCGATCTCGCGGATGCCGCCGCGGCCCAGCTTGACGTTGTTGCTGCGGTCCGGGTGCAGCCGCTCCTGGCGGTTGACCTCGGCGCGGATCTGCGCGTGCATATTGCGGATGGCGTCGATCACGCCGAAGTCCAGGTAGCGGCGGAACACGAACGGCCGCACGATGGCGTCCAGCGCGGCGATGTCCTCGGCGCGGCCGGTCACGGCGCGCGCCTTGACCCAGGCGTAGCGCTCCCACTCGCGGCCCTGGACGATCAGGTATTGCTCCACCATGCTCAGGCTGGCGGCCAGCGGACCCGAGCCGCCGTTCGGCCGCAAGGCCATATCGACCCGGAATGTGTAGCCATCTTCCGTTATCTCCGACAATGCCGCGATCAGCTTCTTGCCCAGCCGGATGAAGAATTCATGGTTGGACAGGCTGCGCTGGCCCGGGCCGGCGACCGTGTCGCCATCCTCCGGGTAGACGAAGATCAGGTCGATGTCGGACGAGACGTTCAGCTCGCCGCCGCCTTGCTTGCCCATGCCCAGCACGATCAGCTCCTGCGGCAGGCCGGAATCGCGGCCGATCGGCGTGCCGTGCGCCGCCGTCATTTCTGCGTAAATCTCGACCATGTGCTGCTGGATGGCGAAATCGGCGAAGCGGGTCATGGCTTCCACCACCTCGGCCAGGTTGGCCTTGCCTTCCAGGTCGCGGCGGATCAGCACGCACACCAGCAGGTTGCGCAGTCGGCGCATGGCGCGCGGCAAGGGCAGCGGCGGGGCGCCGGCCGGCACGTTGGCGGCTTCTTTTGCTAAATAGTCAGCAAGATTAATCTGGGCAAGCGATAATTGCGCTAAATCATCAGCCTTGGCGGCGCGGTCGGGAGCGGCGGCCAGCCAGCGCTGGTAAAAACGTGACGCGGTTGGTGCAATCATGGGCAACGTGTTTCCTGAAACGATAGTAAACGACGGTTAATCGGTAACAGCATGTAAAGCACGTAAAACCGGTGCACGGCCGCCCTAAGCGGCGCTGGCTAGCACAGGTGATGCGGTAGAATTGCTGCGCAGGCATAAAAGCTTGAAACCGAGTTTAGCGATTTATTTGACGCATGGCCTGATTTATTAGCTTATTGATGCAAAAACCAGAAGAGGAGACTGTGACAGGCGAGGGGCCTTTGGCCGCGCGCTGGCACCGGCTGCGTGCCGCCTATCGCATCTGCAACCTGGCCAGCCATCACGTGCTGGGCTTCACGCTGAAGCTGTTCCTGCTGCTGTATTTCGCCTTCGCCATCCTGTTCCTGACGCTGCGTTACGTGGTGCTGCCGAATATCGACCACTACAAGGGCGATATCGAGCGCCTGGCCAGCGGCGCCGTCGGCAACCGCGTCACCATCGCCCGCATCTACGCTTCCTGGACCGGCCTGCGCCCCAACCTGTTCCTGGGCGACGTGGTGCTGCACGACCAGCAGGGCCAGCAGGCGCTGACCTTGCCCAGCGTGTCGGCCACCCTGTCGTGGTGGAGCGTGCTGGCCGGCGCGGTGCGCTTCGAATCGCTGGAACTGGTGCGCCCCGAGCTCGACGTGCGGCGCCAAGCCGACGGCCGTCTGCTGGTGGCCGGCATCTACATCGATCCGCGCAAGCCGAGCGACGGCCGCGGCGCCGACTGGCTGTTGTCGCAGCGCGAGATCGTCATCCGCGAGGGCCGCCTGCAATGGACCGACCTGCAGCGCAACGCGCCGCCGCTCGCGCTGGACGGCGTCAGCATCCTGCTGCGCAACCAGTGGCTGCATCACCAACTGGCGCTGAAGGCGACGCCGCCGGCCACGCTGGCCGCGCCGCTCGACGTGCGCGCCGACTTCAGCCATCCCGCCTTCGGCGCGCGGGTGTCCAACCTGTCGATGTGGAAGGGCGAGCTGTACGCCGACGTGCGCGGCACCGACCTGCTGGCGTGGAAGCCCTGGCTGGACTTCCCGTTCGAGCTCAACAGTGGCGGCGGTTCGCTGCGCGCCTGGGTCGGCATCGAGCAGTCGCGCGTGACCGGCTTTACCGCCGATGTCGGCCTGCGCGATGTTTCCGCCGTGCTCGGCAAGGAGCTGCCGCTGCTGGACCTGCGCCAGCTCAGCGGCCGCATCGCCGCCCGCGAAGAAATGCCCGCCAACGCGCCGCTGGTCAAAAAGGGCGCGGTCCGGCCGCGCTTCGGCGCGCTCGGCCACAGCGTCGAGCTGAGCAACCTGACCCTGACCACCAGCGACGGCCTGTTGATGGCGCCGACCTCGCTGTCCGAACACTACAGCGCCGCCAGCGGCGCCAAGCCGGAGCGCTATGAAATCCGCGCCCGCCAGCTGGACCTGCAAACCATGGCCGGCCTGGCCGAGCGCCTGCCGCTGAACGAGCACCAGCGCAAGCTGCTGGCCGACTTCGCGCCGCGCGGCCTGCTGCAGAACTTTTCCGCCGAATGGCAGGGCGCGTATCCGGCCTTGCAGTCCTACCGCGTCAAGGGAGACCTGGCCGGGCTGGGCCTGAAGCCGCAGCCGCCGCGCCTGGCGCAAGCGAAGACCGCCAAGTCGCCGGCCAGCGCCGCCTTGCCGGCCATCCCCGGCTTCGACAACCTGAGCGGCGCGATCGACGCCACCGACAAGGGCGGCAGCTTCAGCCTGGCCTCGACCCAGCTGGTGCTGCAGATGCCGGACTACTTCAGCGAAGCGGCGATGCCGTTCGACCGCCTGAACCTGAAGGCGCGCTGGTCGTTCGAACCGGACAACCAGCTGCTGTTCCAGATCGACAGCATGGACTTCCTGCAAAACGGCCTGAGCGGCACGCTGCAGGGCTCGCACAAGATGCCGCTGGGCGGCAAGGGCGCCGGCCAGGTCGACCTGACCGGCACGCTGAACGGCTTCCAGTTGAACCGCATCGACAACTACCTGCCGCTGCAGACCCCGCACGACCTGCGCGCCTGGCTGACCGGCGCGCTCGAAGACGGCGTTGCCAGCGAGGTCACGCTGCGCCTGCGCGGCGACCTGGCACACTTCCCCTTCCACGGCGACAGCGGCGCCGACAAGGCGCGCGGCGAGTTCCGCGTGGCCGGCAAGCTGAGCGAAGGCAAGCTCAATTATTCCCCTAGCCACTTGCTGCACGAGGGCAAGGAGCTGGGCAAGGACGGCAAGCCGCTGCCGCTGTGGCCGCAGGCCGAGCACATCAAGGGCAGCTTCGTGTTCGACCGCGCCCGCATGGAAATCCGCGGCGACACCGCCACCACCGCCGGCGTCGCGCTGTCCGGCGTGAAGGCGGTGATCCCCGACCTGACGATCCACGATGCGATGCTGGAAATCGACGGCAACGCCGCCGGGCCCATGCAGGAATTCCTCAAGTACATGAGCATCAGCCCGGTGCTGGAATGGATCTCGCACTTCACCGACGAAACCCAGGCCAGCGGCAACGCCAAGCTGGCGCTGAGCCTGCGCCTGCCGCTGTCGCACCTGATCGACGCCAAGGTACAGGGCGCGCTGCAGCTGGCCAACAACGACATCACGCTGATGAACGACCTGCCGCCGGTGCAGGCGTCGCAGGGCAAGATCGAGTTCAACGAGCACGGCGTCAACCTGAACCAGCTGTCGGGCAACTTCCTCGGCGGACCGGTCGGCATCACCGGCGGCAGCCAGAAGGACAACGCCATCGTCGTCAAGCTGGCCGGCGCGATGACGGCCGACGGTTTCCGCAAGACCTATCCGATGCCGGCCATGCAGCGCCTGGCCGGCCATTTCTCGGGCGGCACGCGCTACACCGGCACCGTCACGGCGCGCGACCACCAGGTGGTGGTGGCGGTGGACTCCACGCTCAGCGGCCTCGGCATCGAACTGCCGGCGCCGGTCAGGAAGGCCGCGCCGGATGCGCTGCCGGTGCGCTTCGTGCTCAGCAGTGCGCTGACGCCGGACGCCGCCGGCGCCGTGCATGACGATATGCGCATCACGCTCGGCAACAATATCAACGCGCGCTACCAGCGCCAGAAGCTCGGCAAGACGCCGTGGAAGCTGGTGCGCGGCGGCATCGGCGTCAACGCGCCGGCGCCGGAGCCGGACAGCGGCATGTCCTTCAACGTCAGCCTGCGCGCGCTCAACGTCGACGCCTGGCTGGATTTCGGCAGCGAGATCGCCGGCAAGGCCGAACCATCTACCGGGGCCGACGGCGCCGACGTCGCCCAATACGTGATGCCCGACACCATCGCCGCGCGCGCCAGCGAACTGGTGATCGGCGACCGCAAGCTGGACAACGTGGTGGTCGGCGTCAGCCGCCAGAAATCGGTGTGGCAGGCCAGCGTCGATTCCAGCCAGGCCAACGGCTACCTGACCTGGAGCGAACCGTCCACCGGCCAGGGCCTGGGCAAGGTGACGGCGCGCCTGTCCTCGCTGGTGATCCCGGAATCGGCGTCAAAGGATGTGCAGGATCTGCTGGACGGCAAGAGCGCGGCCGCCACCATCCCGGCGCTGGACGTGGTGGTCGAGCGCTTCGAACTGTTCAACAAGCAGTTGGGCCGGCTGGAACTGCAGGCCAGCAACGCGCAGCTGCCGAACGCGCGCGAATGGCGGATCGGCAAGCTGTCGCTGGCCAATCCGGACGGCGAGCTCAAGGGCACCGGCAAATGGGTGACCAAGGATGGCGTCCACACCACCAGCCTGAACTTCAACCTCGACATCGCCGACGCCGGCAAGTTGCTGGACCGCTTCGGCTTCGTCGGCACGCTGCGCAACGGCAAGGGCACGCTCAACGGCGACATCGCCTGGAAGGGCCTGCCGTATTCGCTGGACTTGCCCAGCCTGTCCGGCGACATCAAGCTCAACGTGGAAAAAGGCCAGTTCCTGAAGCAGGACCCGGGCGCCGCCAAGCTGCTCGGCGTGCTCAGCCTGCAAGCCCTGCCGCGCCTGCTCAAGCTGGATTTCCACGACGTCTTCTCGGAAGGCCTGGCCTTCGACGGCATCACCGCCGACGCCGCCATCAACCACGGCATCGCCAAGACCGACAACCTGAAGATGCACGGCGTGGCCGCCACCGTGCTGATGGACGGCACCGCCGACATCGCCAACGAAACCACCAACCTGCATGTGGTGGTGATACCGGAAGTGAATCTGGGCACGGCGCCGCTGGTGTACGCGCTGGCCGTCAACCCGGTGATCGGCCTGGGCAGTTTCCTGGCGCAGCTGTTCCTCAGCGCGCCGGTGATGAAGGCCTTGACCTATCATATGCAGGTCACCGGGCCGTGGAAGGCGCCGGTGGTGACCAAGCTCGACGCATCCAAAGTGGAACCGCCGCCCGCCGCCAAGGGCATGCACTAAATTGAACGGGACAGCCATGCACACAGTCGCCGCAGTACAAATGATTTCCTCGCCGTCCGTGACGGACAATATCGCCACCGCGCGCCGCCTGGTCCACCAGGCCGCCGAGGCCGGCGCCACCCTGGTGCTGCTGCCGGAATACTGGGCCATCATGGGCCTGCAGGACAGCGACAAGGTCGCCGTCGCCGAGCCGCTGGGGCAGGGGCCTATCCAGGACTTCATGTCGGCGCTGGCGCGCGAGCTGGAGATCTGGCTGATCGGCGGCACCTTGCCGCTGGCGTCCGATGATCCGGAAAAAGTCATCAACACCACGCTGGTCTACAACCCGCAGGGCGAGCACGTGGGCCGCTACGACAAGATCCACCTGTTCGGCTTCAGCAAGGGCACCGAGTCCTACGACGAAGCCAAGACCATCGTGCCGGGCCGGCATGTCGGCGTGTTCGAGGCGCCGTTCGGCAAGGTCGGCATGTCGGTCTGCTACGACCTGCGCTTCCCCGAGCTGTACCGCGCGATGGGGCCGGTGGCGCTGATCGTCGTGCCGGCCGCGTTCACCTACACCACCGGCCATGCGCACTGGGAAATCCTGCTGCGCGCGCGCGCCATCGAAAACCAGTGCTATGTGCTGGCGGCGGCGCAGGGCGGCAGCCATCCGAACGGCCGCCGCACCTGGGGCCACAGCATGCTGATCGACCCGTGGGGCGCGGTCAAGGCCGTGCTGGCCGAGGGCGAGGGCGTGGTCCACGGCGACATCGACCTGATGTTCATGGACAGCGTGCGCCAGAGCCTGCCGGCGCTCAAGCACCGGACTATGTGAACTCCGCTACAATTGCACCACACTACTAGAAGACACCATCATGAAGCCATTTGAACCGAATCTGTCCACCCTTGCCGTGGCGCGCGACATCCTGCTGACGCCGTTCGGGCTGGACGAAGCCAAGCTGCTCAAGACGCTGGGCTCGATGTTCACCCACAAGGTCGACTACGCCGACCTGTATTTCCAGTTCACCAAGAACGAAGGCTGGAGCCTGGAAGAGGGCATCGTCAAGACCGGCAGTTTCTCGATCGACCAGGGCGTCGGCGTGCGCGCCGTCTCGGGCGACAAGACCGCCTTCGCCTATTCGGACGATATCTCGGAAGCGGCCCTGATGGATGCTGCCTCGGCCACGCGCACCATCGCCCGCGCCGGCGCCGGCAAGATCAAGGTCGCCGGCGCGATGACGCCGACCGGCGGCCGCTCGCTGTATCTGCCCAACGATCCGCTGGCCTCGCTGGACGCGACCGCCAAGGTCAAGCTGCTCGAGCGCGTCGAGAAGATGGCGCGCGCCAAGGACCCGCGCGTGGTGCAGGTGATGGCCAGCCTGGCCGGCGAATACGACGTGGTGCTGGTGGTGCGCAGCGACGGCGTGCTGGCGGCCGACATCCGCCCGCTGGTGCGGGTGTCGCTGACGGTGATCGTCGAGCAGAACGGCCGGCGCGAGATGGGCTCGTCCGGCGGCGGCGGCCGCTACGACTACGGCTACTTCAGCGACGCCCTGCTGGAAGAATACGCGGCCGAGGCCGTCAAGTCGGCGGTGGTCAACCTGGACGCGCGTCCGGCGCCGGCCGGCCCGATGACCGTCGTGCTGGGACCGGGCTGGCCCGGCATCCTGCTGCACGAGGCGATCGGCCACGGCCTCGAGGGCGACTTCAACCGCAAGGGTTCGTCGACCTTCTCCGGCATGATCGGCCAGCGCGTCGCCGCCAAGGGCGTGACGGTGGTGGACGACGGCACCCTGGCCGACCGCCGCGGCTCGCTCAACATCGACGATGAGGGCAACCCGACCCAGTGCACCACGCTGATCGAGGACGGCATCCTGAAGGGCTACATCCAGGACACCATGAACGCGCGCCTGATGAAGATGCCGGTGACCGGCAACGCCCGCCGCGAATCGTTCGCCCACCTGCCGATGCCGCGCATGACCAACACCTACATGCTGGGCGGCGACAAGGACCCGGCGGAAATCCTGGCCTCGGTCAAGAACGGCCTGTACGCGGTCAACTTCGGCGGCGGCCAGGTCGACATCACCAACGGCAAGTTCGTGTTCTCGGCCAGCGAGGCCTACATGATCGAAGACGGCAAGGTGACCTACCCGGTCAAGGGCGCCACGCTGATCGGCAACGGTCCGGAAGTGCTGAACCGCGTCTCCATGATCGGCAACGACATGCGCCTCGATCCGGGCGTGGGCGTGTGCGGCAAGGAAGGCCAGAGCGTGCCGGTGGGCGTCGGCCAGCCGACCCTGCGCATCGACGGCGTGACCGTCGGCGGCACGGCGTAAGGCGGGGAGTGGCATTAGCTTATAGCCATAAACTACTTGCCAAGCCGTCGGCAATAGCGTTATAGTCAATCCAATACTTACGGAACATCATCATGACCCGCTTCTTCTTTACCACCTACTTTTACTTTAGCGATTCCAACCTCGAGGCGGTGGAGTAGCGGCCGGTACACGTAGAAGCAAAGACGAGTTCCTGCAAATTCCTAAAAAACCGCCTCCCGAGGCGGTTTTTTTTTACCCTGACTTTTAGAAGATTCATTACCTGGAGAACAGCATGCCCCGTACCGATGATTTGCGCATCCGCGAAATGAAGGAATTGACGCCGCCATCCCATCTGATCCGCGAATTCGCGTGCACCGAAAACGCCGAGCAGACCGCGGCCGACGCCCGCATCGCGCTGCACCGCATCCTGCACGGCCAGGACGACCGCCTGATGGTGGTGGTCGGCCCGTGCTCGATCCACGATCCCAAGGCGGCGATGGAATATGCGCGCCGCCTGGTGGTGCTGCGCCGCGAACTGGCGGGCGACCTCGAGATCGTGATGCGCGTCTACTTCGAAAAACCGCGCACCACGGTCGGCTGGAAGGGCATGATCAACGACCCCTACATGGACAGCAGCTTCCGCATCAACGACGGCCTGCGCATGGCGCGCGAGCTGCTGCGCGACATCAATGAGCTGGGCTTGCCGGCCGGCACCGAGTACCTGGACGTGATCAGCCCGCAATACATCGCCGACCTGATCAGCTGGGGCGCGATCGGCGCCCGCACCACCGAGTCGCAGGTGCACCGCGAGCTCGCTTCCGGCCTGTCGTGCCCGGTCGGCTTCAAGAACGGCACCGACGGCAACGTCAAGATCGCGGTCGAGGCGATCAAGGCCGCCTCGCAGCCGCACCATTTCCTGTCGGTGACCAAGGGCGGCCACTCGGCCATCGTGTCGACCAACGGCAACGAGGACTGCCACATCATCCTGCGCGGCGGCAAGACCCCGAACTACGACGCTGCCAGCGTCGACGAAGCCTGCAAGGCGATCGCGGCCCAGGGCCTGGCGGCGCGCCTGATGATAGACGCCTCGCACGCCAACAGTTCGAAGAAACCGGAGAACCAGGTGCCGGTGTGCGCCGACATCGGCCGCCAGGTGGCCGGCGGCGACAACCGCATCGTCGGCGTGATGGTCGAATCGCACCTGGTGGCGGGCCGCCAGGATCTGGTGCCGGGCAAGGAATTGACCTACGGCCAGTCCGTCACCGACGGCTGCATCGACTGGGATAGCAGCGTGCAAGTGCTGCACGGCCTGGCCGCCGCCGTGCGCCAGCGCCGCCTCGCCACCCAGGCGGCGGAGGCCGCGTCCAAGTAACAAAACGTCGCACCGTTACACTCTAGATACAAAGGGACCCAATGGCTATATGGGTCCCTTTGTTTTTGTGGAACGCTATCAATAGTGTTGTAAGAACCACGAATGTGACACGAGTTCGATTGACCTTGACTTCCTCGCATGTTTTTATATAAAGCATGGGTGGTGTCGTCGAACACCTTCCTACGTTTATTCACCTGTCCGGTTTTTCAGAGCGACCTGTTGCCAGTGCGGCAGCGGGCGTCGGACGGGTGTATCCAAAAATAATAGCGGAGGTAAGTCATGATTCAAGAAACAATGCTGTCGCGTTCCTTGCGGTTGATGTTTTCGGGCGGCGCCATTGCCGGCCTGGGGTGGCTGGCGCTGCCGGCCATCGCGCAGGACAGCGCGGCCGACAGGCAACCCATGCAACGGGTCGAGATCACCGGCTCGGCGATCAAGCGCATCGCCAAGGAGGGCGCGCTGCCGGTGCAGGTGCTGACCAGCGCCGACATCAAGCAGAGCGGCGCCACCTCCGCGACCGACCTGATCCAGATGCTGCCGTCGATGCAGGGCTTTGTGCCGGCGTCCAGTTCGGTCAACGGTGGCGGCGCCGGCGTCACCACGGCGGCGCTGCACTCGCTGCCGTCGAAGTACACGCTGGTGCTGCTGGACGGCCAGCGCGTGGCGCCCAGCCTGCTCGGCACCGGCCAGGGCGGCGGCTACGCCGTCAACATCGAGAGCATTCCGCTGGAGGCGGTGGAGCGGGTCGAGATCCTCGGCGACGGCGCCTCCGCGCTGTACGGCTCGGACGCGATCGCCGGCGTGGTCAACTTCATCCTCAAAAAGAATCTGACCAAGGGCGAGGCCTACGCCACCTATGGCCAGCCGCGCAAGTCCGGCGGGCGCTGGTCCAGCGCCGGCCTGACCAAGGGCTGGGGCGATCTCGACACCGACAAATTCAACATCCTGTTTTCCTACAGCCACGACGAGCAGCAGCGCCTGACGGCCTTGCAGCGCCCCTTCTCGGCGCCGGGCGCCTTCTTCAAGTTCGGCAGCGGCGGCCAGCAGTACTGGTTCGACCAGCGCACCGGCAATACCGAACCGGCCAACATCACCTTCAATGTGCGCCCGCGCGGCTCGGCCGACTCGGTCGAGACCAGCGGCGTGGCGATCAATCCCTACCTGGCCGCCAAGGGCAATTGCGGCGGCCCGCTGGCCGGCCCGCTGGGCACGCAGTGCCGCTTCAACTACGGCGCCACCGTCGAGGATGTGCCCGGCTCGCGGCGCGACAGCGGCCTGCTGAAAGGCACCTGGCAGTTGAACCAAGACACCCAGCTGTGGGGCGAACTGGTGCTGTCGAGCTATTCGATGACCGCGCAGTACGCGCCGTCGGCGCAGCCGATGGGCGTCAATTCCACCGACCGCTTCCCGCAGCTGTACCAGCGCTACATCCAGCCCTACCTGGACGCCAACAACCTGGAGAACCCGACCGGCGACGGCACGCTGGGCTACCGCTCGGTGCTGATCGGCGGCCGCGCCGACGAGTACATCACCGACGCCCGCCACTTCGCGGTCGGCGTCGACGGCAACGCCTGGGGCTGGAACTACAACGCCAGCCTGATCCTGTCGGAAAACAAGATCAAGGACAACGCCGCCGGCGGCTACTCGGACTTCGACAAGCTCAACGCGCTGGTGGCGTCGGGCGTCTACGATCCGGTGATGGGCAGCGGCGCCGACCAGCTGCGCGGCGCGCTGGTCAACGGCACCACCTTCTCGACCAACACCTCCAAGCTCAACACCTTGCACGCGGGCGCGCAGCACGACCTGTTCAGCCTGCCGGGCGGCAGCTCCATCATCTCGCTGGGCGGCGACTATTCCAAGACGCATTACCAGATCGCCTACCATCCGACCATCCTGGCCAATTCCGGCTACGCCAGCCAGCCGGCGTCGGCCAACTACCCGGTGGGCGGCACCTACGGCCAGGTGCCGTTCGACGCCCGCCGCGACAACTGGGGCATCTACAGCGAGGTGCTGCTGCCGCTGGCGAAGACGTTTGAGGCCACCGTCTCCGGCCGCTACGACAGCTACGACAAGACCCACAGCGACTTCATCTTCGCCAAGCTGGCCGACGCCAGCGGCCTGCGGCCGCAGCTGGCCTCCGGCGAGGTGGGCAACTCCTTCAGCGCCGGCACCTACAAGGTCAGCGCCCGCTGGACCCCGGTCGAGACGCTGCTGCTGCGCGCCGCCTACGGCACCGGCTTCAAGACGCCCAACATCAGCGACATCGCCGGCGCGCCGACCTATTCCGGCAGCACCGCCGGCAGCTACGCCTGCCCGTTCCCCGGCTCGCCCGGCTGCCTGGTCGGCCAGGCGCAATACGACCTGCTGATCGGCCCGAACGGCGCCAGCGGCAGCGAGGGTTTGCAGCCGGAGAAATCCAAGCAGTGGACCCTGGGCGGGCGCATCGAGGCGCTGCGCGGCCTGTCGCTGGGACTGGATTTGTGGAATGTGCAGATCCGCAACCAGGTGCTGTCGGCCGGCATTCCGGAGCAGGTCGGTTTCGCCAATCCGCAGCAGTACCAGCGCCTGTTCGTCAATCCCTATCCTGATCCGGCCGGCTACACCACGATCGGCTACCTGCAGGCGCCGATCAACGGCGGCGTGGCCAATTACCGCGGCGTCGACTGGGACTTCAGCTACCGCAACAAGTCGCCGTTCGGCGACTGGAAGGCGGCCTGGACCGGCACGTATATGATCAAGCAGAACTACACCACCCAGGCCGGCGGCGACATCAATTCCGACCTGGGCCGCTTCGGCCCGGACAATGCGGTGGTGTTCCGTGTGCAAAGCAACCTGGCGCTGAGCCTGACCAACGGCAAGCTGACCAACAGCCTGACGGCGCATTACAAGTCGGGCTACCACGACCAGGCTTATCCGGTGGACACGGCCATCTTCGCCGTCAACCCGGACGGCAGCGTGGGCGACTCGGTGGCTTTCGGCGGCTTGTGGACGCCGTCGTACACCACGGTCGACTGGCAGGGCAAGTATGACTTCGGCCGCTTCACGCTGACCGGCGGCATCAAGAACCTGTTCGACCGCAATCCACCGCTGACCTTGCAGAACGCCGGCGGCGGCAACCAGTTGGGCTACGACGGCCGCTACACCGATCCGGCCGGACGCTCGTTCTACCTGACCGGCAACTACACGTTCTGACAAAAAAAAGCCCCCGGCTCAGGCCGGGGGCTCACTTGGGAAAGTACGATCAGAACTTGTACGAAGCGTTGACGTAGAAGGTACGGCCCAGCGGGTCGGTGTAGCGACCGTCGTAGCCGACCTGGTTGCCGCCGCCGGAGTTACGCACCGACAGTGGCGGGTCCTGGTCCAGCAGGTTTTTGATGCCGGCGGTCAGGGTCAGGTTCTTGATGTAGTTGGCTTTGACCTGATAATCCACGGTGGTGTACGACTTGACGTCGCGCACCAGGGCCGTCACGGCGCCGATGCTGCCGTCGGCGTTGATCACGCGCACGGCCTGGTCGTCTTCCGTGATCGGCTTGTCATGGTAGCCGGAACGGTAGTTGACGGTCAGCGAGTTGGTCAGCTTCTCCGAGGTCTTCAGCGCGAACACCATTTTCGACACCACGCGGAACACCACGTCGTCGTAGGAGTTGAAGCGGCCGATGCTCTTCTCGGTGCCAACCAGCGGCACTTCCTGCTCCGCTTTCAGCATATAGGTACCGGTCCAGTTCACGCTGGCCTTGCCGATCGGCGTGGCGGCGCGGAAGGTGGTGTCCCAGTCCAGACCCTGGAAGTGCGAGGTAGCCAGGTTCAACGGTTTGCGGACCGCCACCAGCACATTGCTCTTCTGGATAGGATCGGCGTACACGGCGATGTACTGGTTCAGTTCAGCCTTGGTGTACAGCTGGTCCTGCGAGTAGGTGCGGATCTGGTTCTTCAGCTTGACGTCCCACAGGTCCAGGCCGAACGAGATCATGCTGGTCGGCTCCAGGCGGAAGCCCAGCGTCGCCTGCTTGGATTCCTCCGCCTTCAGCGCGCCGTCGCCGGTGGCCGGGTTGCCGACGTCCAGCAGCGCGTATTCCGACGAACCCGGACGGCAGTAGACCGCGCGCGGATCAGGCGCGTGGACCGGGCATGGGAAGGAGTTCGAGGAGCCGGCGTTCTTCAGCGGGTCGGCGATGTTGTTCATCGTCGGCGCCTTGAAGCCGGTGCCGTAGGAGCTGCGCAGCAGCAGTTGCGAGGTCGGGGTGTAGCGTACCGACAGCTTGTAGGTGGCCTTGGCCACGTCTTCGCCAATCTTGCCCGAAGGCGAAGCCTTGCCGTTCGAATCGTAGCTGACGTTCTTCTTGTCGACGGCGGAGTAGCTGTCGTAACGCACGGCGGTGGTCGCCTCCAGGTTCTTGGCGATCGGCAGCAGCAGCTCGCCGAACGCGCCCCAGTTGGTGCGGCTGGCGTCGAGCGCCTGGGCGCCGGTGCCGCCGCCGATTTCCACATCGGTCCAGCCCGGATTGCCGGGGCCTGGGCCCATGGCGATCTTCGACGGCGTGTCCTGGTAGGTTTGCTTGGTGAAGTCCGCGCCCACGCCCAGCGAGGCGGCGCCGCCCGGCAGTTCGAACACTTCACGCGAGGCGTGCGCGCCGATCACGTCGAGCTTGGACTTGATCTCGTCGAGCTGCTGGTGCAGCACGGCCGGGGCCAGCACGGCGGCGGCGCCGCTGGTGGAGACGAAGGGATTGTAGGCGCCGGTGCGCACCAGCTCCTCGAACTTGTCGCCGCTCATGTAGCCGGCCAGCGCCTGGTCGGTCTGCTTGTTCTGCGAATGGGTGAAGGACGCGCCCACATCCCAGCCGGCGTACGCGCTGTCGATGCCCAGCACGAAGTGGGCGGCGTCGGTGCGGTACTCATCGGTACGGCCGCCGGCGTCGGCGCCGCGGTAGAACCACAGCGCGTCGGTGAGCTCGGCAGGGTTGATGCCCTTGCCGGCCAGCAGTGGCACGATGCTCTTGTTGTAGGCGCCGATGTAGTTCTGGTTGGTGGTCTTGACGTTGGTGACCGGGTCGGTGCTGAACACCGTCAGCGGCTGGGCGGCCGGCGCGTAGCGCGCGGTGCTGGCGAACTTCGACAGCACCAGTTCGCTGAACACGGTGGTCTCTTTGTTCAGGCGCAGTTTGCCCGAGGCGAACACGCTGTCGCGCTTGAGCTCAGGCAGCAGCTGCACGGTGGCCGGGTAGTCGAAACGGCAGGCGCCGTTGCGCGCGAAGGTGTTGGCCTGGGTGCAGGAACCCTTGTTCAGCAAGTCGGTGTTGAGTACCTCGTCCAGGTCGGTCTTCGAGTTCAGCACTTCAACGTTGGCCGGGGTCGAGTTGATACTGGTTTGCCAGGTGGCGTACTGCTTGCCGTTTTCGGTGAAGCGGCGCGCGCCGGTCTTGGAGAACTCGCGCTGGCGCGAGTTCAGTTCCTTCTGCTCGTCGTGGCTGTAGGCCAGCAGCACGTTGTAGCCGTCGGTCTCGAGGTCGCCGAAGCCCTTGGTGATGGAGATGTTGCCGCTCTTGCCGCCCGATTTCTGCGGGGCGTCGAAGTTGCCTTCGATGGTCAGGTCCTGGACGTTCTTTTTCAGGATGAAGTTGACCACGCCGGCGATCGCGTCCGAGCCGTACAAGGTCGAGGCGCCGTCGGTCAGGATCTCGACGCGTTCGACGGCCGACAGCGGAATGCTGGCCAGGTTGACCGCGCTGCCGGTGCCGTAAGGCGCCATGCGGCGGCCGTTCAGCAGCACCAGCGTGTATTGGGTGCCGATGGCGTGGATCGACGCGGTCTGGATGCCGTTGCCGCCGCCGTTGACCGAGGTCGAGGAGGTAATGAAGCCCTGCATCGACGGCAGTTGCGCGACCAGGTCGGCCACGTTGTTGGCGCCGCTTTGATCGATGTCGGCGCGGGTCAGCGTCTGCACCGGCAGCGAACCTTCCTTGGCGATACGTTTGATCGACGAACCCGTGATCTCGACCCGGGCCACATTGTTGACGTCGCTCGTTTGCGCGAGCGCCGCATGCATGCCCAAGGCCAGGCCGCCGGCGCACATCAGACGCACCGACCGCGCCAATACTGTTTCAACCATCATTATCTTGCTCTCCCATGTAAAAACGATGAACACCCAAGTGTCTTTAGTTTCTTGTGAAAAGAACCATTTGTTCTTCACTTCTTCATCAGAGCATCTGCCCGTATTTACTGTCAATGTTGCAAACATTTATGAATGGGCAAAAAAACGCCGGAGACGGTCTAGACAACTGCACCCTATTTCAGCGCAGAAAAGCGCTCTAATTTGGTGCAGATGGCACGCTTGGTAATAAAACATTGTTTATTTTGTAAAAAGAAGGGAAAGTACGGCGCTGGCTTAGCGGGGATGCAACAAGTTGGTGCGGGCGCGCGGCCGTATATTTGCTTGCAGAATGATACAGAGCGTTACATTAACGCCACAGTTGTCGCCGCCCAGAACGCAAAAAGCCCCGTCTTCCGAAAAAGACGGGGCTGCAAGGCCGTCGGCGTGGCGCCGACGGCCTGGGGCTTAGAACTTGTACGCCGCGGTCAGGTAGAAAGTGCGGCCCAACGGATCGGCGTAGCGGCCGTCGTAGCCCACCTGGTTGCCGCCGCCCGAGTTACGCACCGAGAACGGTGGGTCCTGGTCCAGCAGGTTTTTGATGCCGGCGGTCAGGGTCAGGTTCTTGATGTAGTTGGCCTTGATCTGGTAGTCCACGGTGGTGTACGCCTTGACGTCGCGTTCCATCGCAGCCACGCCGCCGATGCTGCCGTCGTCTTTGACCACGCGCACCGCTGCGTCATCCGCGGTCAGCACTTTGTCGTGGTAGCCGGAGCGGTAGTTGACGGTCAGCGAGTTGCTCAGCTTGTCGGACGTTTTCAGCGCGAACACCACTTTCGAAATCACACGGAACACCACGTCGTCATAGGAGTCGAAGCGGCCGATCGATTTTTCCGTGCCGACGCCAGGCACATCCTGCTCAGCCTTGAGCATGTAGGTACCGGTCCAGTTCACGCTGGCCTTGCCGATCGGCGTGGCGGCGCGGAAGGTGCTGTCCCAGTCCAGGCCGCGGAAGTGCGAGGAGGCCAGGTTCAGCGGCTTGCGGACCGCCACCAGCACATTGCTCTTCTGGATAGGATCGGCATACACCGTGATGTACTGGTTGGCCAGCACCGGATTGGTGAACAGCTGATCTTGCGAGAAGGTGCGGATCTGGTTCTTCAGCTTGACGTCCCACATGTCCACGCCGAACGAGATCATGCTGCTAGGCTCCAGGCGGAAGCCGAGCGTGGCTTGCTTGGATTCTTCCGCTTTCAGCGCGCCGGCGCCGGTGGACGGGTTGCCGCTGTCGAGCAGGCCGTATTCCGACGAGCCCGGACGGCAGTAGACGGAGCGCGGATCGGTGGTGGCCTTGATCGGGCAAGGGAAGGCGTTCGACGAGCCGGCGTTCTTCAGCGGGTCGGCGATGTTGTTCATGGTCGGCGCCTTGAAGCCGGTGCCGTAGGAGCTGCGCAGCAGCAGCGCCTGGGTCGGGGTGTAGCGCACGGCCAGCTTGTAGGTGGCCTTGGCCACGTCTTCGCCGACCTTGCCCGCCGGCGAAGCGTTGCCGACAGTGTCGTAGCTGACGTTCTTCTTGTCGACTGCGGCGTAGCTGTCGTAGCGCACGGCGGTGGTCGCTTCGAGGTTCTTGGCGATCGGCATCAGCAACTCGGCGAAACTACCCCAGTTGTTGCGGCTGGCGTCGAGCGCCTGCGAACCCGTGCCGCCGCCGATTTCCACGTCGGTCCAGCCTGGGTTGCCAGGGCCTGGACCCATGGCGATCTTCGCCGGCGTGTCCTGGTAGGATTGCTTGGTGAAGTCGGCGCCCACGCCCAGCGACGCGGCGCCGCCCGGCAGGTCGAACACTTCACGCGAGGCGTGCGCGCTGACCACGTCGATCTTCGATTTGGTCACGTCCAGGTCCTGGCGCAGCACGGCCGGGGCCAGCAGCGCGGCAGCGCCGCTGGTGGAGACGAAGGGATTGTAGGCGCCGGTGCGGACCAGTTCCTCGAACTTGTCGCCGCTCATGTAGCCGGCCATGGCGCGGTCGGTCTGCTTGTTTTGCGAATGGGTAAAGGCGCCGCCGACATCCCAGCCAGCGTAGGCGCTGTCGATGCCGAGCACGAAGTGGGCGGCGTCGGTGCGGTACTCGTCGGTACGGCCGCCGGCGTCGGCGCCGCGGTAGTACCACAGCGCGTCGGTGACGTCGGCCGAATTGATGCCCTGGCCGGCCAGCAGCGGCACGATGCTCTTGTTGTAGGCACCGATGTAGCTGTTGTTGGTGGTTTTCACACCCGACACCGGATCGGTGCTGAACACCGTCAGCGGCTGGGCGGCCGGCGCGTAGCGCGCGGTGTTGGTGAACTTCGACAGCACCAGTTCGCTGAACACGGTGGTCTCTTTGCCGACGCGCAGCTTGCCCGATGCGAACACGCTGTCGCGCTTGAGCTCAGGCAGCAGCTGGACCGTGGACGCGTAGTCGAAACGGCAGGCGCCGCTGCGCGAGAAGGTGTGCGGCTGGGTGCACGAACCTTTGTTCAGCAGGTCGGTGTTGAGCACGACGTCGTCGTTGGCGGTCACCACTTCGACGTTGGCCGGGGTCGAGTTGATACTGGTTTGCCAGGTCGCGTACTGCTTGCCGTTGTTGGTGAATTTATGCACGCCGGAGTTGGCGAAATCGCGCTGGCTGGCGTTCAGTTCCTTCTGCTCGTCGTGGCTATAGGCCAGCAGCACGTTGTAGCCGTCGGTCTCGAGGTCGCCGAAACCTTTGGTGATGGCGATGTTGGTGCTCTTGCCGCCCGATTTCTGCGGCGCGTTGACGGTGCCTTCGATGCTCAGGTCCTGGACGTTCTTTTTCAGGATGAAGTTGACCACGCCGGCGATCGCATCCGAGCCGTACAAGGTCGAGGCGCCGTCGGTCAGGATCTCGACGCGCTCGACGGCCGACAGCGGAATGCTGGCCAGGTTGACCGCGCTGCCGGTGCCGTAAGGCGCCATGCGGCGGCCGTTCAGCAGCACCAGCGTGTACTGGGTGCCGATGGCGTGGATGGAGGCAGTCTGTACGCCGCCGCCGCCGCCGTTGACCGAGGTCGACGAGGTGATGAAGCCCTGCATCGACGGCAGTTGCGCGACCAGGTCGGCCACGTTGTTGGCGCCGCTCTGCTCGATATCGGCGCGGGTCAGCGTCTGCACTGGCAGCGAGCCTTCTTTGGCGATACGTTTGATGGACGAACCGGTGATCTCTACGCGGGCGACGTTGTTGGTGTCGGCGGTCTGCGCCACGGCGGCATGCATACCCAAAACCAGGCCGCCGGCGCACATCAGGCGCACAGAGCGGGACAATACAGTTTCAACCATCATTATTTTCTGCTCCCAATTCAAAACGAAGAAACACACATTTGTGATTTGTCTTTTTTATCGGCGCTGCTTTGCCGTTCGAAAAAAACACTGACGTTCTTTTCATCCAGTCATCAGATCACCCGGCGACATTTGCTGTCAACGGACAAACTTTCAAAGCGATATCTCATTATCATTATTTACTCGTTATCAACAATGTGCCAAAAATGCCCTAAAAAGCGCTCTAATTTGGTGCGTCCGGCAAAAAAATGACGTGAAACATTGCATGACAATCAAAAAAGAAACGAATATCTTGCAGGCTCGTCGGTTGGATGCAACAAGTTGGTGCGTGGCAATCCCGTGAACCTGTGTTCATTCTGAAATGCAACGTTACATTTATGCGACAAGACTTGGCTTTTCGGAACCGGCCCTTAGTTAATCGCTATCAAGCCGCCATTTCAGCCACGGAAAATTTGTTGTATTGTTTCGGCACTTACCAGCGGCTTGAGGAAGCGTATGCAGTGCATCAAATTCGCCGCCGCGGTGGCCGCCGCCTGTTGGTGCCTGGCCGCGCCGGCCGCCTTGCCGGAAGTGTCGGCCGACGGCCGCAGCGATCTGATCCGCCTGAAGCCGGGCGTCCACTTCACGCCCGACCCGGCCATCCGGTCGGCACCGGCGTCTACCGGCTGGGCCAGTGGCTGCGCGGCAGCCGTGCTCGAAGAAAACCCCGGCCACCGCGCCGACGACGCACATATCGTGCGCCAGATGAAGGGCGAGAAGATCCTGCAGATCGGCCGCATCGAGATCAGCATCCAGCTGGAGGACCAGTCGCGCTGGCTGTCCTTCACCAGCGGCGAGGCCGACCTGTTCTGGCTGGACGGCCCGCTGTCACCCAAGGGCCTGGTCGACGGCAAGCTGCGGCCGGAGCTGGCCGCGCGCGGCATCCAGCTGTCGCGCATCGTCGATCCGGTGCTGACCTATTACTACTGGAATATGCGCGACCCGGCGCTGGCCAACCAGCTGCTGGACCGCTACGGCACCTACCAGTGGATGGCCGACTATCCGGACGGCGACAACTTCATGCAGCTGTTCTACGGCAAGAACATCAACCAGAACAACAACGGCTGCTACCAGGACGCCCGGTTCGACCAGTGGTACGAGGCCAGCCACCGCATGCCGCCCGGACCGCAGCGCGACGCGCTGTACCGCAAGATGGCGCGGCTGCTGGAAGTGCAGGCGGCGGCCATGCCGGCCTATTCGCGCTACCGCAGCATGCTGGCGCAACCGTCCGTGCTGGGGTATAAGAAGCATCCCATCCTGCACCAGGAATGGAAGTACATCGATATCGAGCGCAAGGACCAGGAATGATTGCTTATGTTGTGCGCCGCCTGTGGCAGATGCTGCCGACCATGCTGGGCGTGGTGCTGCTGGTGTTCGCGCTGTTCAACTGGGTGGGCGGCGATCCGGCTTTCATCCTGGCCGGCAAGATGGCCAACGCCGAGAGCATCGCCAACATCCGCCACCAGCTCGGCGTCGATGAGCCGGCCTATGTGCAGCTGTGGATCTTCATCAAGCAGATCGCCACCTTTGACTTCGGCCTGAGCTGGGCGACGGGCGAGCCGGTGTCCCACATCATCGCCACGCGGCTGGGGCCGTCGCTGACGGTGCTGCTGCCGCTGACCATACTGGAGACCTTGCTGGGCATCGCGCTGGCGCTGACGGTGGGCTTCGTGCGCGGCTCGCTGACCGACCTCGCGGTGATGATCGCCTGCACCGTCGGCATGTCGATCAGCATCCTGGTGTACATCATCGTGTTCCAGTACGGCCTGGCTTACAAGCTGGGCCTGTTCCCTGTGCAGGGCTGGGGTGTGAGCTTCTGGGAAAACCTGCTGCGCTACGCCACCTTGCCCATCCTGATCGGGCTGGCCGTGTCGATCGCGCCGACCTTGCGGCTGTACCGCAGCTTCGTGCTGGACGAGGTGGGCCAGGACTACGTGCGCACCGCGCGCGCCAAGGGTCTGAGCGAGCGCCGCGTGATGTGGGTGCACGTGCTGCGCAACGCGGCCATTCCCATCATCACCCACGTGATGGCCAACCTGCCGGCGCTGCTGATCGGCGCCTTCCTGCTGGAGCGTTTCTTCGGCATTCCCGGCATCGGCCGCGAGGTGATCCTGGCGGTCGAGCGCAGCGACTTCCCGGTGATCAAGGCGATCACCGTCTATGTGGCGGCGGCCACCATGCTGTTCAACCTGTTGACGGACTTGATGTACCAGGCGGTCGATCCGCGGGTGCAGCTGACATGACGGCCGTCGTGCATCACGTCTCGCCCGGATTGTGGCGGCTGGCCTGGCGGCGCCTGTGCGCGGACCGTGTGGCCATGGTGTCGCTGGCCGTGGTCGCGGTTTTCCTGCTGATGCTGGTGCTGTCGGCCGGCGGCTTGATCGCGGCGGACTGGGAGGACGAGGTCGGCGTCAATTATGCGCCGCCGGGCTTTGTCGGCGCCATGCCGGCGGCGCCGCTGGCGCCGGTCCAGGCGGCGCAAGCCTTGCCCGACAATCCCTTCGATCCGCTGGCCGACGACATCCGCGCCTTGCGCGCGCAACTGGCGGGCGAGGGCGCGCCCGACATGTACGGCGTGGCCGATCCGCTGGCCGACGATCTGGCGCAGCTGCGCGGGCGGGCGGGAGCTGTCGCCGCAAGCCCTGCTGGCGCTGGCCGTCTGGCGACGCTGCCGTTCGGCGGCGACAAATGGGGCCACGACATCATCAAGAAAACCATCAAGGGCGGCGAGACCTCGATCGTGGTCGGCCTGGTGGCGGCCTTGCTGGCGGTGGGGCTGGGCACGCTGTTCGGTGCCTTGTCCGGCTACTTCGGCGGCGTGGTGGACGATATCTTCAACTGGTTCTACAGCATCTTCACCGCCATCCCGTCGGTGCTGATGATACTGGCCGTGGCCGCCGTCTTGCAGCAGAAGGGCGTGCTGACCATCGTGCTGATCCTCGGCCTGACCGGCTGGACCGGCCCGTACCGCCTGATCCGCGCCGAGTACATCAAGCACAAGGCGCGCGAATACGTGCTGGCCGCCGACGCCATCGGCGCCTCGCACTGGCGCAGGATGTTCACCCACATCTTCCCCAACGTCAGCCATGTGGCGCTGGTGCAGATGTCGATCCTGGTGGTGGGCTTCATCAAGGCCGAGGTCATCCTCAGTTTCCTCGGTTTTGGCGTGCCGGTCGGCGTGGTGTCCTGGGGCAGCATGCTCAACGAGGCGCAGAACGAACTGATACTCGGCCGCTGGTGGCAGCTGAGCGCCGCCGCCATCGCCATGGCGCTGCTGGTGACAGCCTTCTCGCTGTTCACCGACGCGCTGCGCGACGCCCTCGATCCCAAGGTGAAATGATGAGCGATAACTACCTGCTGGAGATCGTCGACCTGCGCATCGCCTTCCGCGTCGACCGCCGCACCACGGTGGAGGCGGTCAGGGGCGTGTCGTTCCGGGTCCCGCGCAACGCCACGGTCGCGCTGGTGGGCGAATCTGGCAGCGGCAAGTCGGTCAGCTCGCTCGCGGTGATGGGCCTGCTGCCGCCGGACACCACCGTCATCGATCCTGCCAGCCGCATCCGCTTCGACGGCCGCGACCTGCTGGCCTTGTCCGCCGATGAGCGCCGCGCCCTGTGCGGCAAGGACATCGCGATGATCTTCCAGGAGCCGATGTCGTCGCTGAATCCGGTCTTCACGGTCGGCGCGCAGATCGTCGAGGTGCTGCGCCTGCACATGGGCATGAGCGCGCCCCAGGCCCGCCGCCGCACGCTGGAATTGCTGGATGAAGTCGGCATCCCCGATCCGGCCGTCAAGATCGACGCCTACCCGAACCAGATGTCCGGCGGCCAGCAGCAGCGGGTGATGATCGCCATGGCCATCGCCTGCGAACCCAAGCTGCTGATCGCCGACGAGCCGACCACCGCTCTGGACGTGACGATCCAGAAGCAGATCATGGAGCTGCTGGCGCGTCTGCAAAAACGCCATGCGATGGCGGTGCTGTTCATCACCCACGACCTGGGGCTGGTGGCGGAAATCGCCGACCACGTGGTCGTCATGCGCCACGGCGAGGTGCGCGAAGCCGGCCCCGCGCAGGACGTGCTGGAGCGGCCGCAGGACAGCTACACCAAGGCGCTGCTGCACTGCCGTCCATCGCTGGACGCGCGGCCATGGCATCTGCCGGTGATCGCCGACTACCTCGCCGAAGGGCAGGGCGTGACGCCATTGCACCCGCTGCATCCGCTGGAACGCCAGCGCGGCTACCGTCCGGACGACCAGCCGGTGCTGGTGGTGAACAATCTGAGCAAGAGCTTCTATCTGCGCCAAGGCTGGTTCGGCAAGCGCGAGTTCCAGGCCGTGAAGGATGTGTCGTTCACGCTGGCGCGCGGCAAGACCCTGGGCGTGGTGGGGGAATCCGGTTCCGGCAAGACCACCGTCGGCCTGACCTTGTTGCGGCTGCACCAGGCCACCGGCGGCAGCGCCATGTTCGACGGCCGCGATCTGCTGGCGATGACCGCGCGCGAATTCCAGGCATACAAGCGCCGCATCCAGATCATCTTCCAGAACCCGTATGCGTCGCTGAACCCGCGCTTCACGGTGGGGCAGATTCTGCTGGAGCCGATGCGCATCCACCGCATCGGCGCCGACGACCGCGAGCGCACCGCCATCGCCCATGGGCTATTGGAAAAGGTCGGGCTGCCCGCATCTGCCTTCCAGCGTTACCCGCACGAGTTTTCCGGCGGCCAGCGGCAGCGCATCGCCATCGCGCGCTGCCTGACGATGAAGCCGGAGATCCTGGTGTGCGACGAGTCGGTGTCCGCGCTGGACGTGTCGGTGCAGGCGCAGGTGCTGAACCTGTTGCAGGATTTGCAGGACGAGTTCGGCCTGTCCTACATCTTCATCTCGCACGACCTGTCGGTGGTGAAATACATCGCCGACCAGGTGATGGTGATGCACCAGGGCGCAGTGGTGGAAATGGCCGATTCGGACCAGTTGTACCGCGACCCCACGCACCCCTACACGCGGGCGCTGCTGGCGGCGATCCCGCGGCACGGTTAAGCGCTTTTTAAGATAAGATATCCAGATGGCGAATTTAATCCTTTTATTGCAAGAGTACGGCGTACTGATCGTGTTCGCGATCGTGCTGGTTGAGCAGATCGGCTTGCCGATTCCCGCGTTCCCGCTGCTGATCGTGGCCGGTGCCCTGTCGGTGGACGGCGACAGCAACTGGCTGGCCGTGCTGTCGGTGAGCGTGATCGCCTGTCTGATCAGCGACTATTTCTGGTTCCGCGCCGGCCGCTACTATGGCAAGCGCATCCTGCGCCTGCTGTGCAAGATTTCGCTGTCCCCCGATTACTGCGTCAGCCAGACCGAAGACAACTTCAACCGCTGGGGCCCGAAGGCGCTGGTGGTGGCCAAGTTCATTCCCGGATTCAACACGATCGCGCCGCCGCTGGCCGGCGCCATGGGCACCAGCAATGGCGTCTTCCTCGGATTCAGCGTCGCCGGCGCCATCGTCTGGAGCGGCACCGGCATCGCCATCGGCGCCGGCTTCCACACCCAGATCGACCAGGTGCTGGAGATCCTCAGCACCATGGGCACCACCGCGCTGATGGTGCTGGGCGTGTTGCTGGTTTTGTTCATCGGTTTTAAATATATCGAGCGCAAGCGTTTCCGCCAGTCGGTCGAGATCGACCGCATCACCATCGACGACCTGAAGAAATTGCTGGAGCAGGGCAAGGCGCCGGTGCTGGTCGACGCCCGCAGCGTGACGGCGCAGATGCTGGAGCCGGCCGTGCCGGGCGCGCTGCTGTTCAACGGCGGCGAGCCGATCCCGGAGCTGATCGCGCTGGACAAGAACCACCACATCATCGTCTATTGCAGCTGCCCGAACGACGTCACCGCCGCCCACGTGGCGAAGGAACTGATCGGCCACGGCTACCAGCACGCCAAGCCGCTGCACGGCGGCCTCGACGCCTGGAACGCCGCCTTCGGCGCGCCCCGCGAGGTAAACGAGGGCAGCACGGCCTCGGTTTGATCCCGCGGTCGCCGCCCGTTTGGGCGGTTTTTTTTGCCCGAAAATGGAAGCGCTGCCACTGTTTGCCGTCATCTTAAAAATCGTAGTCATACTACGCAAAAAAAATTCCAATTTGTAATTTCATGTGGCAAAGCTGCTGCATGTGTACTAAAACTACAAACTTCGCTTGCCTCGCGGAGTGAAAATACCTTAAGCTTAGGCCTCAACTATTTTCGATCTATCATGACAGCTCAGTCCCTCCAAACGCCTCCCTCCCTGACCACTGCTTTCCCTGGTGGCCCGCGTCTGCTGGCGGACATCGGCGGCACCAACGCGCGCTTTGCGCTGGAGACCGCCCCGGGCAAGATTGAGGCGATCGAAGTATTGGCTTGCGCCGCATATCCAACCCTGGCCGCCGCCCTGGTTGCCTATCTGGCCTCGCCGACCGTCGCCCAGGCCGGCGTCAGCGGTATCCGGAATGGCGCGATCGCTATCGCCAATCCGGTCACCGGCGACATGGTGCGCATGACCAACCACCACTGGGAATTCTCGATCGAGGCGCTGCGCCGCGAAGTCAACTTCGACATCCTGGTCGTCGTCAACGACTTCACCGCGCTGGCGAGCTCCTTGCCGCAGCTGTCGGCCTCCCAGAAACACCAGGTCGGCGGCGGCAACGGCATCGCCGGCACGCCGCTGGGCCTGATCGGCGCCGGCACCGGCCTCGGCGTTTCCGGCCTGATCCCGGGCAAAGACGGCTGGACCGCCTTGCTGAGCGAAGGCGGCCACGTCACCTTCTCGCCGGCCAACGCCACCGAAGTCGCCATCCTGCAATTCGCCTGGAAAGAATTCGACCACGTCTCCGCCGAGCGCCTGATGTCCGGCGCCGGCATCGAACTGATCTACCGCGCCCTGGCCGACCACACCGACATGCCGGCCGAAAAGCTGAGCGCCGCCGAAATCTCGCGCCGCGCGCTGGCCGGCGAATGCACCTTGTGCGACGAAGTCATCGAAGCGTTCTGCTGCATGCTGGGCACGGTTGCCGGCAACCTGGCGATCACCCTGGGTGCGCAGGGCGGCATTTATATAGGCGGCGGCATCGTCCCGCGCCTGGGCGAGCGTTTCGACCGTTCCGGCTTCCGCGCCCGCTTCGAAGCCAAGGGCCGTTTCTGCCATTACCTGTCCGAAGTGCCGACCTGGGTCATCACCGCCGAGTACCCCGCATTTGTGGGTGTTTCCGCAATCTTGTCGGAAAGACTTGCTGCCGCGTAAGGCTAGTTACATTTCGATGACGGCGAAATGCGCTTTTTGCCGTTTTATCAGGTACAATTCGATTTGTTGGATGAAATGTCTTTGATCGGTCACGTGTGTTTTCGCCCGAAAACCGCGCTCCCCGGCCACGTTTCACGTAGAAAGCAAGGGCCTCGGCCATTGCCGGCATGTCCCTCTCTCCCGCTTGGCGCACATCGGCCCAGGCGTCGGAAAAAACAGCTTCAGCGAGTTATACCTGCAGGCAGCATCGTAGATGCCGCTATTGCCTCACTGAATGTGATTGAATTCTTTCTTGCATGAAAATGCAACCACAAGATTGCTATGGATACAGCAGAGGCTAAAAGAGTCCTCGAAACCGCTTTGCTATGCGCTCGTGAGCCATTGTCGATCCACAGTCTGAAGAAGCTGTTTGTCGAGGTGGATGACCAGGACAGGCCGCGCGGACCCGGAGTCGGTTCCGATACGATCAAGGAATTGCTCGAAGAATTGAGGCTGGACTGGGCCGGTAAGGGTGTTGAAGTGATCAGCCTGTCGACCGGCTGGCGCTTCCAGAGCCGCCCCGAGATGAAGTTGTACCTCGATCGCATGAACCCGGAACGGCCGCCCAAGTACTCGCGGGCGACGCTGGAAACACTGGCGATCATCGCCTACCGGCAGCCGGTGACGCGGGGTGATATTGAAGAGATACGCGGCGTAGCCGTCAATTCGCAGACGATCAAGATGCTGGAAGACCGTGGCTGGGTAGATGCCATCGGTTACCGCGACGTCGTCGGCCGCCCGGCATTGCTGGGCACCACCAAGCAGTTTTTAGATGATCTGGGTTTGAATTCGCTGTCCCAGCTGCCTCCTTTGCAGCAAATCAGTGATACGCAAGGCGGTGGCCCGGACATGGCAGCGCTGGAAGCGGCCTTGCAGGAAAACTTTGACAAGGCGGCACACAATGCCGCGCAACAAACAGATGGTACGGAAAGCGAGTTGCCAGTGGCCGAAGCAGAAGCCGCGACTAGCCCGGAAGCCGGCCACGAAGCACAAACACAATCCGCGCCCGATGTAACGGTTGACGCTGAGCACAACCAAGAAACGAATAATGAATAATCCTAATTCCCCAGAGACAGTCAACGACGTAGTGCCGGCCGAAGTGGCCGTCAAGCCTAAACGTCGCACCAAAGCCCAGATTGAAGCCGATTCGGCAGCCGCCGCGTCCGCCGATGCGCCAGTCGCCGCCAAGGCCAAGCGCAAGCCCAAGGCGGAAGCCGAAGTGGCCGCCGCCGATGCGCCGGCCCCAGTGAAAAAGCCGCGCGCCAAGCCGGCCGCCAAGTCGGTCGAGGCCGTCGAAGCGGCGCCGCAAGCCGCCGCGCCAGCGGCAGCCGAAGCGCCGGTCAAGGCTCCGCGCGCCAAGAAGCCGGCCGCCGCGCCGGCAGTGGATGCAGCGCAAGCCGCCCCAGCCGCAGCCCTGGCTCCAGCAGTTGAAGCGCAAGCCGCTCCTGCTGAAGGCGAACGTGCAGCGCGCGGCCCACGCGGTCCACGTGGCCCACGCCAGATGCGCGAGCAGCGCGCCGTGCGTGAAGCCCTGATGCCGCCGCGTCCGGAACCAGTGGCAGCCGTCGAGGGCGAAGCCGCTGCCGCAGTCGACGGCGCAGCGCCGGTCGAAGGCGGTAAGCCGCGCCACGAGCGCGGTCCGCGTCCCGACGGCCAGCGCAACGGCAAGAACGCCAAAGGCAAGAACGGCAAGCCGCAACGCGGCGGCCCGAACGCCGGCGGCGCCAAGCCCAACGATGCGGATGCCGCATTCTCCTACGTCACCTCGGACGCCTTCGATAGCGACGAGCCGGCCAAGGGCCGTCACGCCGCGCCGAAAGTGGTGCGCCGCGACCTGACCTCGGACGACGACGCACCGAAGCTGCACAAAGTCCTGGCCGAAGCCGGTCTGGGTTCGCGCCGCGACATGGAAGACCTGATCGTTGCCGGCCGCGTGTCGGTCAATGGCGAGCCGGCCCACATCGGCCAGCGCATCCTGCCGACCGATGCCGTGCGCATCAACGGCAAGCTGATCCAGCGCCGCGTCAGCAAGAAGCCGCCGCGCGTGCTGGTGTACCACAAGCCTGCCGGCGAAATCGTTTCGATGGACGATCCGGAAGGCCGTCCATCGGTGTTCGATCGCCTGCCGACCATGAAGGCAGGTAAATGGCTGGCCGTCGGCCGCCTGGACTTCAACACCGAAGGCCTGCTGCTGTTCACCACCTCCGGTGACCTGGCCAACCGCCTGATGCACCCGCGCTACCACATCGACCGTGAGTACGCGGTGCGTACGCTGGGTGTGCTGGAAGAGGGCATGCGCCAGAAGCTGCTGGCCGGTGTCGAGCTGGAAGACGGCCTGGCGCAGTTCACTAAGATCGCCGACGGCGGCGGCGAAGGCATCAACAAGTGGTACCGCGTGATCATCGGCGAAGGCCGTAACCGCGAAGTGCGCCGCATGTTCGAAGCGATCGGCCTGACCGTGTCGCGCCTGATCCGCACCCGCTACGGCGCGATGAGCCTGCCAAGCAGCCTGAAACGCGGCCGCTGGGAAGAGCTGGAAGAAAACACCGTGCGCGACATGTTGAGCGCGTACGGCGTCGACAAGAAGGGCAGCGATGCGCCAGCCGCGCCGCGAGGCAAAGGCCCGCAGCAAGCCAAGCCGGCCCAGAACAAGGGTCCTGAGCAGCGTCCGCAGCGCGGCCGCAACGCCGAGCGCGACGATCGCGATTTCGACGATGACGAGGATGATCACGACGAACCGAACTTCAACCGCGCCGACGTCAGCAATGACAACGCCATGCCATTCGCCAAGGTCCCACGCGGCAATGGCCGTGGCCAGGGCGGTTTCGGCGGCGGCCAGGGCCGTCCGGGTGGTGGTGGACAGGGTCGTCCAGGCGGCGCCCAGGGCAGCGGTCGCCCAGGCGGCAACGGCAATGGCCAGGGGCGTCCTGCCGGCGCGCAGACGTCCAGCCGTCCAGGCGGTCGTCCACAAGGCATCGGCGGTTACGCCGGCGGCCGTCCGCTGGGCGAAGGCCCGGCGCGTCCGCAAGGCCAGGGTGGTCGTCCACAGGGTCAGGGTCGTCCGCAAGGCGGCCAGGGTGGGCAGGGCGGTCAAGGCGGCCAAGGCGGCCAAGGTGGTCAGGGCGGCGGTCAATCGGCCAAGGGTCCGAGCCGCGGTCCGCGTCAGCCGGATCCGCTGCAAACCACCTTCGGTTTTGGTAATGCCAGCGCGCCGCGCCGCAACCAGCCACCGCGTGGCGGCGCCATCGATCATGGCATGCCGCGTCGCCGCAAGGGTTAAGTCCCGCCGCGTGCAAATGGGGCGCAAGCCCCTGTTTGTAAGGCTTGTAGCCGGTTATGAATTGTTGTAAGCCTGCTTTTCCGCCCCGTGCGGCATTGCAGCGCAGATCATATAAGGTTATAATAACCAGCCTAGTAAAAGTTCTTCGCAGGGTCCTTCCCTGAGAATGCTTTCATCTGGTTGGTATTACAAGAAGATGGGCAGATGCCCATTTTTTTTTTGGTGAACCGTTTTGAACGGCCTGTTTTTAATAAGTTGGAAACAGGCCTTGATTTGGAGAATTTCTTGCAGCTGCCGGATTTAATTGAAAAGACCGTCGCCGGTCTGGGCTATGAGCTGGTTGATGTCGAACGGGCCGAGCGCGGAGTGCTGCGCGTCTTTATCGATTTCACCGCCGCCGATGCCGAGGAAAAAGGCCCGATTACCGTAGAAGATTGCGCTACGGTCAGTCACCAGTTGTCGCACGTGCTGACGGTCGAGAACGTGAACTACGAGCGTCTCGAAATCTCGTCGCCAGGGCTGGATCGCCCCGTGCGCAAGCTGGAAGATTTCGTGCGCTTTGCCGGTTGCGAAGCAATCGTCAAACTGCGCACCGCAATGCCGGGTACGAACAACCGGAAATCGTTCCAGGGGATTCTGCAAGAACCCCAGGGCGATAATTTGTCGTTGGAATTTGAAGGTACTGATGGTCCGGCGCTGTTGGAGTTTACGCTCGCCGATATGGATAAGGCACGCTTGGTGCCACAGGTGGTTTTTAAGGGACGCAAAGCATGAGTCGCGAAGTTTTGTTATTGGTAGACGCGCTGGCGCGTGAGAAAAACGTCGATAAAGATGTGGTTTTCGGCGCGTTGGAGTTCGCGTTGGCGCAAGCCACGAAGAAACGCTATGAAGGTGAAGTCGATATTCGCGTTTCGATCGACCGCGAGTCGGGTGAGTTCGAATCCTTCCGTCGCTGGCACGTTGTGCCCGACGAGGCTGGCCTGCAACTGCCGGACCAGGAGATTCTGCACTTCGAAGCCAAGGAACAGATTCCGGACATCGAAGTGGACGACCACATCGAAGAGCCTATCGAGTCCGTCGAATTCGGCCGCCGCTTTGCTCAAGACACCAAACAGGTCGTGCTGCAGCGCGTGCGTGACGCCGAGCGCGAACAGATCCTGGTGGACTTCCTGGAGCGCGGCGACTCGCTCGTCACCGGCACCATCAAGCGCATGGAACGCGGCGACGCGATCGTCGAGTCGGGCAAGATCGAAGCCCGCCTGCCACGCGACCAGATGATCCCGAAAGAAAACCTGCGTATCGGTGACCGCGTCCGCGCCTTCATCCTGCGTATCGACCGCAATATGCGCGGCCCGCAAGTGATCCTGTCGCGCACCGCTCCAGACTTCATCATGAAGCTGTTCGAGCTGGAAGTGCCGGAAATCGAGCAGGGTATGCTGGAAATTAAATCGGCGGCGCGCGACGCCGGCGTCCGCGCCAAGATCGCCGTCTACACGGCCGACAAGCGCATCGACCCGATCGGTACCTGCGTCGGCATGCGCGGTTCGCGCGTGCAGGCCGTGACCGGCGAGCTGGGCGGCGAACGCGTCGACATCGTGCTGTGGTCCGAAGATCCGGCGCAGTTCGTCATCGGCGCGCTGGCTCCGGCCAACGTCTCGTCGATCATGGTCGACGAAGAGAAGCATGCGATGGACGTCGTGGTCGACGAAGAAAACCTGGCGATCGCGATCGGCCGCTCCGGCCAGAACGTGCGCCTCGCTTCCGACCTGACCGGCTGGAAGATCAACATCATGACGGCCGAAGAATCGGCCGACAAGGCAGCCCAGGAAACCGCGGCGGTGCGTGCACTGTTCATGGAAAAACTGGACGTCGACCAGGAAGTCGCCGACATCCTGGTGGAAGAGGGCTTTGCCAGCCTGGAAGAAATCGCTTACGTGCCGATCTCCGAAATGCTGGAAATCGAATCGTTCGACGAAGATACCGTCAACGAACTGCGCACCCGCGCCCGTGACGCCCTGGTCACCGAAGCGATCGCTTCGGAAGAAGGCCTGGAAGGCATGGACGAGGCGCTGGTCGGTCTGGAAGGCATGGACCGCATCACCGCCGGCAAGCTGGGCCTGGCTGGTATCAAGACTGTAGAAGCATTTGCTGCACTGGCTTACGACGAATTTGGCGCCATCCTGGCCCTGTCCGCCGACCGTGCACGAGAACTGATTAAGAGTGAATTTGAAGATGTGACCGACGATGAGATGAAGTTGGTTGACTCAAAGTACGACGATCGTGCCAAAGGCTTGCAAGCCAAGGCATGGAGTCTTGCCGAATCCGCAAAGGCTTAATTTGAGTATCTTTATCATCTCCGCGACACATAGAAAAGAGGACTGAATGGCGAGTAACAACGTAGCCCAATTTGCCACCGAACTGAAGATGCCTGCAGATTTGCTGCTGACGCAGCTGCGTTCTGCCGGCGTCGAAAAAAGTTCGACGTCAGATCCATTGTCGAAAGATGATAAGGATAAGCTGCTTGATCACTTGCGCCGTACCCACGGTGCATCGGCTGATACCGAAAAGAAGAAGATCACGCTGACGCGCAAAGAAACCACTGAAATCAAGCAGGCCGACGCCAATGGCAAGGCCCGCACGATTCAGGTCGCTGTGAAGAAGGTTCGCACCTTCGTCCAGCGCGACGAGCCGGTCGCCGCCGCGCCGGTGGCGCCTGCCGCCCCGGTGGTTGACGCCGCTGAAGTCGCTCGCCGTGAAGAAGACGCACGTAAGCAAGCAGAACTGATCGCACGCCAGGAAGCTGAACTGCGCGAGAAGCAGGAACGCCTGGCCAAGCTGGAATCGGAGAAGGAAGCGCAAGCGAGAGCCACCGCCGCCGCCGAAGCCGAAGCCAAGAAGGAAGCCGACTCCGAAGCGAAGAAAGCCGCCGCCAAGGCCGCTGCCGCCGCGACCGCCACCGCTGCCGGCGCTGCGCCGGTTGTGGCCGACGCCGCCGCCGAAGAGAAGAAGAAAGCCGCTGCCGACGAAGCCAAGAAGAAGGCTGCCGTCGCCGCCAAGGAAGCCGCCGACAAAGCGGCCGCCACCGAGCTGGCACGCAAAGCCGTGGCTGACGAAGTTGCCCAGATCAAGGCCATGATGAACGCGCCGCGCCGCGCCATCAAAGCCCCTGAACCAGTGCCGGTGCCGGTCAAGGCCAAGGTTGCCGAAGGCACGCTGCACAAGCCAGCCACCGGCGCCGTTGCCAAACCTGGCGACAAGCCTGGCGACAAGAAGCCGGTCACCGCGGACAAGAAGTCGATCAAGTCGGCCAATGTCTCGTCGACCTGGCAGGACGACGCCAAGAAACGCGGCGCACCTGGCAGCACCGCCAACAAGGGTCGTGGCAACACCGGTTCCGGTGGCCGTGACGGTTGGCGCAGTGGTGGCAAGGGTGGCGGCCGTCGTGGCTCGCACGCCGATGACCGCGAAACCAATTTCCAGGCGCCGACCGAAGCCGTCATCAAAGACGTCTACGTGCCGGAAACCATCACCGTGGCCGAACTGGCGCACAAGATGTCCGTCAAGGCTTCCGAAGTCATCAAGCAACTGATGAAGCTGGGCCAGATGTGCACCATCAACCAGGTGCTGGACCAGGAAACCGCGATGATTCTGGTCGAGGAAATGGGCCACAAGGCGTTCGCCGCCGAGATGGACGATCCGGAAGCACTGCTGGCCGACCAGGGTGAGCACGCTCACTTCGAATCGCTGCCGCGCGCTCCGGTGGTCACCGTCATGGGTCACGTCGACCACGGCAAGACCTCGCTGCTGGATTACATCCGCCGCGCCAAAGTGGCGTCCGGCGAAGCTGGTGGCATTACCCAGCACATCGGCGCGTACCACGTGAACACGCCAGGCGGCATGATCACCTTCCTCGATACGCCAGGTCACGAAGCCTTTACGGCCATGCGTGCCCGCGGTGCGAAAGCCACCGACATCGTCATCCTGGTGGTGGCGGCGGACGACGGCGTGATGCCGCAGACGAAGGAAGCGATCGCCCACGCGAAAGCGGCCGGCGTGCCTCTGGTGGTGGCGATCAACAAGATCGACAAACCGGGCGGCAACGTTGACCGTGTGACGCAGGAACTGGTTGCCGAACAAGTGGTGCCGGAAGAATACGGTGGCGAATCGCCATTCGTGCCGGTGTCGGCCAAGACCGGTGTCGGTATCGACGCCCTGCTGGAACAAGTGCTGCTGCAGGCCGAAGTGCTGGAACTGAAAGCCCCGATCGATGCGCCTGCGCGCGGTCTGGTGGTCGAGGGACGTCTGGACAAGGGCAAGGGCCCGGTCGCGACCATCCTGGTGCAGTCCGGTACCTTGAAGCGCGGCGACGTGATCCTGGCTGGTTCCTCCTTCGGTCGCGTTCGTGCGATGCTGGATGAAAACGGCAAGTCGATCAACGAAGCCGGTCCTTCGATCCCGGTCGAAATCCAGGGCCTGACCGAAGTGCCGCAAGCCGGTGAAGAAGTCATGGTCATGGCTGACGAGCGTAAAGCCCGTGAGATCGGCCTGTTCCGTCAAGGTAAGTTCCGCGACGTGAAACTGGCCAAGCAGCAAGCCGCGAAGCTGGAAAACATGTTCGACCAGATGGCCGAAGGCGAAGTCAAGAACCTGCCGCTGATCATCAAAACCGACGTGCAGGGTTCGCAAGAGGCGTTGGTCAGCTCCTTGCAGAAACTGTCGACTTCCGAAGTGCGTGTACAGGTTGTGCACGCAGCGGTCGGCGGCATCACCGAATCGGACGTCAACCTGGCGGTCGCCTCGAAAGCGGTCATCATCGGCTTCAACGCCCGTGCCGATGCACAGGCGCGCAAGCTGGCCGAGTCGAACGGCGTGGACATTCGCTACTACAACATCATTTACGATGCGATCGACGAGATCAAATCGGCGTTGTCGGGCATGTTGGCACCGGAGAAGCGCGAAACCGTTATCGGTCAGGTCGAGATTCGCCAGGTCATCCTGGTCTCGAAAGTCGGCGCCATCGCCGGTTGCCTGGTCACCGATGGCGTGGTCAAGCGTTCGTCCTCGGTACGCCTGCTGCGCAACAACATCGTGGTGTGGACCGGCGAGATCGACTCGCTCAAACGCTTCAAGGACGACGCGAAAGACGTACGCGCCGGCCTGGAGTGCGGTCTGTCGCTGAAGAACTACAACGACATCCAGGTGGGCGACTCCCTGGAAGTGTTCGAAGTTCAGGAAATCGCTCGTACGCTGTAATCAGTTGCGATTAGAGTAGTTTTAACCGGGTGGACGGGAGCATACTTGCTACCGTCCACTTGGCGTTTATGGAAAGCAGTACCGTATATCATGGCTAAACATAGTAAAAACATACCCCAGCGCGGTCAGCGCGTGGCCGACCAGATCCAGCGCGACCTGTCCGAAATCATCGCTTACGAGCTCAAGGACCCGCGCGTCGGCATGATCACCATCACCGAAGTGCAGGTGACCCCGGACTACGCGCACGCCAAGATCTTCTTCACCATGCTGAAAGACAGCAAGGAGCAGGTCAAGAACACCGTCGACGGCCTGTCCGCCGCGGCCGGCTACATGCGTGGCCAGCTGGGCAAGCGCCTGCACATCCACACGCTGCCGATGCTGCACTTCGTGCACGACACCTCGACCGCGCGCGGCATGGAACTGTCCCTGCTGATCGACCAGGCCAACAGCACCCGCTCGCTCGACGACGACCAGGCGCCAGCCGAAGAGAACAAGGACGGCGAGTAAGCACGCTGCACCGATGAAGCAAAACCATCCTAAAAAAGTCCGCGACCTGGTCGACGGCGTGCTGCTGCTCGACAAGCCGGTTGGCTTCTCCAGCAACGATGCACTGATCAAGGCCAAGCGCGTGCTGAACGCCAAGAAGGCCGGCCATACCGGCACGCTCGACCCGTTCGCCACCGGCCTGCTGCCGTTGTGCTTTGGCGAGGCCACCAAGTTCTCGCAGGACTTGCTGGAAGCCGACAAGACCTACGAAACCACGGTGCACCTGGGCCAGACCACCGACACCGGCGACACCGAAGGCGAAGTCATCGCCAGTCGCGACGTCAACGTCACGCTGGAGCAGATCCACGTCGTGCTGGAAAAATTCCGCGGCCCGATCGCGCAAGTGCCGCCCATGTATTCGGCCTTGAAGCGCGACGGCAAGCCGCTGTACGAGTACGCCCGCGCCGGCATCACGCTCGAGCGCGAAGCGCGCAACGTCATCATCCACAAGCTGGAGCTGGTGTCCTACGAGGCGCCGTTCCTGAAGCTGGTGGTCACGTGCAGCAAGGGCACTTACATCCGCGTGCTGGGCCAGGACATCGGCGACGCACTCGGCTGCGGCGCCCATCTGAACGCGCTGCGCCGCACCCAGGTCGGTCCGCTGACCATGGAGGGCATGCTGACCTTGGAGCAGTTGAGCGCGCACGAGGCGCCGCTCAGCCTGCTGGCGCCGGTCGATGCGCTGCTGGCCAGTTTCCCGGCCGTGCAACTGAACGCCGAGCTGGCCAAGCGCTTCCTCAATGGCCAGCGCCTGGCGCTGGGCAAGGAGGAAGCGAATTTGGCAAACCCGGTGCCTGCCGAAGAAGGCAGGGTCCGCGTCTACCTCGACGACAAGCTGCTCGGCACCGCCATGCTGGGCGAGTACAGCATCCTGGCGCCGGAACGTTTGATCGCCTTTGTCCAACCCTAAGCCCCAATAAAGCAACTCTTTGAAAATATTCAGTATTTCAGAGGGAGTTGCACCGCAACATGCTATACTACGCGGTTCCAGAAATTGGCCACTCTCGTACGATAAGTACGCACCCGCAGTTTTTCAGCAAATATAACGACCATGTCTACTACAAAACGCGCAATTCGCAACATCGCCATCATCGCCCACGTTGACCACGGTAAAACTACCCTGGTGGACAAACTGCTGCGTCAATCCGGTACCTTCCGCGAAAACCAGCAAGTTGAAACCCGCGTGATGGACTCGAACGACCTCGAAAAAGAACGCGGCATTACCATTCTGTCGAAGAACTGCGCGGTTGAGTACGAAGGCACCCACATCAACATCGTCGACACCCCAGGCCACGCCGACTTCGGCGGCGAAGTGGAACGTGTACTGTCGATGGTGGACTCGGTTCTGCTGCTGGTCGATGCCCAGGAAGGCCCGATGCCACAGACCCGCTTCGTGACCCGCAAGGCACTGGCGCTGGGCCTGAAGCCTATCGTCGTGGTCAACAAGATCGACCGTCCGGGCGCGCGCGCTGAATGGGCGATCAACCAGACCTTCGAACTGTTCGACAAACTGGGCGCCACCGACGAGCAGCTGGACTTCCCGGTTGTGTACGCATCGGCACTGAACGGTTACGCCAGCCTGGACGCGGAAACCCGCGAAGGCGACATGACCCCGCTGTTCGAAGCGATCCTGAAGCACGTGCCTGTGCGTGACGACAATCCAGACGGCCCGCTGCAGATGCAAGTGACCTCGCTGGACTACTCGTCCTACGTCGGCAAGATCGGCATTGGCCGTATCTCGCGCGGCCGCATCAAGTCCGGCCAGGACGTCATCGTCCTGAACGGTCCTGACTCGACCCCGATCAAGGGCCGCATCAACCAGGTGCTGAACTTCAAGGGCCTGGAGCGCGTGCTGGTTGACGAAGCCGTCGCCGGCGACATCGTGCTGATCAACGGTATCGACGAAATCGGCATCGGTTCGACCATCTGCCAGCCGGACACCCCGGATGCGCTGGAAATGCTGACCGTCGACGAGCCTACCCTGACCATGAACTTCATGGTCAACAACTCGCCACTGGCCGGCCGCGAAGGCAAGTTCGTCACCAGCCGTCAGCTGCGCGACCGCCTGGACCGCGAACTGAAAGCCAACGTTGCCCTGCGCGTAGCGCCGACCGACGACGACACCATCTTTGAAGTGTCGGGCCGCGGCGAGCTGCACCTGACCATCCTGATCGAAAACATGCGTCGCGAAGGCTTCGAGCTGGCCGTGTCGCGTCCACGCGTGGTGTTCAAGATGGTCGATGGCGTGCGCCACGAGCCGTTTGAGCAGCTGAGCGTTGACGTCGAAGAAGCCAACCAGGGCGGCGTGATGGAAGAACTGGGCCGTCGTCGTGGCGACCTGCAGAACATGGAATCGGACGGCAAAGGCCGTGTGCGTCTGGAATACAAGATTCCAGCGCGTGGCCTGATCGGCTTCCAGGGCGAATTCATGACCCTGACCCGCGGTACCGGCCTGATGTCGCACGTGTTCGACGAATACGCACCGGTTGACAACAGCCGTGGCGAAATGGCCGGCCGTCGCAACGGCGTGCTGATCTCGCAGGACGACGGCGCCGCCGTCGCCTACGCCATCTGGAAACTGCAGGATCGCGGCCGTATGTTTGTGGTCCACAACGACCCAGTGTACGAAGGCATGATCATCGGCATCCACTCGCGCGACAACGACCTGGTCGTCAACCCGATCAAGGGCAAGCAGCTGACCAACGTGCGTTCGTCGGGTACCGATGAAGCCGTGCGCCTGGTGCCGCCTATCCAGATGTCGCTGGAATACGCAGTCGAATTCATCGCCGACGACGAACTGGTGGAAATCACCCCGAAATCGATCCGCCTGCGCAAGCGCTTCCTGAAAGAGCACGAGCGTAAGAAGGCATCGCGCGACGCGTAATCCCGCTTCGTAGCAGTCCAAACCGCCGTCGAGGCGTGAAAGCCGCCCAGTGCAAACTGGGCGGCTTTTTGTCATTCTGGCACTCTGCCGGAGGCTGTTTTTCGAAGCGGGCCGTTTGCGTAAAATTTAGCGCCATGCGAAATTTTCATATCTTTATGCGGTTAGTAGGCTAATTTAGTTAATATAGTTTCGTAAAAAGCTGAATTTACCCGCACCGTCATAGTGAATTTTGCACCAAAATGGTGCGTTACAAAATGACATAAAAATAAACGTTGTTTTGTTGATGAAACTCGGCGTGCGCAATTGACACTATTTTGGGCCGCGTGGTTTTATCGATGCTTGAGCTTGCCTTGCTAAGCGCAAGCAAGCTTCAACGGCGGCGTCAAACAGGCGTTTCCGTGACTGGAAAAAGTTGGGGCAAATATAAAACATAGCTGGTGGCGGTCGGACGTGCTTACCCACGTACCGGCCGTCAACCAAGCTTTTTTCAAATCGGAAAATTGGGAAATCACATGTTAAGAAAAACTGTTATCGCTCGCGCGTTAACCATTGCCTTTGGCACGGCGGTGGTCATGACCGGCGTGGTTCAGCCAGCCATGGCGCAGTCGAATGCCACTGGCACCATTTACGGCGTGGTCGAAACACCTGCCGGCGCCACGATCACCCTGACCAACGTCGATACCGGACTGAAACGTAGCATCGGCACCGAGGCGGGCGGCCGCTACCAGGTGACTGCGCTGCCAGCCGGCCACTATCGCGTTGAGCTGAGCCGTGACGGCAAGGTCGCGCAGAAGGTGGAGGTTGATGTGGTGGCTGGGCAGGGCGCCAATGCCTCGTTCTCCGCTTCCGTGCAAACGGTGCAGGTGACCGGCCGCCGCGCCACCATCGACGTTTCCAACACCAACAACGGCGCCATCTTCACGTCCAAGGAACTGTCCAAGCTGCCGGTGGCGCAGTCGCTGACCGCCATCGCGCTGCTGGCGCCCAATACCACCAAGGGCGACTCGGCCTACGGCAACACCGCCTCCTTCGGCGGCTCGGGCGTGTCGGAAAACGCGTTCTACCTGAACGGCTTCCCGATCACCAATCCGCTGAGCCAACTGGGCTCGATGGAACTGCCGTTCGGCGCCATCCAGCAAGCGTCGGTGCTGACCGGCGGCTTCGGCGCCGAGTACGGTCGTTCCATCGGCGGCGTCCTGAGCGTCACCACCAAGAGCGGCACCAACACTTGGGAGGGCGGGGCGACCTATAGTTTGGAGCCGGCCAGTACCCGCGCCGCGCGCAAGAACATCAACTACGCCGTGACCGGTGACCCGAACAACGCGGCAACCGACGGCAAGATCGACCTGCGCCGCGACAACCGCAGCATCTCGAACACCCAGTACGGCGCCTATCTGGGCGGCCCGATCATCAAGGACAAGCTGTTCATGTTCATTGCCGGCGACCAGACCATCGGCAAGGATTCCTACGTCGGTTCCAGTTCGGTCACCAATCCGGCCACCATCGCGCAAAGCGGCTGGAACAAAAACCGCTCGCAGGAAAACCGCTGGTTGGGCAAGCTGGACTGGAACATCACCGATGACCATCGCCTCGAATTCACCACCGCCGGCGACAGCTACCAGACCCGTTACCAGAAATACGGCTACATCCTGAACCCGAACAATTCTAAAGCTGCCGAACAACTGGACGGCGTGCCGAACAACCAGTTGTACTCGTCGGCCGTGGGCAAGAACCTGGGACCTACCGATCCCGAGTTCCCGGGCACGCCGGGTTCGACCGTCAACATGCTGAAGTACACCGGCAACATCACCGACGACCTGGTGATCACCGGCCTGTATGGCGTGTTGAAGAGCCAGCATGGCGTCAGCTATGAGGCGCTGGGCGCGAACACCGGCACCGGCGGCGTGCCGCCCACCGTCTTGTACGGTTCGACCGCCAAGTGGCCCGCGCTCAGTTCCTCGCTCTACCGCAATTACAACGTCTTCCCTGGCTACATCAGCAGCCCTGGCGAAGATGAAGTGAAATCGGGCCGCTTCGACCTTGAGTACAAGCTGAACAACCACACGCTGCGCGCCGGTATCGACGCCAGCAACATCACCTCGTCGGCCGCCGGCCAGATCCGTAGCGGCGGCTCGTCGTGGTCGTACAAATACGTGGGCGACAAAAACGTCGGCCAGCCGATCAACCTGTCGGGCGGCCGTCCCGGCAACGTCGCCGACTTCGGCGGCTCGGGCACCGCCGGCTACTATGTTTCGCAATCGATCTTCAACTCGCTGACCTCGGCCTCGTCCAAGCAATCGGCGCAGTACCTGGAAGACCGCTGGCAAGTGCGCAAGGACTTGCTGCTCACGCTGGGCATCCGCAATGACGCCTACAGCAATTCGACCGGCGACGGCGTCAAGTTCCTCGACATGAAGACCGAAGTGGCGCCGCGCGCGTCGGCGGCCTGGGACGTGTATGGCGACTCCTCGTTCAAGGTCTTCGGTAGCGCCGGCCGCTACTACCTGCAACTGCCGACCCAGGTGGCCGCCCGCGCGGCGAGCCGCTCGACGTACACCACCCAGGAGTTCACCTACACCGGCATCGACCCGTCCACCGGCGTGCCGTTGGGGATGAAGGCGGTCAACATCCCGGTCTCGTCGGATGGCGAATACGGCCAGGCCAAGAACCCGCAGTCGGTGGTGGCCGCCGACCTCAAGCCGAACTACCAGGATGAGCTGACGCTGGGCTTCGAAAAAGCCTACAGCCCTAGCCTGAATTTCGGCGGCAAGGTCACCTACCGCAAACTGGGCGCCGGTATCGACGACAGCTGCGACACCCGTCCGCTGCTGAAGTTCGCCAGCGAGCATGGCATCGACATCCAGAACCAGGGCGCGGTGAACTGCTTCATCTACAACCCCGGTCGCGACGTCACGGTCTGGATCGATGGCAACGACGCCGCTGGCAACCCGGTGGTCACCGGCAAGGGCCAGCTGGCGCACTTCAGCGCCGCCGAAATCGGCGAGCCGAAGGCCGAGCGTACCTACGCCGCACTGGATGTATTCCTGGAGCATCCGGCGCGCAACGGCTGGTATGGCCGCGTGAACTACACGCTGTCGCGCAGCAAGGGCAACATGGAAGGCCAGACCCGTTCCGACACCGGCCAGTCCGACGTCGGCACCTCGGCCGCCTGGGACTTCCCGGAGTTCGCGCCGGGCAGCAACGGCTTGCTGCCGAACGACCGCAAGCACCAGCTCAAGATGTACGGCTACTACGAGCTGACGCCTGAGTGGACCGTCGGCGCCTTCGCGCTGATCCAGTCCGGCCGTCCTGTGCTGTGTCTGGGCACCAACGATGCCGCCGACAGCGGTAGCGATCCAGCCTACCCGCAGGGACAGGAGTACTTCGGCCCAGGTTACGGCGCTGAGTACTACAACTGTGGCGGCAAGTCGACGCCACGCGGCAGCCTCGGCCGCATGCCGTGGGAAAAGCGCCTGGACCTGAACCTGGCCTACACGCCGGCCTTCCTCAAGGGCCTGTCGCTGAAGCTGGATGTGTTCAACGTGTTCAACAAGCAAGCGCCGATCACCACCAACGCCACCTATGACGATGGCGACAGCAGCGTGATCTCGTCGACCTACCGCGAAGTGCAGAACTACCAGACGCCGCGGTATGCCAAGTTCACCGTGGAGTACAACCATAAGTTCTAAGTCCTGCATCATGGACTGAGTTAAACCGCAGCTCCGGCTGCGGTTTTTTTTTGGTGCGTGGGTTTCGTTTGCGTTTTCGTTAGGGCTGGGGTACTTTGATGCATGGCAGCATAAACCGCATGGAGGAAGTGCCGTGAGCGACGACCAGACTACCCCGTGGCCGCAATGGCCCGGCAATCCCTTTGCACTGGCCCAGCAGGCCACCGATTACTGGGTCGATGCCTGCCAGCGCAGCGTGCTGTTCATGGATGTGCTGCGCCAGCGCGGCGACGAACGCAACCACCGCCACGAGCAGATCGCGCCCCATGTGCTGAGCTTTGAGTTCGACACCATCATGGACGGTCGCCATTTGCAGCGTCCGGTCAATTACGGCCTGCTGTATATCACGCCGCTGGACGGCGTCACGCCCGATCCGCACAAGCGGCCCTTCATCGTGTTCGATCCGCGCGCCGGCCACGGCCCCGGCATCGGCGGCATGAAGCAGGACAGCGAGATCGGCGTGGTGCTCAAGGCCGGCCATCCCTGCTACTTCGTCGGCTTCCTGCCGCAGCCGGTGCCGGGCCAGACCATCGAGGACGTGTGCCGCGCCGAGGCGCTGTTCATCGCCAAGGTGGCCGAGCTGCACCCGCTGGCCGACGGCAAGCCTGCGCTGATCGGCAACTGCCAGGCCGGCTGGCAGATCATGATGACCAGCGCCCTCAATCCCGACCTGGTCGGGCCGCTGGTGCTGGCCGGCGCGCCGCTGTCGTACTGGGCCGGCGTGCGCGGCAAGAACCCCTTGCGCTACCTGGGCGGCGTGCTGGGCGGCACCTGGATGACGGCGCTGGCAGGCGACCTCGGCAACGGCATTTTCGACGGCGCCCAGCTGGTCGCCAACTTCGAGAAAATGAATCCGTCGAACACCTTGTGGAGCAAGAACTACAACGTCTACTCGCAGATCGACACCGAGGCCGAGCGCTTCCTGGAATTTGAAAAGTGGTGGGGCAACCCGGTGCTGCTGAACGCCGGCGAAATGCAGTACATCGCCGACTCGCTGTTCGTCGGCAACCGCCTGAGCGACGCCGCGCTGATGGACAGCAACGGCCGCCGCATCGACCTGCGCAACATCAAGTCGCCGATCGTGGTGTTCTGCTCGTGGGGCGACGACATCACGCCGCCGCAACAGGCGCTGGGTTGGGTGCTGGACCTGTACGAGGACGACGCCGCGCTGGTGGCCGGCGGCCAGACCATCATCTACTCGATGCACCAGAGCATAGGCCACCTGGGCATCTTCGTCTCGGCCTCGGTGGCCAACAAGGAACACGAGGAATTCACGGCGGCGATGGACATGATCGACGTCATGCCGCCCGGCCTGTACGAGGCGGTGTTCCTCGACAAGGACGAGGAAATGCTGCAGGCGGAAATCGCCGCCGGCGACATGGGAGCCGGCGACTACGTGATGCGCTTCGAGCGGCGCGGCCTGGACGTGCTGCGCGCACTGGGCGGCAACGATATCGAGGACGAGCGCCGCTTCGCCACCGTGGCCCGCCTGTCGGAAATTAACACCGGCCTGTACCATACTTTCGCCAGTCCGCTGGTCAAGTCCATGGTCACCGAATCGAGCGCCGAGCAGCAGCGCGAGACGCATCCGCTGCGCCTGCGCTACCGCATGTTCTCCAGCAAGAATCCTTTGCTCGACGGCATCCCGGAGATGGCGGCCAAAGTGCGCGCCGAACGCCGTCCGGTGGCGGCCGACAACGTCTTCATGCAGATGCAGGAAGCGATGTCGCAGCAGATCGTCGACGCGCTGGACCGCTACCGCGACCAGCGCGACCAGGCCACCGAAAAATTCTTCCTCGATATGTATGGCTCGCCCTTGCTGCAGGCGCTGGTGGGCTTGCGCACCGACGGCGGCCGTCCGCGCCGCATCGGCCGCGACATCGCGCGCGAGTCCATGCTGAACGCGCACCGCGCGGCGGCCGCGCTGAAGACGGCGGAGGGCGGCGTCACCGAAGCCATCATCCGCGGCTTGCTGTATATCTACCGCAGCCCGGAAATGAGCGCCGCCGACGAGCGCGCCTTCGCCACCATCCGCCAGCTGCGCCTGCGCACCTCGGACGACAAGGAGCTGAGCGTCACGCACTTCAAATCCATCTTGCGCGAGCAATACCTGATGCTGCAAGTGAACGAGGAAGCGGCGGTGCGCGACCTGCCGCTGCTGCTGCCGGACGATCCGCACGCGCGCGCGACGGCGCTGGCCATCGTGCGCCAGGTGGCCGGCGCCACCGGCACGCTGACCGGCGACGGCGCCGTGCGGCTGGCGCGCATCGCGGCGATGTTCGAGGCGCGCGCGCCGAAGCTGGCGGTGGTGGGCAAGAAGAGCAAGGGGTGATCAGCGGCTGAGCGGTTTCCGCATGAACACGCTCAGCGGATCGTCCGGGTAATCGCCGTAGGGGCCGCAGCGCTGGAAGCCGTGCCGCTCGTACAGGCTCAGCGCTTCCGGCTGGGACGGGCCGGATTCCAGCACCAGCTGCTTGCAGCCCTGGTCCAGCGCCGCCTGTTCCAGCAAGGCCAGCACGCCGCGCGCCAGTCCTTGTCCGCGCGACGCCGGCTGCACATACATGCGCTTGATCTCGCCATACTCCGGCGTCAGCACGACGGCGCCGCAACCGACGATGCTACCCGCAGCGTCGCGCGCGACCGCGAACCGGACATGCGGCTGCATCAGCGACGGCAAATCCAGCGCGTACACGCTTTCCGGCGGATACAAGCTCAGCTGATAAGCGTCGAGGTCGGCGATCAGGGCGATGACGTCGGGCTGGTCGGGCGATTCAAAGGCGATGTGCATGATGGTGGACATTTTAATGGATGAATAAATCCAGTATAATGGATTTCATGGATATCAACAAACTCATTGCCAGCCGCCTGCTGGCCTTGCGCGACAGCCGCGGCTTGTCGCTCACCGCGCTGGCCGAGCGCAGCGGCGTGAGCCGTTCCAATATTTCACTGATCGAACGCGGCGAAAGCAGCGCCACCGCCACCGTGCTGGACAAGCTGGCCGGCGCGCTCGGCGTCACGCTGGCCGCCTTGTTCGAAGCGGGGCAGGGTGAGCCGGCCGCGCCGTCGCCGCTGCGGCGGGCCGCCGACCAGCCGGTGTGGACCGATCCGGCCTCCGGCTATGTGCGGCGGCAACTGTCGCCCGCCGCGCGCTCGCCGATGCAGCTGGTGGAAGTGGTGTTCCCGCCGGGCCAGCGCGTGACCTACGAGCAGGTGCTGCGCGACGCCGACGTCCACCAGCAAGTCTGGCTGCTGGAAGGCGTGATGGACATCAGCGCCGGCGACCAGCAATGGCGGCTGGAAGCGGGCGACTGCCTGGCCATCCGCGAAGACCAGCACATCAGCTACGCCAATCCCGGCCAGACGCCGGCGCGCTATCTGGTCGGCCTGGTGACGCTGCCGTTTGCGATATAATGTCGACCCCCAAGCGATTCCCATAGTTGCCGCCATGACCATCATCAACCTGCCGACCACCGACACCGCGCCCGTGAAAGCGAGCCGCCGCCTGTCCGTCGCGCCGATGATGGACTGGACCGACCGTCACTGCCGCGTGTTCCACCGCCACATCAGCCAGCACACCTGGCTGTACACGGAGATGGTCACCACCGGCGCGCTGGTCTACGGCGACGTCGAACGCCACCTGCGCTTCAACGACGAAGAGCACCCGGTGGCGCTGCAGCTGGGCGGCAGCGATCCGGCCGACCTCGCCACCAGCGCCAAACTGGGCGAGAAGTGGGGCTACGACGAAATCAACCTCAACTGCGGTTGCCCGTCCGAGCGCGTGCAGAAGGGCGCGTTCGGCGCCTGCCTGATGGCCGAGCCGCAACTGGTGGCCGACTGCGTCAAAGCCATGCGCGACGCGGTCAGCATCGACGTCACCGTCAAGCATCGTGTCGGCATCGACCAGACCGAAAGCTACGACTTCGTGCGCGACTTCGTCGGCACCGTTGCCGAGGCCGGCTGCAAGACCTTCATCGTGCATGCGCGCAACGCCATCCTGAAGGGCCTGTCGCCGAAAGAGAACCGCGAAGTGCCGCCGCTGAAGTATGAATTCGCCTACCAGCTCAAGCGTGACTTTCCTGACTTCGAAATCATTCTCAATGGCGGCATCAAGACCGAAGCCGAGATTGACGAACATTTGCAGCACCTGGACGGCGTCATGCTGGGCCGCGAGGCCTATCACAACCCCTTCGTGATGGCCGGTTTCGACCAGCGCTACTACGGCGACGCCCGCGCGCCCAAGAGCCGCGAAGACGTGCTCGAAGCCATGATCCCCTACATTCAAGCCCAACTGGCCCTGCACGGCGAGCGTGGCTTGAAGCTCAACTCCATCACCCGCCACATGCTGGGCCTGATGACCGGCCTGCCCGGCGCCCGTGCATTCCGTCAGGTTCTGTCTGACTCCAAAAAACTCGCCCTCGGCGACGCCGATTTGCTGCGCGAAGCTGCTGCCCGCCTACGTATTGCTGCGTAGTTCACAGCACAAACTGACGTTTCTAGCAAACAATATATTGGACTGTTGGTATTTCCACGCAGAAAGTTCGTTTGCGTATTTTTTAGGCGGGTTTTGCTTGCTTTGAGGCAAAATTTGCATCTATAATTCCTGAATATACACACATATCCACCTTTATTTCACGTTTGTATAGTGCGGTAAAACTACATGCAAGCTGCCGGTGGAGCGGCAAGTTTTTGCATTCGCAGTCATTGTTTGCTACTGTCATAGATATTACCTAGCAGCAAGGGCCGGGTGGATGGTGTCGTGCACGAGACGAGACTTTCCAGGGCACTCTTATCAACTGTGTCAATTACGAAGAAGACGAAATGAATTTAGCAAAAATGAAAGTCGGAACGCGCCTGGGTCTTGGATTCGCGCTGGTTCTTTTATTCCTGGTGGCGGTGACCACCGTGGGTATCTTCCGCATGGCACAGATTCAGGATCGCCTGGATCACGTGATTTCGGTCAACAACGTGGTGTCGCGCCTGGTGGTCGACATGCGTTCCAACGTGGGCGACCGCGTGACCTCGCTGCGCATCCTGACCCTGATGACCGATGCCGCCGACATGGAACCGGACATGAACCGCATCAAGGACCTGGCCGCCAAGTACGCCGATGCACAGAACAAACTGAGCGCGCAGTTCGCCACCGAAGCCACCGCTGAAGAAAAAGCGCTGCTGGCAACGGTCAAGGAGCAGGAAGCGATCGCCATGCCGGCCATCGCCAAGGCGTCCGAACTGTGGCTGGCCAACAAGGCCGAAGAAGCGACCAAGGTCCTGATCAAGGAAATCCGCCCGGCCCAGAAAAAATGGATGGCCGCGCTGGATCAACTGGGCACGCTGGAAGAAAAACTGAACGCGCAAGTGCAGGCCGACGCCGCCGCCGGCTTCTCGGCCGCCCGCAGCTTCATGATCATCCTGGGCGTGCTGGCCGTCGCCATCTCGGTCGCCGCCGCCTACGTCATCACCCGCGGCCTGCTGAAACAGCTGGGCGGCGAGCCAGACTACACCGCCTCGATCGCCGGCAGCATCGCCAACGGCGACCTGTCGATCGCCATCGACACCAACGGCAACGACAAGGACAGCCTGCTGTCCGAGATGAAGGAAATGCGCAACAGCCTGGTCGACATCGTGGGCCAGGTCCGCTCCGGCACCGAAACCATCGGCACCGCCTCGCGTGAGATCGCCGCCGGCAATATCGACCTGTCGTCGCGGACCGAAATGCAGGCCAGCTCGCTGGAAAAAACCGCCTCGGCGATGGAAGAACTGACCTCGACCGTGAAACAGAATGCGGACAATGCCCGTGAAGCCAATCAGCTGGCGTCGGCGGCGTCGGACGTGGCGATCAAGGGCGGCAAAGTGGTGTCGGAAGTGGTCCACACCATGAGCTCGATCGACGCTTCGGCCAAAAAGATTGTGGACATCATCGGCGTGATCGACGGCATCGCCTTCCAGACCAACATCCTGGCGCTGAACGCGGCAGTGGAAGCGGCCCGCGCCGGCGAACAAGGCCGCGGCTTCGCGGTGGTGGCGTCGGAAGTGCGCAACCTGGCCCAGCGTTCCGCTGGCGCCGCCAAGGAAATCAAGATGCTGATCGACGACTCGGTGGAGAAAGTCGGCGCCGGCACCAAGCTGGTCGGCCAGGCCGGCGTGACGATGGACGAAGTGGTGGCCTCGGTGCGCCGCGTGACCGACATCATGAGCGAGATCGCCAACGCCAGCCAGGAACAGAGCGCCGGCATCGAGCAGGTGAACCACTCCATCATCGAGATGGACAGCATGACCCAACAAAATGCCGCGCTGGTGGAAGAAGCCGCCGCCGCCGCACAAAGCTTGCAGGACCAGGCCGCCGAACTGTCGCGCGTGGTCAGCATCTTCAAACTGGTGGAAGGCGAGGAGCGCGTGTCGGCTCCGGTGTACCAGCCTGCCGCCGCCAAGGCCCCGGTCAAGCCGATCGTTGCCCGTGCTCCTGTCAAGAAACTGGCCTCCGCGCCGGCGCCTGCCGCAGCAGCCAAACCGAAGAAAGTCGCCTCGGCAGCTAGCGCCGCCAGCAGCGATGAGTGGGAAGAGTTTTAAAACTTTGCCGCAGTCTGCCGTCGCGCTTTTGCGCGGCATGTAGGTCCGCTGTGGGATTCGATCAACCAGTTTTTAATAATAAGTTTGGAAATTGTAAAATGAATAAGTTTTCGACCAGTGTATTCGCCGCCGTCATCCTGTCCGCCGCTTCGACCGCCTTCGCCGGCGAAGTGCCAGCTTCGCTGGATGCCAAGAACTGCAAGGCTGAATACCCTAAAGCATCGCTGATCAACGAAGAGCAGGGCGATGTCACTATGTCCTTCCTGGTCGCTGCCGACGGCAACGTCGTTGAATCCAAGCTCGAGAAGTCGAGCGGCTTCAAGAATCTGGACAAGGCTGCGATCAAGGCCCTGAGCGCTTGCAAGTTCAAGCCGGGCACCAAGGATGGCGCGGTCGCCCAGACCTGGACCAAAGTCGACTACAGCTGGAAGCTGTAATCAGTGTCAACCGGGCTGCGCGGTTCCGCGCGGCCTGAGTGCCGGATATCTACACTTGGGGAAATCATGTCTACAAATAAGCGTTGGTTAAGTGTGATCGCAGCAGTGCTCGTTTCGAGCGCACCGGTGGCGTTCGCCGCCGAAGTCCCGGCCAGTTTTGATGCCAAAACCTGCAAGGCCGAATACCCGAAAGCGTCGTTGATGAACGAAGAGCAGGGCACGGTGTCGATGTCTTTCCTGATCAAGGCCGACGGTAGCGTGGCCGACTCCAAGATCGACAAGAGCAGCGGTTTCAAGAATTTGGACAAGGCGGCCATCAAGTCGCTGAGCGCTTGCAAGTTCAAGCCGGGCACCAAGGACGGCGCCCCCGCCGAAACCTGGACCAAGGTCGACTACGCCTGGAAGCTGGACTAATTCCCCCGCGGCATCAAAAAAGGAAGCGCATGCGCTTCTTTTTTTTCGCCTGTTACAAGCGTTGTAACAAGCTGTAATCGGGCTCCAGCGGCGGCGCACTTCCCTATATAGTACACTTTGAGACTAGGAGGAGTGCCATGAAAACCATCATCGCCGTTGCCGCCGCAGTGGCGGCCCTGAGCCTGGGCGGCTGCGCCGTCCAGCAGCCCGGCTATTACGCCACCACCAGCCGGGTGGTACAAGACCCCTACCAGTGGCACACCGTTGCCGTGGCGCCGACGAGCACCTACTACGAGGATGCGCCGGCACCCAGCTCGCGCGTGGTCTACGCCAGCGAGCCGGTCTACACCACCACCTACATCCAGCCGGCGCCGGTGTACTACGCGCCTGCGCCAGCCTATTACTACCCGCCGGTCAGCATCGGCCTGGACTTCTCGTTTGGCCACTGGTGCTGCGGCGGCCATCGCGGCTGGGGCGGACGCGGCGGCTACCACCGCCGCTGATCGGGCGCGCGGCAGGAACCAGCGCATGGCGCTGGTTCAGCCTATGAATTTATGCGTCGCCACGGTGGCGTGCGCGGGCGCCAGTCCGCGCTTTTTCTTGATGTACAGGGACAATCCCTCCTGCAGCTTGTCCATGCTGCTCTTCTCCACATACATGCCCTTGTTCTGCCGGATCGGATCGAGCACGTAGCGCGATTCGGAAATGAAGCGCTGGCACTCCTTCAGCAGCGGGTCCAGGTGGTTGCGCTTGTTCTGTTCCCAGTGCGCCATCCAGCCATCCTCGATGATGTTGTTCGACAGGATGTTGAGCACATTGCTGGTGGTGTTGTTGGCCAGGTAGTAGCAGCCCAGCAGCGGCGACACCAGGAAGATGTTCGAGCTCAGCGCATCCATCGCCGAGCTGCTCAGGACCAGGTTGACCTTCTTCACCTCCTTGTAGCGCGCCCCCATGATCATGATCTTCTGGCAGGTGGTGGCGATGGCGCTGGCGGCCGCCACCGCCGGCCCGGTGACGCCGCCCAGGTCGGCGAACAGCCCGGCCGTCGAGACCGCCAGCTGCGTGGTCTGGATCGCCGCCAGCGCCGCGTGCTGGTCGCGGCTGGTGCGCAGCAGCGTGGCCACCGCGTCGCAGGCGTCGCGGGCGTCGCCCGGCAGCAGGAAGCCGCGCTGCACCGTGGTCTTCTGCGCCTTGTGCCAGTCCATCGCCGCCGTGCCCCAGTTGCTGGCCGCCTTGGCGCCGGCCTTGACCTGCTGCACCAGCGGCAGCGCCGACGTGATGAAGTCGGCCATGAACTCCACCCCCAGCTCGGCGACGATGGCGCCGATGTCGAGCGAATCGAACAGCTCGAACAGCAGCCGCAGCACCTTGTCGAAGCCCGGTATCTTCAGCATCGCGGGCAGGTCGATGCCGGGGATGTGGATGGCGCTGAAATCGATCTCGTCCAGGTTGATGCTGGGCAGCTCGAGCGAGGGCAGGTTGACGTTGGGCAGGCTGATGTCCGGGATCGCCAGGTGCGGCAGGCTGATGTCCGGGACGATGTTGAAGAAGTCCGGGAACTGCAGGCGCACACGCGGGAACAGCACGTCGAAATCGATGTCGAGGATTCTGCTCAGGTCGAACAGCAGGGACGGGATGTTGATCTCCGGCAGCCGCACCAGGATCTTGAAGCTCAGCGCCCGCAGCGAGATGGTCGGCAACAAGTCCTTGAACTTGATCAGGCCCTTCAGGTTGAGGCGGACCTGCGGCAGGTCGAAGCCGGGGATGTCGCCCAGCTTGATATCGGGGATCAGGTTGATGTCGAACTTGGGCAGCGGAATGCGCGGCATCGTGAAGTTGACCAGCTCGCGCAAGTCGATGCCCTTGAAGATGTCGATGTTCAAGTCCAGCGGCAGGTCCGGCACCGCCACGCCGGGAATACTCCCCAGTTTCTTCTTGCACTCCTTGGCATCCTTGGCCAGCGTCTTGGCGTCCTCCAGCCGGCTCTTGGGCTTGAGCTGCGTGCCGCCGAACATGGCCTTCAGCGACTCCTTGCGCTCACGCTTGATGTGCATGAAAGCCGCTTGCAGTTCTATCTCTTCTTTGAAAGTGAGTGGCATGACGAAACGCTCCTCAAGGTAACATCGGAAAACGGTTTAGCCGTGGGTCAGCTTGCGATGGATGCCTGCCATGTAGGCCGAGGTCTTGAAGCGGCCGATCAGCGCGGTGAACGCCAGCGAAGTCATGACAAAATAAAAACTGCAGTAAATATACACCGGCACCATGACGCTGGTGCCGGTGGCGGCGATCACCGTGTTGCAGCGGCTGACCAGTTCGCTCACGCCCACCAGCGACGAAGCGCTGGAGGCGATGAAGGAAATCAGGAACACATTGATCCAGGTGGGGATGAACAGCAGCGCCGCGCCGACGTCGCCGCGCTTCCAGGCGCGGTGCGCCACCACCAGGCTCTCGGAGGTGAACGACAGCGGCGCCGCCGACAGGCCGATCACCGCCTTGACCCACTGCGGTATGTGCAGCGTGACGCCGCTGCCCGGCAAGCTGAACTCGGCCGGCAGCACGAACACCGCGTAAAAGATCAGCGCCAGCGTCGGCACGCCGCGGAAAAAGGTCGAGACGCGCTCGGCAACGATGGCGGTGCGGCCGTGCCGGGTCACGCGCAGCCAGGCCAGGCCGGCGCCCATCAGCGATCCCAGCGCCACGGCGCACACCGCGATCAGGATATTCCACAGGAAGCCTTGCAGCAGGAAAGGCGTCCACGTCCACAGGAAGCTCAGGGTCTCGTTGTTCATGGATGCTCCGCCGTGTGCAGCCAGGTTTTTTCCACGTAGTTGAACAGGCGCGTCCACAGGCTGGTGATCAGGTAGAAGGTGACCAGCAACACCGTCATGGTCACGAAGATATTGCCCTTCTCCGCGATCAGCAGGCTGCTCGCGCTCAGCAGTTCCGGGATGGCGATGGCCGAGGCGATCATGGTCTGCTTGGTCAGGTTGATCAGCGCCTGCTTGACCGGCCAGCTGGCGTACTGCGCGGTGGGCGCCAGCTGCTTGAGCCGCAAGCGGTAACCGGCCTCGGTGGTGCGCACATGGGCGGCGGCCTCGAGGAAGGCGCGCATCACCATGCCCGCCGTGTAGTAGCCGGAGCAGAACGCCGCCACCGCGAACGCCGGCAGCTTGATGCCGAACTGGTGCATGGTCCAGCCGCCGAAGCCGAAGAAGATCAGGTACATCATCAGCAGCGGCGGCGTCAGCCGGCCGTAGGCCATGATGGCGTGGATGGCCTGCGTGCTCCAGCCGCGGTGGCCGTCGACCGTGACCGCGGTCGCCAGGCCCAGCGCCAGGCTGACGGCGACGCCGGCCGTAATCAGCAGCATGGTATAGCCTATGCCTTGCAGGAACTGGCTGCGGTCGTAAGGGTCGTAGACGAAGTTCAAGTCCACGCCCAGCTGCTCCTTGATCCACAGCCCCACCGCCTGCACGCCGGCCGCCTCGGTGCTGGAGACGTTCTCGGCGCTGCGGCAGGCGGCGATCCAGTTGCCGCTGTTGTTGCGCACGCACTTATAGAGGCCGCCGGCGTCCCGCTCCGACCAGAGCGCCTTCTGCGCCGTCAGCCATGAGGTGGAGGCGATGCCCCATTTGTTGTTGGCCTCCAGCAGCCAGCCGGTGCGGTGCAGCTCGGCCACGATATTGCCCAGCGCCAGATCCAGTTCGCTGCCGCGTTCATTGCGCGAGATGAAGATCGCCATCGGCGTGATCAGCGCGTTCGGCAGCGGCATCGTGTAGCCCTTCCATTGCGGCAGCTTGCTGGTGTTGGCCAGCGCCGCCGTCGCGTACAGGAAGCCCGAGCACTGGCCGTCGTGCAGCGCCAGTTGGGCGTCGCGCACGGTCTTGTAGTTTTGCAGCTCGAGCAGATAGCGCTCGCTCATCGGCTTGTTGAAGTAGCTGCCTTGCACCGCGCAGATGGTTTCGTGGCGTATCTTGGGCCAGGCGTCGACCGCGTCGCCCGGCTTGAACAGCACGTTGACGCTGGTCTCGTTGTAGCCCGGCTCGATGGCGGTGGCGATCTTGCGCCGCGCCGGCGTGTCGCCGACGGTGGCGATCAGGACGTCGACATCGCCGAGCTCCAGTTTCTGAAACCGGTTCTCGGTGGTGATGCTGACTTTTTTCAGGGCCACGCCGAGGCGCTGGGCGATCAGCGCGGCGATGTCGCTCTCGAAGCCGACCACCTCGCCTTGGGCGTTGAGTGAATTGAAGGGGCTGAAGTCGGTCTTGACGCCGACCCGGAGCACGCCGTTCTTGCGGATGCTGTCCAGCGCCGGACTGTTGCCGGCCGCCTGCGCCGCCAGCGCCACGAGCAGCAGACCGATGAGAGCCAGTACTTTAAAAAAAGCGCTATTCCACATTGTCGTTTTCTCTGGGCCGCAGACCGGGATTCATGCTACCCCAAGGCAGGCTCATCGCGCAACGACGGCGCTGCCCACTGTGGCGTGGCGTGGCGGGGGCTGGCGGCCGATTGCGTTATCAAGCTGCTCATGATATTGTCAATCGACACTTGTCCTCCCGAGACATCCATGCTGCATCCCCTGGCCAGCTTATGGCGCCATTCCAGCCGCGTTACGTTCTACGAATCTGGCGGCCAGGCCGGGCAGGCATTGCTGCACAGTGGCGCGCCGACGCCCGGTGCGCGGCGGCGCTTCTCGTCGTCCGACGACGCCTGCACCTACCTGCGCTTCTGGCTGGGCGAACCGGCCGCGCGCGCCGAACTCAAATGGATCTTGCAACGCTCCGGTCCCTCGCTGGTGGGCGCCCACGGGGGCGCGGACGGCTGGCTGAACGCGCTGGCCGGCCGCCTGATGAGCGGCGCCGTCATCGTGCTGGAAGAACTGAGCCGGCAAGCGCAGCCGGGGCGGCTGGTGGCGCCGTCCAGCGGCGCCGCGTCGGCCGCCGCGCTATCGGCCTTGCCGGCGCTGAGCGCGCTGCCGGCCATCCCGGTGGTGCCCGACCTGCTGCCGGCGCTGGAGGACATCCGCATCGAAGGCGCCGAGGTGCTGCCGGAGTTGAACCAGGCGCTGGCGCAGGTCAACGCGACCATCTCGACGGTGGGCTCGGCCTCGCTGTCGCTGGAGCCGGCGCCGAGCAAGGTGGCGGCGATCAAGACGGCGCTCAGCGACGCCACCTCGCGCACCACCTCCACCCTGGGCGCGCTGTAGATGAAAGTCATCGACCACTCCATCGAAGTGCTGCCGCAATGCCCGGTCAACATCGCCAAGGCGGTGCAGAAGGCGGCCGACACCATCGTCGACCAGGGCAAGATCTTCGCCACCGAGGTCACGGCCACCGCCACCTCGCTGAACCAGGACATGCAGAAAGTGGCGGAGCAGATGAAGGCCATCCCGGACCTGCTCAATCCGCAGCCCATCATCGACTGCTGCACCGGCGTACTGGAGCAGGCCGCCAGCGACCTGCGCAAGCTGGCCAGCGACGCCGCCGCCATTCCGCAGCGCCTGCTGGCGCAGACGGCCGGCGTGCAGAAGGTGGTCGACTCCGCCAACGGCGCGGTCGAAGCGATGAGCACGCTGCTGCCGGAGCTGTCCGGCCTGGTGCCGGACTTCGGCGCGCAAATGACCTTCTTCAACAGCCTGCCGGGACGAGGGCAGGCGCTGGCCGAACTGGCCAAGCGCACCGGCGTCATGGTCGAGCAATACGGGCGCGACCTGCTGCCGCTGTCCAAGCAGCTGCAGCAGCTGGCGACGCTGCGGGGCGGCGCCGGCAACGACGCCATGCAGGCGGTGCTGGCGCGCGCCGAGACGCTGCAATCCGATAGCCTGGCGCAGGTCAAGGCGCTGCGCGCCACGCTGGACGGCAACGTCGGCGATCTCGATACGGCGATGCAGGACGCCACCGCGCAGGCCACGCAAACCATCAGCGGCATCTCCGACCTGCTCAACGAGAAAGGCAATGCGCTGCTGGCGCCGTTGCAGGCGCAGATCGATCTGGTGGACCAGTTGAACAGCGCCCTGGGCGACGAGGCGCGCAACTGCGACAGCCTGTTCGACGAAGCCTCGGCACAACTGAGCCGCCTGGCCGACATCCTGATCAAGCCGCTGGCCGCCGCGCGCGCGCAGGTCGACGCGGTGATCGACCAGCTGGCCGCGGCGGCCGCCACGGTGGACGGCATGGTGAAGAAGGCGATGGAGCCGCTGGACGCGCTGGAGCGGCGCGTGGAAGCCATCAAGCAAGCCTTGCAGGAAGTGCTGGACGCGGTCCGCGCCGAGGTGGAGAAGGTGCTGCAACTGATGACCGAACTGGACGGCGAGGCGGAAAACGCCAAGACCGTGCTGCGCCAGTTGCCGGAGAATTTCGTCCCGGTGCGCACCATGATCGCGGACGCCATCGCCATGCTGACGCAGGTGAAGGACAACATTCCCGGTTTCGTTGCCGAGGCCAACAGCACGCTCGATGCCGCCTCCAGCGAGCTCGACCAGGCCGACGCCCTGTGCACCGGCGCGATTGAAATCTGCACCCGCTACATGATGAAGGCGCCGCCGTTGATGATGGCGCGCACGCTGTTCGTCGGCGTCAAGGCCATGATTCCCGGCGTGAAGACGGCCATCGCCGGCGCGCGCACGGCGGTGAAGACAGCCGGCGACCAGGCCACCGGCTTGATGGAGCAGGCCATCACGCTGGTCGATTCCCTGAATCCCCTGCTGGACCAGGCCATCGCCAAAGTGCAGCAGGCGATCGACGCGCTGGTGCAATTGCTGGAGCAGATGCAGGCGGCGCTGAAGCAAGTGTCGGACGCCGCCGAGAAGATCGCGCCGCTGATGCAAGAGCAGCTGGACCAGGTCGGCGCGGCGCTCCAGCGAATTCTCGACAAGGTGCGCGATGCCGCCGAGCAGTGCCTGGCCAAGCTGCAATGCGAGCCGCTGGTCAAGCGCTTGCAGCAGGAGCTGTCGGATTTGCTGGACCGTACCTTCAAGCCGCTGGAGGCGCAGATCAAGGCCGCAGGCGCGCCGTTGCAGAACGTGCTGCAACAAGGCAAGGCGGAGGTCGGCAAGGCGGCGGCGACGGCGCAGGATGGCCTGGGCAAGCTCAGCGCCGCATTGACGTCGGTGAAGCAGCAGGCCATGCAGCCGTTGCAGAAACTGACCGACACGCTGACGTCCGCGCGCGGCCAGGTGGACTCGGCGAGCGGCGCGGCGCGCCAGCAAGTGCGGCAGGCGGCGGACCAGGCCTTGTCGTATGTGGATCAGGCGTCGCAGGCGATCTCCGGCCTGAACATCCGCGCGGTGGGCGACCAGATCGCGCCGTATGCGCAGTTCTACGACGACGTGGCGGGCACGCTCGGCCAGGTGCAATCGCAGGTGCAGAGTGCCGCCAACGTGGCCGACAAGGTGAACAGCTGGAAGAGCGAGGCGCAGCAGTCGGCCAATGATTTGCTGGACCGCGTGCACCAGGCGGCGGACCAGGCGAAGCAGGGTGCAAGCGAGGTGCAGAGTGCTGCCGACAACACCGCGTCCGGCGCGCAAAGTGCCGGCGAGGGCATCGTGGATAGTCCGGTGTCGGAGCAGGTGCGGGCTAGCTTCGATGGCATGAAGCAGGATGCGGAAGGTGTGGCGGCGGACGCCGATGCGGCATTGGCGGACATGTCCGGATCGCTGAACGACGCGCAGAAAGAATCGGAGACGGCGACCGATCCATATGTGCCCGATACCGACACCATGCTGGCCGATGTGAAGCCGGAAGCGGACAAGGCGGAGCAGGCGGCCAACGCTGCCAAGGAGTCGGAGCAGGTGCTGGCGGCGCAGGTGGTGGCCAGCGAGAAGGATGTGGGCGCAGCGGCGGACGCCGCCGCCTCACGCACGACGGCGATGAAGGATCAGGCGCAGGCTGGCATCAACAAGACGGTGGCGCAGGTGGAAGCGGTGCAGGCGCAAGTCAACGCAGCGCGCAGCGAGGCGATCAAGGCGGAATCGATCGTCGATGCGGAGGTGGTCAAGCACGGCGGCACATCCGCCAACGCCGACGCCAAGGCCGCCGCCGCGACCGCCGCTGCCACCGCTGCCGCAGACGCTGCAGCATCCGCCCCCGCGAGTGCAGCCACGACTGCCGCAACTGACGCCGCCGCCGCGCTTGGCGCAACCACTGGCGCAGCTGATGGCGCCGCGCCAGCCGCTGCGGCGAAGAGCGACACCGCCGCAGGCGATGCGACGTCCGCCGCTGCCGCTCCGAGTGGATCGGCCGGTGAGGCGGCGAACGCGCCGGCAAATGCGCCCGCAGATGGTGTTGCAGCCAGCGCGCCTGATACCGCCGCTGCCGCTACCGACGCCCAGCAAGCAACTGGCGACAAACCCGCAACCGCCGACGCACCATCCGCCGAAGCCTCTACCGCAGCTGCGCCGAAGGCCGAAACGCCAACAACCGACGCATCTGCTACGGACGCCCCCAAAGCCGCGACGCCAACAGCCGAGGCGCCAGCCGCTGAAACGCCAACCGCCGACGCAACGAAGCCCGCTGCCGAGCCAAGCACCGCCGCGAAAGCCGGCGCCGCAAAATCCGATGCCGCGCCGGCCGTCGATGTGGCGGCAGCAGCACCGGCAGCCGCCACCGCAACGCCAACCGCACCAGCATCCGCACCAGCATCCGCACCAGCGATCGATCCTGCCCAACCGCCTTCGCCCGCCGCACCGCCGCCGCGTCCGAAAGCCGGCGCCGCAATACCAGCAGGCACAGATGCCGCGACTGCCAACATGCCAGCGACTCCCGACAGCATGGCAGCCCCAACCATCCAACCCGCAGCCGCAGCAAAACAACTCGACCCACTCGCAGCGGCGAGCGAGAAAGCTGCGGCAAGCAAAGCCGCTACCGATGCCGCCGCCTTCGCCAAAGCCGCCGCCGACAAAGCCGCAGTCGCCGCCGAGGCCGCCACCAAAGTCAAAGCCGCCGCCGACGCAGGCAGCGCCGCCGCAGCCGCCGCCGACAAGGCGAGTGCAGCCAAATCACTGGCCGACAAACTCAGCGCCGCAAAAGAAGCCGCCGCCAAACTCCCCGCGCACGATCCGAGCGCGGCGCTACAAAACTTCAAAGATGCAATCCCCCAACCGCCCACCACGCCGCCCGCCGGGTGACTATACCGTCACGAATTTGTCACATCGATGTTCCTTAACTTCGTGGTGAAAATATAACGTACCAAATTTTGAAAAAGCTTGTGACCTTAAGAATTTACATTTAATATCAATTGAGTATCGGAAATCTTTGTACCTATCAATTACGTTGCGGCTTTACGTAGGGTGGTATCACGAGAAGTAGCTTAGTGCTCAGTCCGCCTGTTTTTGCAGTTTGTATCGTCGGCCGCTAGTCACCATAATGTGAGGATGTGAATGTCAGATAGCTTACAAAAATGGGTAGGACGCAATCGTCCCCCTCGTGTGCAAATCACGTACGACGTCGAAATTGGTGACGCCACTGAAAAAAAAGAGCTGCCCCTGGTGGTCGGCTTGTTGGCCGACTTGTCCGGCCAGCCACTGGTGCCGCTGCCCAAGCTCAAGTCCCGACGCCTGATCGAAATCGATCGCGACAACTTCAACGAAGTCATGGGCAAGATCGCCCCGCGCCTGGACCTGTCCGTGCCGGACACGCTCAAGGGCGAAGGCAATCTCAAGGTGGAACTCAACTTCACCGAATTCGACCACTTCCATCCGGAATCCATCGTCACGCAAGTGCCGCGCCTGGCCAAGCTGCTGGAAGTGCGGCAGCAATTGCGCGACCTGCTCGGCAAACTCGATGGCAACGATGAGCTCGATGCGCTGCTGGAAAACATCATCCAGAACACGCAAGAGCTGAAAACACTCAAGGACCAGGAACCGGCCGCCGACGCGGCGCCGGCAGCGGACGCGGAAGCGACCCCATCCTGATAGCACGCCCGCGCGTGCTTCCCCTCATCGTTTCTAAGAGAGAGCTAAATCATGGCTACTAGTCAATCCGCCAAGGGCGGCGCCAAGTCGACGGAATCCGCCGGCGAGCTGAGCTTACTGGACCGCATCGTCCAGGAAGGCAAGATGGCGATCGAACCGTCGCAAAACGCCTACGCTAAAAAACTGCTGGGCCAGTTCGCCACGCAGGTGCTGGACGAAGGCATGAAGACCGCCCCCGACAAGGGCGTGGTCGCAATGATCAACGAGCGCGTGGCCGAGATCGACCGCATCCTCAGCGACCAGCTCAACGCCATCATGCACCACGAGGAATTCCAGAAACTGGAAGGCTCCTGGCGCGGCCTGCACGACATGGTGTACGGCACCGAAACCAGCACCACCCTCAAGCTGCGGTTGTTGAACGTGTCGAAGAAAGAACTGTTGAAAGACCTCGAAGGCGCGGTCGACCACGACATGAGCGTGCTGTTCAAAAAGATCTACGAAGAAGAGTACGGCACCTTCGGCGGCGCCCCGTATTCGGTGCTGATCGGCGACTACTACTTCGGCCGCCATCCGCAGGACGTGGCGCTGTTGCAGCGCCTGTCGAAAGTGGCCGCCGCCGCGCACGCGCCGTTCATCACGGCCGCCGCGCCGTCGCTGTTCGACATGACCGAGTTCACCGAGCTGGGCGTGCCGCGCGACATGTCGAAGATCTTTGAAAGCGCCGAGCTGGCCTCGTGGCGCGGCTTCCGCGAATCGGAAGACTCGCGCTACATCGCCATGGTGCTGCCGCGCTACTCCGCGCGCCTGCCCTACGGCGCCAAGACCAACCCGGTGGAAAGCTTCAGCTTCGAGGAAGACGTCGACGGCCGCGACCACAGCAAATACCTGTGGGCCAACTCGGCCTACCAGCTGGGCCTGCGCATCACCGACGCCTACGCCAAGCACAGCTGGACCACCGCGATCCGCGGCGTTGAAGGCGGCGGCAAGATCGAGGGCATGACCGCCCACACCTTCAAGACCGACGAAGGCGACATCGTGCTCAAGTGCCCGACCGAAGTGGCGATCACCGACCGCCGCGAGAAAGAGCTCAACGACCTCGGCTTCATCGCCGTGGTCAACTCCAAGGGGTCGGACTTCGCCGCCTTCTTCGGCGGCCAGACCGTCAACAAGCCCAAGCTCTACAACCTCGATGCGGCCAACGCCAACGCGGCGCTGTCGTCGCGCCTGCCGTACGTGCTGGCGGCTTCGCGCTTCGCGCACTACATCAAGGTCATCATGCGCGACAAGGTCGGCAGCTTCCAGACCCGTCAGAGCGTGGAGAACTACCTGAACTCGTGGCTGAGCGGCTACGTGCTGCTGAGCCCGAACGCGACGCAGGGCGAGAAGGCCCGCTTCCCGCTGGCCGAAGGCCGGGTCGACGTCACCGAGAAGCCGGGCAAGCCGGGCGCCTATTCGGCCACCGTCTTCCTCAAGCCGCACTTCCAGATGGAGGAACTGACCACGTCGATCCGCCTGGTGGCCGAACTGCCGGCCGCCGTCGGTTGATGCCAGGCCAGGCTACACACTACACTGATGTTCCCGCCCATCCGGCGCAGTCGCCGGGTGGGCCCATAAAATTTGGAGCCAGCAATGTCTGACGTACTCATTTTGGATTTGGGCACCACCATCAAGGGCAACTGCATGGTCACCGGCTATGCCGACAAGGTGATCGTGCTGTCGTATTCGCACAGCGCCTCGATGCCGCTGCAAATGGACGCCTCGAACACCGAGCGTACCTCCGGCCGTCCGGTGTTCTCCGAGATTTCGTTCTCGAAGATGTCCGACCTGTCGACCACGGAAATGTACAAGGCCTGTACCCAGGGCACCAAGATCGGCGTCGCCAAGCTGCACGTGGGGCGCGTGGAAAACGGCAAGTACATGAATTTCTTCACGTACGAAATGACCAACGCCATGATCTCGAACATCAGCACCTCCGGCGGCGGCGGCATTCCATCGGACTCGTTCTCGATCAGCTTCACCAAGATCAAGTGCGACTACACCCAGCAGCAGTCGGATTCGACCGCGAAGGGCACCGGCACCTGGAACTGGAACCTGGAGACGATGAAAGCGGATTGATGCGGTACCGCGGCGGGCGCCAACTGGCGCGCCGCCTGTCGTCCCACCATGAGTGCTGCTCGTATAGAAAACTATGTCTAAAGCCATCACGGCGTCGCTTGTGCCCATGTTTGACCGGTTGACCGGCGTGCTGCACGCCTCGCCGGATGGCCGCTTGCTCGATGGCGGCGGCTTGCAGCACTCGCTGCAACTGGACCTGATGCGCTTGTTCAACGTGCGCAATGCCCTGACCATCCGCGACTATCTGGAGGGCGATCCCACCGTGCTCGACTACGGCCTGCCCGATATGCTGGGCCTGTCGCCGCAGTCGGACCAGGACCTGTTCATCTGGTCGCAGGTGCTCGAGCGCAGCCTGGCGCTGTACGAACCACGGCTGTCGCACGTCAAGGTGGACGTGACTGCCGATCCGTCCAAACCGTTCGCCGCGCGCGCCGCGATTGCCGCCGTGGTGCTGCTGGGACAGCAGCTGTGCCGGGTCAATTTCGACATCGCGCTCGACGCCCGTTCCGCCGCGATGCAGGCGGCCGCATGACGGTCGGGCAGCTGGAGGCCATGCCGTGAGCGACGATATCCTGGAATACTACCGGCGCGAACTGTCCTACCTGCGCACCCAGTCGGCCGACTTCGCCACGCGCTATCCCAAGGTGGCGCAGCGGCTGGTGCTGAGCGGCGGCGAATCGGCCGATCCGCACACCGAACGCCTGATCGAATCGGTGGCCTTCCTGACGGCCCGCGTACACCGCGACCTCGACCGCGATTTCCCCACCATCGCCGGCGCCATGCTGGACAACCTGTGCCCGAGCCTGACGCAGCCGGTACCGGCCATGACGGTGGTGCAGATGAAGCTGGACTCGTCGCAAGGCAAGGTCATGGCCGGCATGCCGGTGGCGCGCGGCGCCATGCTGTCGACCACCGCCGCCAGCGGCGAGAACTGCCGCTTCCAGGTGGCGTGGAGCACCACGCTGTGGCCGTTGAAAGTGGCGGCCATCAAGATGGAAGACACGCGCACGCTGCGTCTCGACCTGCGCTGCGACCCCGGCCTCGACGTCTCCGAACTGGAACTGGACCGCCTGCGCCTGCACCTGTCCGGCGACCTGATGACGACGATGCCGCTGCACGAGCTGCTGATTAGCGGCCTGGAGCGGATCGAGCTGCTGGCCGGCGGCGGCGCGCTGCACCGCCTCGGCCCCAACAGCCTGAGCGAGGTGGGCTTCGACGAGAACGAGGCGATCCTGGCGCAGCCGGCGCACGCCCATCCGGCCTATGCCTTGTTGCAGGAATACTTCGCCTTCCCGCGCAAGTTCCAGTTCTTCGACCTGAGCGGCCTGCGCGGCTTGCTGGGGCAGGGCGAGGGCTTCTCGCTGCGCTTCGTGTTCAACCGCAGCGCGCGCGTGCTATCGCAGCTGAGCGCCGACAACTTCCTGCTCGGCTGCGTGCCCGCCGTCAACCTGTTCCCCGTCACCAGCGAGCCGATCCGCCTGCACCGCCGCCACTACGAATACATCCTGGTGCCGGACTACCAGCGCGAGGCCGTGATGGAAGTGCATTCGGTGGTCTCGGTCACCGCCTCCGATCCGCGCGCCGAACGGCCCACCATCATCCCCAGCGTGTTCGCCGAATCGGCGGCCGATGCCGAGGACGCCAAGGTGTTCTGGTCGCTGCGGCGCGAGATGAGCATGCGCAAGGGCATCACCGGCACCGACGTCTACCTGAGCTTTGTCGACCGCACCGACGTCCACAGCACGCCGGACGAGCCGGTGGTGTACGCGCAGCTGCTGTGCACCAATCGCGGCCTGGCCGAGCAGATCGCGCCCGGCACCCGCTTCTACGGCGAGGGCATTTCCACCTCGACCGACATCCGCGCGCTGTACCAGCCCAGCGCCCAGCGGCCGCCGGTGATGGAAGCGAAAGCCCTGTGGTCGCTGGTGGCGCTGCTGCGCCTGAACCACCGCTCGCTGGTGGACGGCACCACCGGCGTCCAGACCCTGCAACAAATGCTGATGTTGTTCGCTGGCGATAGCGCGCGCGACCAGGCGCAGGTGCGCGGCGTCAAGAGCATGGCGGCCTCGGTGGCCACGGCGCGGCTGGGCGCCGACACCTGGCGCGGCCATTGCCGCGGCACCGACATCGTGCTCGAGTTCGACGCCGACGCCTTCGTCGGCACCTCGCCGCTGGTGCTGGCCGGCGTGCTGTCGCGCTTCTTTGCCTTGTACACCTCCGCCAATTCCTTCGTCCGCCTGGCCGTCACGCGCGGCGGCGAACCGTGGATGCAATGGCCTGCCATGAGTGGACGCCAATGCCTGATCTGATGACGCTCTTGCGGGACGACCCGCACGCCTTCGATCTGTTCCAGGCCATCAGCATCCTGGAACGCAGCGAACCCGCGCGTGCGCACGTCGGCACCTCGGTCGGCATGGACGAGGCGCTGCGGCTGTCGGCGCAGGTCGACCTGGCGTTCGCCCCGAGCGACGTCAGCGGTCTGAATGAGAGCAAGCAGCCCGGCCCGCCGTTGACGCTGAAGACGCCGGTGATGACCCTGGCCGGCTCGCAAGGTCCGCTGCCGATGCCGTTCACCGAGCTGCTGATGGAACGCCGCCGCGCGCGCGACATGTCGGGGCTGGATTTCCTGGACATCTTCAACCAGCGCCTGCTGGGCTTCCTGTACCGCAGCCGCCGCAAGCACCATCTGGCGCTGAGCACGGACAGCATCAACCACGCGCCCATCGTGCGCAGCCTGGATGCCTTGTCCAGCCTGGGCCGGGCGGAAGGCGTGCGCGGGCCGGACGGCCAGCAAGCCTGGCTGCGCCACGCGGGCTTGCAGGGCGCGGCACCGCGTTCGATGGTGTCGCTGTTGGCCTTGGTGCGCGACCGCATGGGTGTGCATTTCAGCGGCAAACAGTTCGTCGGCGGCTGGCACGCGCTGGCGCTGTGCGACCGCGCCAAGCTGCACGATCCCGGCAAGCCGGCGCCGATGACGGCGCGGCTGGGCATGGGCGCCTGCCTCGGCGCGCGCGCGTGGGACCAGGGCGCCGGCATGGCGCTGGACGCGCCGCCGCTGCAACCGGCGCAGTTTGCCGCCTTGCTGCCCGGCGCAAAAAACAACTCCCTGCTGGGCTGGCTGGTGGCGCGCCATCTGCAAAGCGACATCCAGGTGCGGCTGCGGCTGGACCTGGCGGTGCAGCCGGCCACGCGGTTGAGCGCCAACGCCGAGCTGCCGCCGCGCCTGGGGCTGAGCACCTGGCTGTGCAGCCCCGGCCCTTCGACCGCGCGGCATCAGTCGGCGAACTTCCTGCTGTCGACGGAAGAGGATTGAGCGGCATGGAAATCGATATCCGCACCTTGCTGTCCAAGCTCAACCCCGAATGCAAGCGGGCGATGGGGCATGCGGCCGAGCTGTGCGTGAAGCAGACGCAGTACAACGTCGACCTGGAGCATCTGCTGTTCACCCTGCTGGAAGAACGGGCACCGGATTTTGTCGTGGTGCTGCAACGCTTCGGCATCGTCGAAAGCGCGGTGACGGCGCAGCTACAACGCAGCATGGATGGCTTCAAGCGCGGCAACGGCCGCACGCCGGCCTTGTCGCCGCACTTCATACCGCTGTTCCAGGAGGCGTGGCTGCTGAGCTCGATGCTGTTGGGCAGCCAGCAGGTGCGCTCGGGCACCGTGCTGCTGGCGATGCTGGAAGTGGACAGCCTGCGCGGCATGCTGATCGAGAGCGCGCCCGAACTGCTGAAGATTCCGCGCGACCAGCTGAAGCAGGAGTTGCCGTCGCTGCTGGCAAGTTCGTCGGAAGATGGCGGCGTCACGGGCGCTCCATCCGTCGCGCCGGCCGCGCAGACGGGCGCCATGCCCACGCCGCAAAACGCGGGCGGCGCCACGCCGTCGCTGGACCAGTACACGGTGGACATGACGGCACTGGCGCGCGCCGGCCGCATCGATCCCATTCGTGGCCGCGACGCCGAGATCCGCCAGATCATCGACATCCTGCTGCGCCGCCGCCAGAACAATCCCATCCTGACCGGCGAGGCCGGCGTCGGCAAGACCGCCGTGGTGGAAGGCTTCGCGCAGCGCATCGCCTCGGGCGCGGTGCCGCCGTCGCTGGCCAACGTGGTGGTGCGCACCTTGGACCTGGCGCTGCTGCAAGCGGGCGCCGGCATCAAGGGCGAGTTTGAAAACCGCCTCAAATCGGTGATCGCCGAAGTGCGCGCCTCGGCCACGCCCATCATCCTGTTCATCGACGAAGCCCACCAGCTGATCGGCGCCGGCGGCAGCGAAGGGCAGGGCGACGCCGCCAACCTGCTCAAGCCGGCGTTGGCGCGCGGCGAGTTGCGCACCATCGCCGCCACCACCTGGGCCGAGTACAAGAAATACGTCGAACGCGATCCCGCGCTGGCGCGCCGCTTCCAGGTCGTCAAGGTGGAGGAGCCGACCACGGACGCCGCCATCGGCATGTTGCGCGGCATGGTCGCCACCTTGGAAAAACACCACGGCGTCGAGATCCTCGACGAAGCAGTGACCGACGCCGTGCGCCTGTCGCATCGCTACATCTCCGGCCGCCAGTTGCCGGACAAGGCCATCAGCGTGCTGGACACCGCCTGCGCCCGCGTCGCCATCGGCCAGGCCGGCGCGCCGCCGCAGCTGGAGACGCTGGAACATGACATGGTCCTCAACAGCGAAGAATTGCGCATCGCCCGCCAGCAGCACGCGCGCGGCGAGGACAAGGCCGCCGCCATCGCCAAGATGGAAATCCAGCAGGCGCTGTTCCAGGCCCGCCTGGAGCGGCTGAAAGAGAAGCTGGCCGAGGAACGCCGCGCCGTCGATGAAATCCTGGTGCTGCGCCGCGAAATCGCCGCCGCCACCGACGACCACGCCGCGCTCGACGACGAGGAACGCATCTCGCGCGGCGATCAGTTGCAGCGGCTGCAAAAAGGCCTGGAGGCGATCCAGGACGACGAGCCGCTGGTGCCGGTGTGCGTCGATTCCAAGATCGTGGCCGGCGTCATCTCCGGCTGGACCGGCATCCCGGTCGGCAAGATGCTGGCCGATGAAATCCACACCGTGCTGCAACTGAAGGAGCGCCTCGAAGACCGCGTGGTCGGCCAGCCGCAGGCGCTGGACGCCATCGCCCGCCGCGTGCGCACCTTCCGCGCCGAGCTGGACGATCCGAGCAAGCCGGTCGGCGTGTTCCTGCTGGTCGGCCCCAGCGGCGTCGGCAAGACCGAGACCGCGTTCGCCTTGGCCGACATGCTGTACGGCGGCGAGCGCAATATGGTGACGATCAATATGTCGGAGTTCCAGGAGGCGCATTCGATCTCCAGCCTGAAGGGCGCGCCGCCCGGCTACGTCGGCTACGGCAAGGGCGGCGTGCTGACCGAGGCCGTGCGCCGCCGCCCGTATTGCGTGGTGCTGCTGGACGAGATGGAAAAAGCCCACCCGGACGTGCTGGAATTGTTCTTCCAGGTGTTCGACAAGGGCACGATGGAGGACGGCGAAGGCATCACCATCGACTTCAAGAACACCCTGATCCTGCTGACCTCGAACGCGGCGCAGGACGTCATCACGCAAGCCTGCGCCAACGGCAAGCGGCCCGATGCGACCGAGCTGATCGAGCAACTGCGGCCGGCCCTGCTGCGCCAGTTCAGCTCGGCCTTCCTGGGACGGCTGGTGCTGGTGCCTTACTACCCGCTGGGCGACGAGCAGATCAGCAACATCGTCGACCTCAAGCTGGCCAAGCTGGCGGCGCGCTTCGCCGAGAACCACAACGCCCGCTTCACCTGGGACGACCGCGTGACCGAAGTGATCACCGCCCGCTGCACCGAGGTCGACAGCGGCGCCCGCAACATCGACTTCATCCTGACGCAGACGGTGCTGCCGCTGCTGTCGTCGCTGGTGCTGGAGCGCATGTCGATGCTCAAGCCGTTCACCGCCATCCACATGAGCGTGGGCGCCGATGAGCACTTCGCCTACGCCTTCCGCGACCATCCGCTGCGGGGCCAGCCATGAGGACCGGCTTCGAACAAGGTACCGGCCTGCTGACGGTGTCGTCGCCGTTCGGCGACAACGACCTGCTGCTGGACGCGGTCGAAGGCAGCGAGGGCATATCGGAACTGTTCAAGTTCAACCTGCACATGCGTTCCGGCAGCACCAGCCTGAGCGCGGCCACCGTGGTCGGCAAGACCATGACGGTGACCTTGGACGTCACCGGCGGCACCAAGCGCTACATCACCGGCATGGTGTCGCGCTTCATCCAGAGCGGCTTCGACCAGGACTTCGCCACCTACGAGGCCGAGGTGGTGCCGATGCTGTGGCTGCTGACCCTGTCGCGCGACCGCAAGATCTACCAGGTCAAGTCGGTGGCGGACATCATCAAGGCCGTGCTGGGCGACTTCAGCATCACCTTCGACGACAAGCTGACCCAGACCTACGACCCGGTCGACTACATCGTGCAGTACGACGAAACCGCGTTCGACTTCATCTGCCGCCTGATGGAGCAGGCCGGCATCTTTTATTTCTTCACCTTCAGCAGCAGCGCGCACACGATGGTGCTGGGCGATGCCTCGTCCAACTTCGCCGATTGCGCCGGCGCGGCGGCGGTGCGCTTCTTCCCGCGCACCGGCATGAACAACGCCATCGACACGGTGTCGCGCTTCGCGCACGAGAACACCATCGCGGTGAAGAAGGCCACCGTCAACGACTACGACTTCATCAATCCCAGCACCTCGCTGGAAGGCACGCATACGGCCGCCGGCGGCAGCGGCGCGGTGTACGAGTTCGCCACCGGCCACCTGGCGGCCGCAGCCGCCACGGCGATCGCCCAGCTGCGCGTGGAGGCCAGCCAGGTCAACGCCGAAGTGCTGCGCGGCGACAGCTTCTGCTATCCGTTCAGCGCCGGCACCAAGTTCACGCTGTCCGAGCATTTCGTCACCGCGTTGAACGCGGCCTTCGTGCTGCGCCGCGTGCACCACACGGCGCGCGACGACATGTACACCAATTCCTTCGAGGCGTTTCCGGTGACGGTGCCGTTCCGCCCGCCGGTGCAGACGGCCCGTCCGCGCGCGGTCGGCTGCGAAACGGCGCTGGTGGTCGGCCCCAGCGGCGAGGAAATCTGGACCGACAAGTACGGCCGTATCAAGGTGCAGTTTCCATGGGACCGCGACGGCGCCAAGGACGACAAGAGCTCGACCTGGATGCGGGTGGCGCAGTCGGTGGCGGGCAAGGGCTTCGGCGCGCTGTTCCTGCCGCGCGTGGGGCAGGAGGTGGTGATCACCTACCTGAACGGCGATCCCGAGCGGCCGCTGGTGACGGGCTGCGTCTACAACGGCGAGAACGCCACGCCGGCCGACCTGCCGGCCAACCAGACCCAGACCATCATGCGCACCTGGTCGTCCAAGCAGGGCGCGGCCGGCAACGAGCTGCGCTTCGAGGACAAGAAGGATGCCGAGCAGTTGTACATGCACGCGCAGAAGGACATGCTGACCGAGATCGAAAACGCGCTGACCACGACGGTGAAGAAGGGCGCGGAAATCCATACGCTACAGGAAGGCGACCGCACCGTCGACGTGCAGAAGGGCAAGGAGGTCCACAACGTCAAGGCCACCCGCGAGGTCACGGTGACCGGCGACGAGACGCACACCAACGCCGCCAAGTTCACCCACAAGGTCACGGGCGACTACGCGCTGACCATCGACGGCAAGCTGACCATCACGGTGACGGGCGACATCAGCATCAAGTCCAGCGCTGCGGTGACGGAGGAATCCGGCACCACCTACGGCATCACGGCGGGCACGGCGTTGACGGCCAAGGCCGGCACCGCCCTGACCAACGAGTCCGGCACCGACTTCACCAACAAGGCCGGCACCAAGATGGTCAACCAGGCCGCCGTGCAGATGGATAACAAGGCGCCTGTGATCAACAGCAAGGCCGACGCAACCCAGACCGTGGAGGCCGGCGCGATGCTGACCCTCAAGGGCGCCATGGCCAAGGTGAACTGACATGACCGACACCGAACTGCCGCAAGATCCGCCCGCCGCCGCGCCGCAGCTGCTGGAAGAGCACGGCGACGGCGGCCAGCTGCTGCAACGCGCCTGGCTGCGCGACGGCTTGCTGCACGGCCCGTTCGAGCAGTTCAGCGCGCAGGGCCGCACCTTGATGAAGACCCACTTCGAAGCGGGCAAGATGCACGGCGCCATGGCGGTGTTCGCGCCGGACGGCAAGCTGGTCCAGCAATCGCAGTTCCAGCACGGCGTGGCGCACGGCCTGATGGAAACCTACGTCAACGGCCGCTGCGTGGCGCGGCAGATGATGGTGGACGGCGTGGCCGCCGGCCAGTCGCTGTCCTACGACGAGGCCGGCCACCTGACCGCGCGCCTGAACATGTTCGACGGCCAGATCCACGGTCCGGCGGAATTTTTCTACGAAGGCCTGCGGGTGCGCAAGTCGCACTACAAGGCCGGCCTGATGGACGGCGAGTCCACCGACTACGACGCCCAGGGCGGCGTGGTGCAGACCTGCACCTACCGCGCCAACCTGCTGCACGGTCCGCTGCGCCGCTACTGGCCGGACGGCGAGCTGATGGAAGAAGTGATCTACCGCGATGGCAAGCCGGTCGGCTCGCCGGCGCGCTTCGACCCCAAGGGCAAGCGCACCGACAACGCCGCCGCCACACCCGCAATTCTGGACCGGCTGCACAAGCTGGTGAGGGGAAGCTGATGGGACAACAAGTCTGCATGGGCGCGATGCTCAAATGTAGTTTCGGCGTGGCGCCGGGCACGCTGATGGTGTTGCCGGCCAACGCCGTGCTGACCGCCGTGCCCGACGCCAACATCATGGACAACAAGCCGATGGTGAACATCCTGCCGTTCGGCATGTGCCAGTCGCTGGCCAACCCGATGGTGGCGGCCGCGACGGCGGCGGCGTTGGGCGTGCTGACGCCGATGCCGTGCATCCCGGCCACCACCGCGCCGTGGGTGCCGGGCTCGCCGACCGTCCTGATCGGCAATATGCCGGCGCTGAACAATTCGTCGAAACTGATGTGCATGTGGGGCGGCGTGATCGCGATTAACGCGCCGGGCCAGACCACCGTTTCCATTCCTTGAAAATCTCACCGCGAGCGCCACCATGGAATACCGATTCAGCCTTACTCCCCGCCTGATCGCGCTGGCCATCTTCTCCGGTGTGGCGCTGCTGGTGCTGTTGTTCGCCCTGGGGTACCAGCTTGGCCTGAGCATGGCCGAGCGGCCCGCGCCGGCCGTGGTCGACAACGCGGCGAACCGCGCCCGCCAGCAGGCGAAGGGCAAGATCAGCGGCGACGCCGCCGCTGCCGCCGCGCCCGTGACCGAGCGCGTGAACGCCGCGCAAAAGGCCGCGCAATGAAGCGCCTGGCCCAACTCGCCTGGCTGCTGGCCGGCCTGTGCCTGTGCCTGGTCAGCGCGGCCGCCGAAGCGGACCGCTCGCCGCTGGTCAAGGTGGCCGACGGCCGCCTGCTGGCGCCGGAGATCGCCCGCATCGTCACGCGCGGCGAGCTGGTGATCGCCATGCTGGCGGCCGACAATCCGCCGTTCTTCTCGGCCAGGAACGGCGAGCTGGTCGGCACCGACGTCGATCTCGCCAGGCTGATCGGCAAGGAGCTCGGCGTGCCGGTGCGCTTCGACCGCAGCCCCAAAACCTTCGACGGCGTGGCCGAGGCGGTGGCCGTCGGCCAGGCCGACCTCGGCATCAGCCGCCTGGCGCGTACGCTCAAGCGCGGCCAGTCGGTGCATTTTTCGGTCGCCTACATGCGGCTCGGCCACGCGCTGCTGATCAACCGCATCCGCTTCGCCGAGATGGCCGGCGACCAGCCGCTGCCGCAGGTGATACGCCACTTCACCGGCAGCATCGGCGTGATCGCCAATTCGTCGTGGGAGGAGTTCGGCCGCCGCAACTTCCCCAAGGCCAAGCTGGTCCGCTACCCGAGCTGGACCGACGCCGTCAACGCCGCCAAGAAGGGCGAGGTGGTGGCGGCCTATCGCGACGAGCTGGAGGTGATGCAGATCGTGAACAACGACCCCAGCCTGGCGCTGACCTTGCGCACCGTCACCTTCAACGACCTGGAGTCGCCGCTCAGCATCATGGTCGGCATCCGCGACCTGACCCTGCTGTCCTTCGTCAACGAGCTGATCGCGCAGCGGGCTGAAAAGCCCACCGCCAGCAGCGTGCTCAAAGCCATCAAATAAGGAAACCACGTGGACGCTCCAACCGGCATGCAGCGTTTCCAGCACTGGGCCCTGAACCCGTGGACGGTGGTCGGCTGCGTGCTGGCCGGCGGGCTGCTGGGCTGGGCTTCACCGTCGCTGTCGCGCCACCTGGGCGCGGTGGGCGTCGTCTATGTCGACCTGCTGAAGATGATCGTGCTGCCGTTCATGATATCGGCCGTGATCTTCAGCCTGCAAAACCTGTACCGCGACGGCGGCGCGGCGCGCATCTTCAAGCGGGTGGTGGTGGTGTTCATCAGCTTCTCGCTGATGGTGGCGGTGCTGGCGACGGTGGGCTCGCTGCTGGTGCGGCCGGGCGGCAACCTGCCGGCCGAGACCCGCGCGGCGCTGGGCAAGATCATCAGCGCCGACGGCGAGAGCAGCAACACCGAAATGGCGCTGCGGGCGGAGGAGGCGCCGCCGCACCATACCGACCTGAAGGACGTGCTGCAATCGCTGATTCCGCAAAACATCTTCGCCTCGCTGGCCAATGGCGAAACGCTGAAGGCGCTGGTGTTCGCGCTGCTGTTCGGCTTTGCCGCCGGCCAGGTGCCGAGCCGCATCTCGGGCGGCTTGCACCAGGCGCTGGAGACCATCTACCACGCCTGCCAGACGCTGACGCGCTGGGTCAACCTGCCGATACCGTTCGTGCTGGTGTGCATGGCGGCCAGCCAGGTGGCGCAGACCGGCCTGCAACCGATCGCCGCGATGGCCGGCTTCGTGATCCTGTTCCTGCTGGTGTCCGGCCTGTTGATGGCGCTGGCGATGGCGCTCATCAGCCGCCGCGCCGGCGTGCCCTACGGCGCCGTGCTGGCGGCCATGCGCGAGCCGTTCGCGCTCGGCGTGGCGACCAACAACAGCGCCACCTGCATGCCGGCCATGGTCAGCGGCCTGGTCGACCAGTTGCAGTTCGCGCGCGCGCGGGTCGAGCTGCTGGTGCCGCTGAGCATCTCGCTGCTGCGGGTCGGGGCGGTGGCGTATTTCGTCTGCAGCACCCTGTTCATCGCCGCGCTGTACGGCCGCGCCATGTCGCCGCTGGACCTGGGCGTGCTGGTGCTGGTGTCGGTGCTGTCCGGGTTTGCCTCGGCCGGCATGGCGGGCGTGGTGACGGTGTCGCTGGTCGGCACCATCTGCAGTTATCTGACGCTGCCGTTCGAGGCCGCCTTCATCCTGCTGATCGCGGTCGATCCGATCTGCGCCATGGCGCGCACGGCGGTCACGGTGATCGGCAGCTGCGCCGCCGTGGCGACCATCTGCGCCGAACCCGTCAAGCTCTAGGCCCGGCCATGCAGACCCTCGCCAAACCCGCCATGTTCCAGATCAGGGATATCTTCCAGCATCCGGCCACGCTGCTGGGGGCGATGCTGCTGGGCGGCTGGATCGGCACGCTGTTCCCCGGCAGCGCGGCCTTGCTGGCGGCGGTGTCGATGCTGTACCTGGCGCTGATCCAGATGGCGGCGCTGCCGTTCGTGATCCTGGCGGTCTACTTCGGCTTGCAGCGCCTGCCGTCGGAGCCGGGCTCCGGCGCGCGGCTGGCGCGGCTGGCGGCCATGGCGCTGCTGGCGATGCTGCTGTGCGCGGTGGCGGGCGTGCTGGTGGCCAGCGCCACGTCGGCCGGCGCCGGCATGTCGGCGGCGCAGACGGCGGCGCTGGGCAAGCTGGCGCTGCGCTCGGAATCGCAATACACCATGACCATGCGCGGCGACGACGGCGCCGCCGAACCGTGGGACATCGGCGCGCTGGTGCCGGACAATTTCTTCGGCATGCTGGCCTACGGTTCGCTGCCGTCGGTGCTGATCGGCGTGCTGTGCTTCGGCGCCGCCGTGGCGGTGCAGGACCCGCAGCGCTCGGCCCAGCTCAGCGGCATTTTCGAGGGCATGTACCGCGCGCTGGAATCGCTGGTGAACCGCTTCAACACCTTGCTGCCGGCCGCCGCCTTCGTGCTGGCGGCGGCCGCCACCGCCAGCGCCGGGGTCGAGGCCATCGTGCTGCTGGGCAGCTTCCTGGCGACCTTCTTCGCCGCCGCGTTCGCGGTGTGCGCGGCGGCCATCGCCATCATCTGCTGGAGGCTGAAGAAGTCGCCGTGGCTGGTGCTGCTGGCGCTGCGCGAACCGATCACGGTCTGCCTGTTCTCGCCGGTGGCGGTGGCGGCGGTGCCGGGCTTCATCCAGGGCATGAGCGTACGGCTGGGCTTCAGCCGCGGCATGGTGGAGCTGGTCTCGCCGATCGCGCCGGTGTTCATCAAGGCCGGCGAGGCGATGTTCTTCGCGGTGCTGGCGATCTACCTCGCCAACCTGTACCACCGTCCCTTGAGCGCCGCCGACATCGCCTGGATCTGCGCGCTGTCCTGGACCGCCGCGCTGTGGTCGGTGGGCATTGCAGGCGTGAAGTCGGTGCTGCTCGGCGGCTTCGTGATGGCCTCGCTGGGCCTGCCGCTGGAGGCCGTGTTGCCGGTGTTTATGCTAGTCGAAGTGTTGTGCGAGGGGCCGAGGAATTTACTTTCCTTTCTTATATCATCGGCTCTGATTGCCTTGGTGGCGGATGGTCTGTATATTAATAACGAGCAAGATTCCGAAGTGTGGCATCCGTCCACGCTGAAGCTCGTCTTCACCCGCAAGCAAGCGCTGTCCGTGTTGTTCCTGTTGTTGATTGCTCTGTTCACAGTGTTTTGCGCCGGCGTGGGCTATGGCCTGCGCAAGGCCTTTTGAAGACTGACTTATGCAACTGATGATGACCTCGATTCCCCGCCGCGGCATGCTGTTGTTTGTGCTGCTGGGCCTGCTTGCCGGCTGCGGCGCCACGCGCGCGCTGTTCGGCCCCAGCATGGCCTCGCCCAGCTGGAAGACGCTGACCTTGCGCGCCGCCGACGACGCCAACGGCAACAGCGCGCTGGCGGTGGACGTGGTGCTGGTCAAGGACCCGGCCGTGCTCGATGCGCTGCTGGCCATGCCGGCCTCGAAATGGTTCGCCGCGCGCGCGGAATTGCAGCGCACCTTCCCGGAGGCGCTGACGGTCTACCCCTACGAGCTGGTGCCGGCCCAAACGATCAAGCTGAACGATAAAAAGTGGGGCGACCAGAAAGCCTGGGCCGCGCTGGTGTTCGCCAGCTACGCCAACGCCGGCGAGCACCGCGCGCGCCTGCTGCTGAACGCCTCGGGCTATGTGGTGCAACTCAACGCGCAAGGCTTTGTGGCGAGCGAGCCCAAGTCCGGCGCAGCACAGTAAGTTTATGGAAGCCGCTCAATGACCGACCCTCAACTTTCACATCGCATCCAGTGGCACGAAGGCATGATGCTGACGCCACAGCACTTTCAACAGGAGGGCGCGCGCCTCGACGCGCTGCTGGCCTGGCAGTCGCTGGCGACCAATCCCTACGGCTGGGGCGTGCGCGAACTGGTCATCGACGAGGCGCTGCTGACCACCGGCCTGCTGCGCATCCAGCAGCTGCAGGCGATCCTGCCCAACGGCATGGCGGTGACCTACGACAGCGCGCTGGCGCAGGGCTTGCCGCTGGAGCTGGACCTGGCGCCGTGGGCGGAGGCGATGGCGCAGCAGGACTTGTCGGTGTACCTGGTGGTGGGCAACACGCGCTCGCTGCGCCAGCCCGGCCAGCCGGCCATGTTCCGCGGCATCGAGAGCCCGACGGTGGAGGACGAGGTGTCGCAGGCGCTGCCGGCCGACGTGCCGCGCATGGCGCTCAACCTGGCGCTGGCGGCCGGGCCGGTGCCGTCGGCCGCCTACACCGCGCTGCGGCTGATGACGGTCAACAAGGGCAATGAGATCGTGCACCGCGGCGCCTTCCTGCCGGCGATGCTGGACCTGCCGGCCACGTCGAGTGTGCTGCAGCGCGCGCAGCAGCTGGCCACGCATATGCGCAACAAGGCGGTGTTCCTGGCGCGCCAGACCGCGCAGCCGTCCTCGCGCACCGAGGACCGCATCAATATGCTGGAGCAGAAGGCCCGCCTGTCGAGCCTGATCCTCAACCTGCCGGTGCTGGAAGCGCTGCTGCGCAATCCGACCGTGCATCCGTTGCCGCTGTACCTGGCCCTGTGCGCGCAGCTGGGGCCGCTGGCGACGCTGCGTCCCGGCGCCGTGCCCATCATGCCGCCGGCCTACGACCACGGCGACAGCGGCCCGGCCTTCGACACCGTGCTGAGCGCGCTGACCGACCTGGTGGGCGAGGTCAGCCAGGAATGGAAGACCTGCGTGTTCGGCTACGACGGCCAGGCGTTCTCGCTGGCGATGCAGCCGGACTGGCTGGGCACGCGGCTGGTGATCGGCCTGCGCGGCCAGCCCGACCGCGAGGCCACGCAATGGATGGCGGGCGCGGTGGTGGGCTCGCAGACGGTGTGGACCTCGCTGACCGACCGCCGCGTGCTGGGCGCGCCGCGCAGCCGCATCGACGCCGCGCCCGAGCTGGGCCTGCGCGCCAGCGCCGGCTACACCCTGTTCAGCGTGGACGTGTCGGACGAATTCATCGTGGCCGATCAGGCTTTATTGATCAGCAACGCCAATGAAGGCCTGCAGGCACAGCGCCCGCAGGAAGTGGTGTTGTTCATAAAGGGATGATGCCGTGAGCATGCTATCTAACAGTGCAAGCAAGGCCAACAATGGCAACAGCGCGTCGCCGGCCTGGAGCGGCGGCATCAGCGAGGGCGTGGACCTGGCCTCGGTGCAGTTCCGCGACTTTTACGATGTGCTGTCGCGCTCGGCGCAGGCGGCCACCCGGGTGGCGGAGGGCGAGGCCAAGGCGGCCGCCGAGGCGCTCAGCCGCCAGCTGTGCCAGCTGATCGAGCTGCAGTCGCTGGAGGCGCGCCGCATCGTCGGCAAGGCCGGCATGGAGGCCGAGGCCCAGGGCCGCTTCCTGAAGGCGGCGCTGGCCGACGAGGTGCTGCTCAACACCGAATGGGCCGGGCGCAACCACTGGCGCCATGTGCTGATCGAGACCACGCTGTTCAAGTCCAGCTTTGCCGGCGAGCGCGTGTTCGACGACCTCGACCAGCTGCTGCGCGAGCGCGAGGCGTCGCGCCGCAACGTCGGCCGGCTCTACCTGTATTTGCTGTCGCTGGGCTTCCAGGGCCGCTACCGCGGCCAGAAGCAGGACAAGATCGCCGAGTACCGGCGCGAGCTGTTCCAGTTTGTCTACCTGCGGCCGGCCGACCTGCAGGGGCGCGACCGCACGCTGTCCGAGCAGGCCTATGCCAGCACCTTGTCGCACCTGGCGGCGCGGCGCCTGCCCAAGTTCAATCGCAGCGGACTGATGTTTGTGCTGGCGCTGCTGATACTGCTGGGACTGTCCGAAATACTGTGGCTGTGGCAATCGTGGCCGGTGCGCGCCGCGCTCGCCTCAACCGTGTGACCTAACCTTACGGGATGAGCGCATAGTGTTGAACTTCTTGTCAGATAACACGGCCATAGCCACCTTGCTGGTGCTGACGCTGCTCGTCATGCTGCTGTTCGCCGTCGTCATCTGGGCGGCGATGAAGGGCGCGGAAAAAGCCGACAAGCCGGCCGAGCAGAAACCGCGCCTGATCAGCGCCGACTCGCTCAAGCAATCGTTCCGCGTCGCGGTCGAGCTGATCGAAAACAATATCGCCGCCCGCTCCGAGCGCTACAGCCTGGCGTGGACGCTGGTGCTCAACGAGGACAGCGCCGGGCGCGAACTGCCGCTGCTGCAGTCGGGCCTGCAAAGCGCGCTCAGCGCGGACAGCACGCTGACCGCCGGCGCCCAGGGCCTCAACTGGAACTTCTTCGACCAGGGCGTGGCGGTGCAGCTGCAATCGGACTACCTAGGCGCGCCCGATCCCGAAGCTGCCGGCGGCAACGCCATGGCCAACACCACCTGGGACGATTTCCTCGGCCTGTGCCGCAACTACCGTCCCGACCGGCCGTTCGATTCCATCGTGGTGGCGCTGCCGGCCCGCGTCTTCCTCGACGCCGACGGCGCCGGCCAGTTGGACCTGGCCGCGCGCGCCAAGGCCATCCACCGCCGCCTGTGGCTGGCGCAAAACCGGCTGGCGCTGCGCTTCCCGATCTACCTGGCGATCAGCGATTGCGAAACCATCCCCGGCTTCGCCCGTTTTGCCGCGGCGCTGCCGGAGCCGCTGCGCCGCTCGATGCTGGGCTGGTCGTCGCCGTACGAGCTGACCGCGCCGTTCCAGGCGCAGTGGATGGACGCGGCGATGAACGAGATCGGCCGCACGCTGTCCGACAGCTGCGCCGAGCTGTGCGCGCTGGAGCCGTCGGACTCGGACAGCAGCGCCTACTTCCTGCTGCCCAACCAGGTCGAGCGCCTGCGCGCCGGCCTCAAGCTGTTCACCGAAGAGCTGATGCGGCCCAGCGCCTACCACGAGCCGTTCCTGCTGCGCGGCATCTACCTGACCGGCGATTGCAGCGACGAAGCCGCCTTGCTGGGCGACGGCCGCGCGCCGGACGGCGACGGCGACGCGCCGGCCGACCAGGCCGCGGCGGCGACGGCGCCGGCCTTGCCGCAATGGGCCGAGCCATCGCTGGCCGGCGCCGCCGCGCTGCCGGGGCAGGGCAGCGCCGTACCGGCATTCCTGCGCGATATCTTCGAACGCAAGATCTTTGCCGAGACCGGGCTGGTGCGCTCGTCCTCGGTGCACCGCATGCGCCGCCCGGCGATGAACCGGCTGGCGCGCTGGTGCGCCATCGGCATCCCGGCGGTGTGGGTGGTGGGCCTGCTGTTTTCCACGCTCAGCCTGCACCGGCTCAGCGCCGACGCGGTGCTCTACCTGAACAAGCTGGACCACGACTCGCGCGCCAGCCTGCAAGCGAGCAGCCACGATGCGGTCGATCCGGTGCAGAGCCGGCTGCGGGCGATGGAGGCGCTGCGCAACATCGAGCAGATGGGCAATGCGCGCCTGGGCTCGCTGTTCATGCCCGGCTCCTGGCGGTGGTTCGACGACCTGCACCAGCGGGTCCAGGGCCGCATGGAAAAAGGCTTCTCCGACAATGCCTTCGACCCGCTGCGGCGCTCGATGTACAACCGCGTCAGCGAGCTGACCGGCGTGCCCATCGATCCGATCTCGGGCAGCCTGATCATCGGCGGCCGCTGCAAGCTGCCGGCGCGCTGGAGCGAGATGACGTCGGCGCCCAACACGGCGCTGAACATGGAGGGCTTGCCGGAATTTGCCGCCCTGCTGCAATACGTGTCGCGCATGGAACAGCTGGACCAGGTGCAGCTGGCGATGATGCGGCTCAAGGCGGACGGCGCCGTGCCGCCGTCCGGCGAGGACCTGGGGCTGGTGGTGCGGATGCTGCTGGGCGCCGAGCTGAACGGCAATCCGGCGCGCACCGCGGCGCTGTTCCGGCACGCGGCCAAGGATGTGCAGTCGCTGACCGTGGAACCGTTGCAGGATGCGGCGAGCTGCTCGTTCAAGCTGGCGGTGCGGGCCACCGCCAAGCGCCTGTACGTCAACAACGGCCTGCTGAAGGCCGAGCAGACCATCAACGAGAGTTCGGCCGCGCTGTACCAGGCCGACCCCAAGGCGGACGCCGCCACCAACATCGCCATCTGGCAGGCGCTGCGCGTGGCGCTGCGGGCGCAGGAAGGCTATCTGACCAGCGGCAAGGGCGGCTGGATGCACCGCAACACGCCGGACCTGGGCCCGGCCTGGGACAACCTGCTGCAAGAGGTCGAGAACGTGACGCTGCTGGGCAAGCTCTCGGCCGACGACGCGCGCAAGCAGATCGACGACGGCTTCAACCAGTTCATCTCGCAGTGGGACGCGACCTTGTCGGCCGACAGCCACTCGCAGGGGCTGAGCTCGGGGCTGGAATGGTCGGAAGCCAATTCGGCCTGGGCCTTCGCGGCCGACCGCAAGGCGCTGCTGGACGCGCTGAACGGCTTGCTGACGCAGCCGTTCATGAAGGTCAACCACCTGAGCCGGCTGCCCGAGGTGCCGGCCGGCGCCACCGTCAGCTGGGACGCCTCGCGGCTGGACCAGGTGCTGGCGCTGGCGGACGCGCGCAAGCGGGTGCAGACCGATTTCCTGCCCAAGTTCCCCAACATGCTGCAGGCGCCGGCCGCGCGCCTGGCCGACGCGGCGCTGGCGGAAACCGCGCGCGACATGCTGTCGCAGGCCTACATCATCTCGGGCCACGAGGTGCAGGCGCCGGCCGTCGAGGCCGACCGCGCCAAGGCGCTGCGGATACGCTCGTGGCTGCAGGACATCGCCGCCGGCGGCGTGGCCGACAATCTCACGGCCGTGCTCAGCCGCGATGCGCTGACCCGCCTGCAGATGCTGGACGAAGCGATGGCGCGGGCCGAGGTGTTCGTGCCGCGCGACCGCGGCTTCCACGCCTGGAACGGCGAGAAGGCGCCGCTGCTGGACGCCTTCGGCGCGGCCGACGCCGGCGCGCTGGCGGGCTATGTGTCGCACCAGCAGGCCTTCATCGAGAACACCGGCAAGGATGTGGAAACGCTGCTGCTGCAACTGGGCGGCGCCGGCGCCGGCCTGCCGCTGGTGGCGCGCTGGCAGGCCACGGTGGCCGACCTGAACCGCTACAAGCTGAAGAGCCCGACCAGCAGCCTGATGGCGCTGGAGCAGTTCGTGCTGGTGGGCGCGGCCGACCTCGACATCAACAACTGCCTCGACAAGCTGTCGGCCCGCGCCGCCCAGCGCCGCGCCACCGACGTGTTCTCCGAGCGCATGCAGGGCTTGCAGGCCGGCCTGTACTCGCGCTGCCGCGAGCTGATGCAGACCGGCTACCAGGACGCCTGGACCCGCTTCGCCGACGCCTTCAACGCCGGCCTGGCCAACCGCGCGCCGTTCCGCGCGCTGGCGGCGGACGCCAACGGCAAGGCCGGCGGCGACCGGGTGCCGGCCGATGTGGAAGAGGTCGGCTCCGTGCTGAAGCTGTTCGACCGCGTGCACGTGCTGGCGCTCGCTTCCGACCGCGACGCCACGCGGCCGTCGCCGGCCAGCACGGTGCGCAAGGTCGACGACCAGATGCAGAAGGTGCGCGAATTGCTGGCGCCGCTGTATCCGGGCGAGGAAGGCCAGGCCGCCGGCCTGGACGTGATGGTGGAGTTCCGCGCCAACAGCGGCGCCGAAAGCGAAGGCAACAAGATCATCGACTGGTCGCTGGCGATCGGCGGCCAGGCCCTGCACCAGCGCGACCCGGCGCGCGCGCTGCGCTGGGAGCCGGGCTTGCCGGTGGTGCTGACGCTGCGCGCGGCGCAGGACGGCCCGGTGACGCCGCAGGCCGAGCCCGGCCATCCCGGCATGGCGGTCGACGGCCGCACCGTCAGCTACCGTTTCGACGACCCGTGGGCGCTGTTCAGCTTTGTGTCGGCCTACCGCGAGGCCGACGCCGGCGCGGCGGCGTCCGGCGCGCGCTCGCAGCTGCTCAAGTTCGAGTTCCCGATGACCGCCGTCGGCGACGGCCGCATCGCCACCCGCGACAGCCGCGCCAAGGTGTATGTGCGGCTGACCGTGAGCGCGGCCGGCAAGCGCACGCCGCTGGTGTGGCCGCCGGTGTTCCCGGTCAAGGCGCCGGCGTGGTAGGCCGGTTTTTACCGAGGTTATGCGATGTCCACCTTGCCACCTCTCGTGCGGGTTGCCATGTTCGGCAGCTTCCACCGCGGCTTCCATGTGCTGAGCGAACTGCTCAAGGGGCCGCTGGCGCGGCGCGTGCGGGTGGTCGGCGTGGCCACCGACGATGCGGGCTCGGACCATGTCAGCCGCGGGCGCCGGGTGTGGGCCTATCCGCACACGCCGGCCGAGGAGGTGATGGTGGAGCGGCTGGCGCTGTCGCACGGCATCGTGCCGTACAAGGGCCGCGTCAAGACGGACCAGTTCTACCGGCTGTACGAGGACCAGTGGAAGCCGGACCTGTGCATTACCGCCACCTTCGGCCAGCGCATCGACGCCCGCCTGTTCCAGTGGCCCAAGCTGGGCTTCTACAACCTGCATCCCTGCATCGACGACGGCTGGCCCTCGCACTACGCCGGCCCCAATCCCTTCCAGGCCCTGCTGGACAACGGCTCCGACCACGTGCTGATCGCCATGCATGAAATCGACGACGGCTTCGATACCGGCCGGCTGCTGGCGCTGTCGGAGAAGATCTACGTGCCCACCGGCGCCACGGTGGTGGACTTGCACAAGCTGACCTCGCCGCTGGCCGCCAAGTTTTTTGCGCGCCAGCTCGGCAAGATGCTACCGTAGGCGGAACCGCGCATGGCGACCATCAAGGACAATCTGCTCAACCTGGTCGACAAGGCGCGCCACTTGATTTCCGATGAGCGAACACCCAGTAGCGAGACCCCGACCGCCCCTATGAACGCACCCAGCCTGCCGATACCGCTGTCCCTGATGAGCATGGAACACCAGGAACAGCTGGAACAGTTGCTCAAGCCCATAGCCGCCGACCAGCCCAGCGGCCCGCCGCTGCGCTACGATCCGATCTTCACCGAGATCCGGCTGGCGCGCGAGGAGGACGACCCCAGCCTGCCGATGGGCCAATGGGAGCGGCCGCTGAAGACGGCCGACTGGCCGCTGATCGAGGCGCGCTGCAAGGCCATGCTGGGCGGCCGCTCCAAGGATTTGCAGATCGCCGCCTGGCTGCTGGAGGCGTGGACCCGGCAGTACGGCATCGACGGCCTGTATCGCGGCCTGAGCCTGGTGGACCGGCTGCTGCGGCAGTTCTGGGACAGCTTGCATCCGGCCATCCAGGACGGCGACGCCGACGCCCGCATCGCGCCGCTGGAGTGGCTCAACGAATCGCTGGCGGCGACGGTGCGGGTGCATGTGCCCATCCTGAAGATCAATGGCCGCAAGCCGCCGGCGCAGAGCCTGTCCGACTGGGAGCGCATGACGGCGCGCGAGCTGGGCGGCCATGCCGGCGAGACCCACGCCAACGCCGATGGCGAGGCGCCGCTGACCCGCATCGAAGTGATCGCTTACGCCCACCAGCGGCTGGGGCGCGAGCTGGCCAACCGCCGGCAAGTGGTGCAGCGCTGCCTGAACTGCCTGGAAACCATGTTGGCGTTTGTCGACCTGCAACTGGGCGCGCAGGCGCCGAATCTGTCTAAACTGAAGGGGACGCTGGTGGCGGTGGAACGCGTGCTGCAACAACTGGCCCCCGAGCAAAAGGAAGAAGAAATGACGACGCCGGAACCGCCGCAAGGCAGCGAGGAAGTGAACGGCATGGCGGCGGGCCTGGCGCCGCCGGCGGTGGCCCTGTCAGGCTGGAAGAACCGCGACGAGGCCTACGCCGCGCTGGGCGCGATCGCCGATTATCTGAGCCTGGTGGAACCGCATAGTCCGACGCCGTATTTGCTGCGGCGCGCCGTCAACTGGGGGCGCATGCCGCTGCCCGAGCTGATGGCCGAGATTATCCGGGAAGAGGGGGACTTGAACCGCCTGGTGAATATGCTGGGCTTGCGCGAGTGAGGACTTAGCGCAGCTGGTAGAGCGAGATGGTTTGGTCTTGCAAGGCGTTTTCCGAGCACAACACATAGGTCGAAGCGCAGGCCAGGCTGAGCAACAATGCGCCGAAGGCGATATGGAGATAGCGTGCCATGACAAACTCCCAGCAGAGGTTGGACTTCCAGTGAGTCCAGAATACCCCGGGAGTTGCATAACGGGCATCAGCCGAATGTCCGACGTTTTGTAGGACTACTGCCCGTCTCTGTCTTTATGCTAACGTTTTACTTGGTCTTCCAGACGATGAAGGCATCGGCCGGCGCGGTGTCGAGCGCGTTCGACACTTCCAGCCAGTGTTGCAACTGTTCCGGCAGTTTGATCTGGATGCCGGAGCCGTCGATGTAGCCGATCTGCTCGACCATCTTGGGGTCCATCTTGGCCTTGGACACGGTCGGCGCGCCGGCCACCATGCGGTCGTAGGCCTTGCGGGCCTTGTTTTCCCACTTGTGCAGGCTGCTCTCGTCGAAGCGGTTGGCTTCGAAGTAGACCGTCAGCGAGCCGTCCGCGTTGCCGTAGCCGACGATGCCGGCGCCTTTGCGGATGGTGGTGGAAGCGTTCACGTCAAACAGCGCGGTCGGCACGAACACCGCGGCGCGCCCGTTGACATCGGGACAACCGACTGGCGTGTCCTTGCTATAGGTACTGACTTCGTGCAGGGGTGTTCTCTCTTGGGACATGGCTGGGCTTAATCTGGAAAAGGGGAGGCGTTGCATGCGGATGCACAGACGTTCATTGTAGCGTCAATCTAGTTCCATTAGGCAACTGCCACAACAAAATTTTGTAACGCGCAACGGGGAGCGGTGGTCGCTACGTTGACTGATCCATGTCAAGCTTGCCGCGGCACGATTGCAGCGTATGCCGTCGCCATGTGTCTTGCGGTATATGATGGTTGCCATCGATGATGGGAGGCCGCCATGGCAATGAACTCCGAGAATGAAGCCGATCAGCGCTTTGTGCTGCTTGAGATCGGCAAGCTATCAAGCAATGTGGAACGCTTGCTTGCCGATGTGAAGTTCATCGGTGACAAGGTTGATGGCTTGCGCCACCAGGTGACATTCGTGCGTGGCGCCCTGTATGTGGTGAGTGGCGTGCTGGCTGCCGGGGTTTACTTCATCGCCGCGTTGTATCGATAACAAATCTAGCGGGGGATGGTGCCCTGCAACTTGAAAGCCAGTGCTTTGTTGCTCGGTAAAAAGGTTTAAATAGTTTAGCTCGTTATCACGTTGCGCATGGGTGGGGATCAGTTCACAATACATGCAAGGTAGCAACGGATGGGGAGCCAGGATGCTGACGATAGATGGCCCGTGGATCAATCCTTGGCACGCCGGCCTGGTTGCCGCCGTGCTCGTCTGCAGCGTGGCGCAGCTGCTGCTGACCCGCTCCGATCCGGACAGCCAGCACATGTTCCGCCATCATCTGTTGTTCGGCGGCTTGTGTTTGCTCATCAGCCTCTCCAGCAAGCTGATGATCGACCTGGCGCAGCGCCAGGCGGCCGGCCTGCTGGAAAGCGCCTCCATGCTTGGCTTCGGCCTGCTGCTGATACGCATCCTGGGCCTGACCGCGTTCCGCGTGCTGCTGCCGGCGCTGCGCATGCACCCGCCGCGCATCATGGAAGACATCCTGCTGGTGATCACCTACATCGTCTGGGGCCTGGTGTGGCTGCGCGTGGCCGGCCTGGACTTGAGCGGCCTGGTCACCACGTCGGCGGTGATCACCGGCGTGGTGGCCTTTTCGATGCAGGAAACGCTGGGCAACATCCTGGGCGGCCTGGCGCTGCAACTGGACAATTCGGTGCGCATCGGCGACTGGATCAAGATCGACGAGGTGCGCGGCAAAGTGGTGGAAGTGCATTGGCGCCATACGGCTGTGCAGACCAACAACGGCAGCCTGATCGTCATCCCCAACAGCGTGCTGATGAAATCGAAAGTGGACGTCTACAGCCGCGAGAGCAAGCCGGAGTTCCGCCGCTGGGTGAATTTCTGGATCGAGGATGCGGTGCCGCCGCAGCAAGTGATTGCCACCGTCCAGACGGCGCTGCGCCAGACCCATATCGAGCATATCTCGTCGGCCCGGCCGCCAGAATGCATCGTCATCGATTACCGCGAAGGCTTGATACAGTATGCGGTGCGCTACTGGCTCACCCATCCGGGCCACGACGACAGCACGGATTCCGCCGTGCGCATCCATTTCTACAGCGCCTTGCAGCGGCAGAGTTTGTCGCTCGCCCATCCCTGCATGGACATCCGCCTGAACGCCGATTCGGAGCGGCGTTCGGGCGTCCGGCTGGCGGCGGAAATGGACCTGCGCAAGCAGGCCCTGGCCAAGGTGGCGCTGTTTTCCGGCCTGACCGAAGAGGAACTGGCCAAGCTGGCCAAGGCGTTGCGCAACACGCCCTTCATCAAGGACGACATCATCACCCGGCAAGGCGCGGTGGCGCACTGGCTGTATCTGCTGGTCGGCGGCGAGGCCGACGTGTGGTTTGAGGCGGAAGGGCAGGAGCGGCTCCATTGCGCCACGCTCAAGGCGGGCGACGTCTTCGGCGAGATCGGCCTGCTGACCGGTGCGCCGCGCGGCGCCACCGTCACGGCCAAAACCGATGCGCTGTGCTATCGCCTGGACAAGCAGAATTTTGAATCCATCCTGCATGACCGGCCGGAGCTGGCCGACCAGTTCGCCCATGTGCTCAGCGACCGCAACGAAGTGCTGAGCACCATTCGCAGCGACCATGCCGGGTCTGAGCAAGTCCAGCAAGCCAACTACCGGTCGAGCATACGGCGCTTTTTCGGCCTGAAATAAGCCCGGCCGGCCTTGCTTCCGGCCAGACCCTCGGCGCCGGCACGCCACAGCGGTTGTAACAATATGTAATCTTGTTTACGCCCGCCGGACAGAATCCACGCGTCCAATCCCGCCGACCAAAAAAATGCATATTTAATACGTTCAATCTTGTGATACTCATCACGAAAATTCTGCAATTTTCTGAAGTTATCATATATTTCTGAAATGCTTAAGAAATTATTAATTTCCTCGCATTGTTACATTTTATTGTGCGACTGTTGCTTTAAATGCAAAAAGCGGTTTGGCCGTTGACACCCCTTTCCCTCTATGTTTTTATCTTGTCCGATCCTGCCTGTCTATACATTGCAGAGTCGACGCTGAGTTCGCCGCCGAGCGAAAACCGCTCTTTTATTTTTAAAATTGGGATCAAACATGACCACAGAAAAAATTCTCTCGCGCTCGCTGCGCCTGATGTTCTCCGGCACCGTGATGCTGGGACTGAGCGCAGCCGCTCTGGCCCAGGCGCAGACCGCGGCCGAGGCGCCGCTGCAGCGAGTTGAAATCACCGGTTCGTCGATCAAGCGCGCCCAGGCCGAAGGCGCATTGCCGGTGCAGACCGTCACCCGTGAAGACATCCAGAAAATGGGTGTCACCTCGACCGAACAACTGCTAGCTTCGATCAGCTCGAACACCCAGGTTGGCGCGGTCAACGCGGCCCAGGGCGTTGGCGCATCGACCTATGGCCTGTCCTCGGCCAGTCTGCGCGGCATCGGTGCGAGCAAGACCCTGATCCTGGTCAACGGCCGCCGCCTGGCCAACTACGCCACCGACGGCACCACGGTCGACATCAACGCCATTCCATTGGCCTCGGTCGACCACGTCGAAGTGTTGAAGGACGGTGCCTCTGGCGTGTACGGCTCCGACGCGATCGCCGGCGTGATTAACTTCATCCTGCGCAACAACTTCAGCGGCGTCGAAGTGAGCGGCTACGGCAGCGGCACCAAGGACGGCGGCGGCGGCAGCACCAAGGCTTCGATTATCGCCGGCTGGGGTGACTTCGACTCGGACCGCTACAACATCACCGTGTCGGCCGACGTCGGCAAGGACAAGCAGATCCTCGGCAGCCAGCGCGGCTATGCCCGCAAGGCATGGAACGACAACGGCCTGCGTGAATCCAGCGCCACCAACAGCGGCAACATCAACACCTTCGATCCCTACACCGATCCGAACGCGGGCGGCGTGATTCCGCATCGCCTGAAATCGATCGGCGACCCGCTGGGCAATCCGCTGAGCGACAACAACGGCGCCAATTGCGCCCAGAACGGCAGCACCTTCGACGCCAACACCGGCAGCTGCCGCTACAATCCGGCGCCGCTGGTCGCGCTGATGCCTGAAGTCAAGCGCGCCAACGTCGCGGCCAGCCTGCGTTTCAAGCTCAACGAAAACAATGAATTGTTCGTCGAAGGCTTCCACTCGCAGCAGAACACCATCACCCGGGCCCAGCCTTCGCCGTACAACACCAACTTCCTGAAGGATGACCTGGCGTTCCAGAAAGCCGACGTCTATCCGGCCATCATCCTGTCGCCGAGCAGCCCGTACTATCCGACCAGCTTCCTGGCCGGCACCGACTCGGCCGGCCAACCGGTCACCGTCAGCTACCGCGCCTTCGACGGCGGCAATCGCCTGCACGAGGATCTGGCCAAGCTGTCGCATCTGGTGATCGGCATGCGCGGCACGATCAAGGGCTATGACTACGATGTGGCCTACGTCCACAACGTCAGCGACGTCAGCGAAGTCACGCAGGACGGCTACCAGTCGCAACTGGCGCTGGCCAAGCTGTTGAGCAACAACAACGCCTTCAATCCGTACGCCGCCACCCAGACGCCGGCACTGGCCGCGCAAATCCGCGCGACCAACTACAACGGCCCGATGATCAATTCGCAGCTGAGCAATGACGCCCTGCAAGCCCGCGTCTCCGGCGACCTGTATCGGCTGCCGGCCGGTACCGCCAAGTTCGCGGTGGGTGGTTCGATCAGCAACGAGAACCTGAACCTGAACCCGAGCGCGGCGTTCCAGTCGGGCGACATCGCCGGCTATGGCGCCCAGGCGTTGCCGCTGTCGGCATCGCGTCACTCGTCGGCGCTGTTCGGCGAATTGAGCGTGCCTATCTTGAAGGAGCTGGAAGGCGATCTGGCGGTGCGTACCGACAAATTCCCGACCGCGACCTCGACCAATCCGAAGATCAGCTTCCGCTATCAGCCGCTGTCGCAGCTGCTGGTGCGCGCCTCGTATGGCCGCGGTTTCCGCGAAGCGGCTTTGCCTGAGCTGTTCAATCCGCAGACCTTCGGCACCAGCGCGACCTTCACCGATCCCGGCACCAAGACCTCCGGCCAGTACACGCTGCTGACGGGCGGCAATACCGAACTGAAGCCGGAGAAATCCGAGCAATCGTCGATCGGTCTGGTCATCGATCCGGTACCGGGCCTGTCGTTCGCGCTGGACTACTGGAAGATCAACGTGAGCAATCTGGTCACCACGCTCGATCCGCAACTGATTGTGCGCCAGGCATTTGCCGGCAACCCGCTGTACACTGGTCTGGTGCGGCGTGACGGTTCGGGCGCCATTTCGCAGATCACGGCCACCAACCTGAATGCCGGCGGCATGAAAGCCGAAGGCGTCGATCTGGACGTACGCTGGCGCATCGCCAAGACCGATAACTTCGGCACCTTCAACGCCCACCTGAACGGCAGCTACACCAGCAAGTTCGACCAGACCTTGCCGGACGGTACTGTCCAGCCTAGCGTGGCGCACACCATCGACGCCAACGGCGCGCCGTTGAACGCGGTCAGCGCTGGCGGCATCATCTTCCGCTGGAAGCACCAGCTGACCCTGGACTGGAAATACAAAAACTGGGGTGCCGACCTGACCCAGAACTTCCAGTCCGGCTACTACGACGCAGCGCGCTTCGACTCGGCCACCGGTACCGATGCGGTGCGCGTTGGCGCCTTCTCGACCTGGGATGCGCAAGTGTCCTACGCCGGTCTGGTCAAGGGCCTGAACCTGCGCGCCGGTGTGAAGAACCTGTTCAACCGCAAGCCGCCTGAGGCGATCACCCTGGGTAACTACTTCCAGGCTGGTTACGATCCTACGTACTACGATCCGCACGGCGCGACCGCTTACGTGAGCGCAACCTACGCCTTCTAAGTTCGTCGCTGTGAGTTGATCACCCCGCACCCTGTAAGCTGTCCGGCTTGCAGGGTGTTTTCATTTGGGGAAGGGGCGGGAACTGCAAAACAAAAAAGACCTACAAGCCGAAACTTGTAAGTCTTTGATTTGCTACGTATTCTGTGGGGTGGCTGATGGGGCTCGAACCCACGACAACAGGAATCACAATCCTGGACTCTACCAACTGAGCTACAGCCACCACTGATTTACTTCACTTTGTCTACTGTTTCGTAGACAGGTGCCGAATTATACAAGCCAGTTTTGAATCCTGCAAATCTAAATGCGAAGTTTCTTCAAAAAATTCCAGTTTGCTTAAACATCAACCTTTTCCACCGGCGGATGCAGGCCCAGCAGGTTGGCGAACGCCGGCGCCAGGGCGCTGACGGCCGCCGTCGTGTAGCCACGCAGCGCGGCGGGCGCCTCGTCCTGTGTGTGCGCCGGGCGCAGCAGTCCGGCGGCGCCCAGCAGGCGCCCCAGTTGGCGGGCCACGGCGTCGCCGGTATCGATCAGCGTGACGGCGGAGTGGCCGTGGGCGTGCAGCACCCGTTCTATGCCCGACTGCACGAAGGGGTAGTGGGTGCAGCCCAGCACCAGCGTATCGGCGCCCTGGTCCAGCAGCGGCGCTACGTATTGCTCCAGCAGCGCGGCGATGGCGGGCGTTTCCAGGTCGCCCAGTTCAATCTGGTCGACCAGGCCGACGCACGGTTGCAGCAGGAACTCGGCCTGGGTGGCGGTGCTGATCTGCTCGCGCAGCAGCAGGAATTTTTCGCCCTTGAGCGTGCGCGCCGTCGCCAGCACGCCGACCTTGCCGCTGCGCGTGGCGGCGGCGGCCGGCTTCAGGCCGGGCTCGACGCCGACCACCGGCAGCTCGGGATAGCGCGCCCGCACCGCCTTGATGGCGGCCACGGTCGCGGTGTTGCAGGCCACCACCAGCGCCTTGATGCCGCGTTCCAGCAGGAAGGCGGCGACCAGCAGCGCGCGGTCGACCACGTATTGTTCGGTTTTTTCGCCGTAGGGCGCATGGCCGGAATCGGCGAAGTAGATCAAGTCTTCCGCCGGCAGCTGCGCCCGGATGTGGCGCAGCACCGACAGCCCGCCCACGCCGGAGTCGTAGACACCGATCGGGGCACCGGGAGAGCGGGCGGCGTGCATCAGGCCGTGACGATCGGAACGTTCAGCGCTTCGATCTTGGCTTTCCATTCCTTCGGACCGGTTTCGTGCACCGAGGTACCGGCGGCGTCGACCGCGACGGTCACCGGCATGTCCACCACGTCGAACTCGTAGATCGCTTCCATGCCCATGTCGGCGAAGCCCAGCACCTTGGCGCCCTTGATCGCCTTCGACACCAGGTAGGCCGAGCCGCCGACCGCCATCAGGTAGGCCGACTTGTGCTTCTTGATCGACTCGATCGCCACCGGGCCGCGCTCGGCCTTGCCGATCATCGCGATCAGGCCGGTTTGTTCCAGCATCATGTCGGTGAACTTGTCCATGCGGGTGGCGGTGGTCGGGCCGGCCGGGCCGACCACCTCATCGCGCACCGGATCGACCGGGCCGACGTAGTAGATCACGCGGTTCTTGAAGTCCACCGGCAGTTCCTCGCCCTTGGCCAGCATGTCCTGGATGCGCTTGTGCGCGGCGTCGCGGCCGGTCAGCATTTTGCCGTTCAGCAGCAGGGTCTGGCCCGGCTTCCACGAAGCGACTTCTTCCTTGGTCAGCGTGTTCAGGTCGACGCGCTTGGATTTTTCGGTGTCCGGCGCCCAGCTGACGTCAGGCCAGGTCGACAGCGGAGGCGGCGTCATGTAGGCAGGACCGGAGCCGTCCAGCACGAAATGGCCGTGGCGGGTGGCGGCGCAGTTCGGGATCATGGCGACCGGCTTGGAGGCGGCGTGGGTCGGGTAGGTCAGGATCTTCACGTCCAGTACGGTGGTCAGGCCGCCCAGGCCTTGGGCGCCGATGCCCAGCGCGTTGATGCGGTCGCACAGTTCGATGCGCAGTTCTTCCAGCTTGTTCTGCGGGCCGCGCTGCTTGAGCTCGTACATGTCGATGTCTTCCATCAGCACTTCCTTCGCCATCAGCATCGCTTTCTCGGCGGTGCCGCCGATGCCGATGCCCAGCATGCCTGGCGGGCACCAGCCGGCGCCCATGGTCGGCACGGTCTTGAGCACCCAGTCGATCAGCGAATCGGAAGGATTCATCATGACCATCTTGGATTTATTTTCCGAGCCGCCGCCCTTGGCAGCGACCTTGACGTCGACGGTGTCGCCCTCGACCAGTTCCATGTGGACCACGGCCGGCGTGTTGTCCTTGGTGTTCTTGCGGTCGAAGTGCGGGTCGGCCACGATCGAGGCGCGCAGCTTGTTGTCGTCGAAGTTGTAGGCGCGGCGCACGCCTTCGTTGACGGCGTCGGTGACGGTGCCGGAGAAGCCCTCGAAGCGCACGCCCATGCCGATCTTCAGGAAGACGTTGACGATGCCGGTGTCCTGGCAGATCGGGCGCTTGCCTTCCGCGCACATGCGCGAATTGGTCAGAATCTGCGCGATCGCATCCTTGGCGGCCGGGCTTTGCTCGGCGTCATAGGCGCGCGCCAGATGCTGGATATAGTCGGCAGGATGGTAGTAGCTGATGTACTGGAGCGCGGCGGCAACGGATTCAATCAGGTCTTCTTGCTTTATGATGGTCATGATGTTCTCGCGTGGTTAGTGGGATTCGTTGTGGGTTAGCGTGGTGATGCGGTCGGTATAAGAGATCGCCAAAGCCGACAGCAGGAACACTGCGTGGATGCTGGTTTGTGCGATGAGCGTCTTCTCATCGTAGACGCTGGCATTGATAAAGGTTTTCAGCAAATGGATGGACGAGATGCCGATGATGGCCATCGCCAGCTTGGTCTTCAGCACGGAAGCGTTCACGTGCGACAGCCATTCGGGCTGGTCGGGGTGGTTGTCCAGGTTCATGCGTGAGATAAAGGTTTCGTAGCCACCGATGATGACCATCACCAGCAGGTTGGAGATCATGACGACGTCGATCAGACCGAGCACGACCAGCATGATGGTGGTTTCGTTGAGTTTTTCCGGCACCGGGGCGCCGGGCACGGCGACGGCCTGGAAGATGTGCTGGAGTGCGGCCTCGTTGCCCAGTACGGCGCCGATCAAGTCCTTCAGTTCTACCCAGAAATGGAACACATAGACGCACTGCGCCAGGATCAAGCCCAGGTACAGCGGTAACTGCAGCCAGCGCGTCATGAAGATAAAGGCGGGCAACGGTCGCAGCTTCGGTGTTGGCTTGGTCATTAGGGCGGGACTCCTTGAATTGGTGCATGCTAACGGGATAGCCGACATTTTACACGTGCTGTCCAGCAATCGCAGTGGTGTGTGGGTACTACGTATGGTTGATGAAATATTGGTAAAATTGCATAGGGCATTACATCCTCCGCCGGGGATAATCAATCTGTAAGGGCTCAGTAAGCGACGAAGTTTATGTTTATGGCAAACGAATTCAAACACTGGAGACACGTATGAGCAGCACTACCACCCAACAAGGTCCACAGGAATCCCGCGTCTTTACGCCCCCGGCGGAGTTTGTGGCGCAGGCCACCGTAGCCGGCATGGAAGCCTACAACGCGCTGTGCGCGGAAGCGGAGGCCGACTACGAAGGCTTCTGGGCACGCCTGGCGAAGGAAAACCTGGTCTGGCAAAAGCCCTTCACCCAAGTGCTGAACGAAGACAACGCGCCGTTCTACAAATGGTTTGAAGACGGCCACCTGAACGTTTCGTACAACTGCCTGGACCGCAATCTGCAAAACGGCAACGCCGACAAGACCGCCATCATTTTTGAAGCGGACGACGGCAAGTCGGTCAACGTCAGCTACAAGGAATTGCACGAGAAAGTCTGCAAATTCGCCAACGGCCTGAAATCGCGCGGCATCAAGAAGGGCGACCGCGTGATCATCTACATGTCGATGTCGGTGGAAGGCGTGGCCGCGATGCAAGCTTGCGCGCGCATCGGCGCCACGCACTCGGTGGTGTTTGGCGGCTTCTCCGCCAAATCGCTGCAGGAGCGCATCATCGACGCCGGCGCCGTGGCCGTGATCACCGCCGACGAGCAACTGCGCGGCGGCAAGAACCTGCCATTGAAAGCCATCGTCGACGAAGCGCTGGCGCTGGGCGGCTGCGACACCATCAAGGACGTGATCGTCTACAAACGCACTGGCGGCAACATCAACTTCCAGGCCGGTCGCGACCTGTGGCTGCATGAGCTGGTCGCCAACCAGCCGGCCGAGTGCGAGCCGGAGTGGGTCGATGCCGAGCATCCGCTGTTCATCCTGTACACGTCGGGTTCGACCGGCACGCCGAAGGGTGTGCAGCATTCGAGCGGCGGTTACCTGCTGTGGGCCGCGTTGACGATGAAGTGGTCGTTCGACATCAAGCCGACCGATGTGTACTGGTGCACGGCCGATATCGGCTGGGTGACCGGCCACAGCTACATCGCCTACGGTCCGACGGCGGTGGGCGCGACGCAAGTGGTATTCGAAGGCGTGCCGACTTTCCCGAACGCCGGCCGCTTCTGGGACACCATCGCCAAGCACAAGGTCAGCATCTTCTACACCGCGCCGACGGCGATTCGTTCGCTGATCAAGGCGTCGGATGTGGATCCGAAAGTGCATCCGAAAAATTACGACCTGTCGTCGCTGCGTTTGCTGGGCACGGTGGGTGAGCCGATCAATCCGGAAGCGTGGATGTGGTACTACACGCAGGTGGGCGGCGAGAAGTGCCCGATCGTCGACACCTTCTGGCAGACCGAGACCGGCGGCCACATGATCACCCCGCTGCCGGGCGCGACGCCGATGGTGCCGGGTTCGTGCACCTTGCCGCTGCCGGGCATCATGGCGGCCATCGTGGACGAGGCTGGTGTGGATGTGGCGAACGGGCAGGGCGGCATCCTGGTCGTCAAGCGTCCTTGGCCTTCGATGATCCGCACCATCTGGAACAATCCTGAGCGGTTCAAGTCGAGCTACTTCCCGGAGGAGCTGGGCGGCAAGATGTACCTGGCTGGCGATGGGGCGATCCGGAACAAGGATACGGGTTACTTCACCATCACCGGGCGCATCGATGACGTGTTGAACGTGTCGGGTCACCGCATGGGCACGATGGAGATTGAATCGGCGCTGGTGGCCAATCCGCTGGTGGCCGAGGCTGCGGTGGTGGGCAAGCCGGATGACACGACGGGTGAATCGATCTGCGCGTTTGTGGTGCTGAAGCAGGCGCGTCCGACTGGGGATGAGGCCAAGAAGCTGGCGCTGGAGTTGCGCAATTGGGTGGCCAAGGAGATTGGGCCGATCGCCAAGCCGAAGGAGATTCGTTTCGGGGATAACCTGCCGAAGACGCGTTCGGGCAAGATCATGCGGCGCTTGCTGCGGGTGTTGGCCAAGGGCGAGGAGATTACGCAGGATGTGTCCACGTTGGAGAATCCGGCGATTCTGGAGCAGTTGAAGGAAGCTTCCTGAGGCTGGGGAAATAAACTTTGTACTCTCGGGAATGTTTGCTATAATTCGCGGCTTCTCCGGAAGGGGAAGAAATGCAGGAGAGGTGGATGAGTGGTTGAAGTCGCACGCCTGGAAAGCGTGTATAGGTTCATAGCCTATCGGGGGTTCGAATCCCCCTCTCTCCGCCAAGGATACAAAAGCAAAAGCCACCCTCGGGTGGCTTTTTGCGTTGTATCCTTGGCGGAGAGAAGCAAGCCCCCTGCGGGGCTTGCGCGGGGGATTCGAAGGCATCGCCCCTGCAGGGGCGAGCCTCTCCGAATCGTCCATCTGCCACCGCTACGCGGTGGCGCGCCGGAGGCGCCGCGCGCAGCGCAAATTCCTCAGAGAACTATTCCCCCGAGCATCGCCACAATATCGAAGCTCCCTCCGTGCATCGCCGGCTACGGCAAAGTATCGCGCTTGGCGAGGATGCTCGCCATCTCCGTCATGTGCTCGGTTCCCCAAGTACATAGCGGGACGATAGCCTCAGCCAAGCTACGGCCAAGCGGGGCAAGTGCGTAGTCCACGCGCGGCGGCACCTCCTTATAGTCGGTCCGCACCAGCATGTGATCGGCCTCCAGATCCTTCAATTGCTGGATCAACACCTTGTTGCTGACACCCGAAATCAGGCGTTTGAGTTCGCTGTAACGCTTCGGGCCGTCGCGCAGGAAGAACAGGATCAGTGGTTTCCACTTGCCCGAGATGATGCGGAGCGTAGCGTCGAGCCCGCAGGAGAAGTCGCCGGTACCGACAGTGCCGCAGGTTTGAGTAGGAGTCGTCATTATTTTGTGGTTACCTAAAAGTGCATACTTGTGCATAGGTTACCTGAACTCCATACTCTATTCAAGCAAGCAGATTCCTGCTTCCTAACCAAGGAAAGAGACAAGTCATGACCAGACTGAATGGAAAGACCGCCGTGATCACCGGCGGCGCTACCGGCATCGGCCGCGCAGCGGCCAAGCGCTTCATCGAAGAGGGGGCCTTCGTCTTCATCTTCGGCCGCCGACAGGAAGCGCTCGACGCCGCCGTGGCCGACCTCGGGCCCAATGCCCGCGCGGTGAAGGGCTCGGTCACCGATGAGGCCGACCTCGACCGACTGTACGCGGCGGTGAAGGCCGAGCGCGGAACCCTCGACATCGTCCTCGCCAATGCCGGGGTGGGTAGTCTGCTTCCGCTCGGCAAGATCACCGCCGAGCACATTGACGAAACCTTCGACACCAATGTGAAGGGTTTGATCTTCACGGTCCAGAAGGCGCTGCCGTTGATGGGCGAGGGCGGTTCGATCATCCTGACCGGATCGAGCGCCGGGACCACGGGCGCCCCGGCATTCAGCGCCTACAGCGCGAGCAAGGCGGCAGTGCGCAACCTCGCGCGGTCCTGGGCGGAGGACCTGAAGGGCACTGGCATCCGGGTCAACGTGCTGTCGCCCGGGCCGACCGCGACCGAACTGGCGAAGGCAGCGGTGGGCGAGGAAGGCATGAAGGTGTTCGCCGCGATGACTCCGCTCAAGCGCATGGCCGATCCGGCGGAGATCGGAGCGGTGGCTGCCTTTCTCGCGTCGCAGGACAGCAGCTTCATGACCGCCAGCGAAGTCGCCGCCGACGGCGGCCTGGCGCAAATCTGACGCGCTACGCCCGGCCGGTCGCTCCATTCGATATGCGGAGCCGGCCGGGCGTGCTCAACCAAAGGAAAATCTATGAGCTACGCAATTATCGGCTTCGGCAAGCTCGGCCAGGCGCTTGCCAAGGCGTTTGCCAGAAGCGGCATCGAAGTATCGGTCGCCACCACGCGCGACCCGGAAAGCTTTGCTTCCGCCGCGGCCGCGATCGGACCCGGGATCATTCCCAAGACACTGGCGGAAGCCGTCAAGGCCGACGTCGTCTTTTTGGCTGTGCGCTTCGCGTCGCATCGGGATGTCGCGAAGGCGCTGCCGACGTGGGAGGGGAAGACCATCATCGATGTGACCAATGCCTACGGCGTGCCGCTTGAGGAACTGGGAGGACAGCCTTCTTCTGCCAAGGTCGTCGCGCAGACCTTCATTGGTGGAAAACTGGTGAAGGGCTTCAACCATTTGGTCGCTGCCGTCCTTGAACAAGATCCGGCTGTCAATGGTGGCAGGAGAGTCGTGTTCCTGGCGAGCGACGATGACGGCGCAGCAGCGGAGGTTGCCGCGCTTGCGGAAAACCTTGGTTTCTCGCCGATCAAACTGGGCGGGCTTTCGGAAGGTGGACTGCTTGTGCAGGCGCGCGGAAATAGCTGGGGTCAGCTGATCTTTAAGGACTTGGTCAAGTTCGACTGATGACTTGTGATCAGAATGATGCGGGACTGGGCCGACTACGTTGATTTCGTCGCCCAGGACCCGCACCGGTAAATTCAGGGCCGCTTCAACTGGTCGATAACGCTAGCCACCTTGGTGGTAATCATATCGACTGCCGGGCCATTGGCGCCATGCGGAATGATGATATCGGCGTTGCGCTTGGTTGGCTCGATGAATTGCTTGTGCATCGGACGTACGGTTTCCAGATACTGGCTGACGACGCTTTCCACCGAGCGGCCTCGTTCGGTGATATCTCTTTGCATACGGCGGATGAAGCGGATGTCGGAGGCGGTGTCGACATAGATCTTCAGCGACATCAAGTCGCACAAGTCCGCGTCATACAGGGCGAACAGGCCTTCGATCACGATCACCGGGGCTGGCTTGACAGGAATGGTCCGGTCGGAGCGGTTGTGGAGCGTGAAGTCGTACTCCGGCATCTCGATCGCTTCGCCATTGCGCAAGGCTTGGATATGCTGCACAAGCAAGGACCATTCGAAAGCCTGCGGATGGTCATAATTCTGCTGGGGGCGGACTTCAGGGGAGAGATGGGTTTGGTCGCAGTAGTAATCGTCCTGCATCACGACCGAGACCATGTCAGAGCCAAACGCAGCCAGCACTTTCTGGGACACAGTGGACTTGCCACTGCCGCTACCGCCTGCGACGCCAATAATAAACGGTTGGAAAGAAATCGTATTCATGCCGAATGATACCGGAACCGCGACCGAACTGACAGGCACTGGCTGATCCCAAATGAAGCTTTTCCTGCGACGCTGCCGGATGATTGCCCATGAACTGCTGCTTTTGGCAGGCAGTCCTCCATGCGCGGTGGTACTGACCATTAAGTTTTTATAAATATCATTGTGATAACGCACTGGTCCGCAAACATGGATAACTGCTCAGGAGGTGATGAACTCCGCCGGCGGTGCCTGGGTCAAATCCACTGGTCATTCTCGACAGTACGCTCGCTTGCCGCAGCTTCGCCCGTGTTCGCCACACCGCGCGGCTCGATCAGCAGCAACTTTACTTCCGCGCTTGCGGAGGGCTTGTGCTCGACGCCCTTCGGCACCACCGCCATCTGGCCGGCGCGCAGCACAATCGACGTGTCGCCCGAGGACCCCGCGCGTACATCGATGCGCAACTCGCCTTCGAGCACGATGAACGTTTCATCGGTATTGGCGTGCCGATGCCACACGAACTCTCCTTCGACCTTCACGACCTTGAATTGATAGTCGTTCATTTCAGCGACGACGCGCGGTTGCCAGTGCGCGTCGATCAGTGCGATCTTGCCGACCAGGTCAATGGTCTGGCACTGGCCGCGCTCGAATGGCGCGACGGTATGGTTCGTGGTTTGGGACATCGGTCTCTCCGTTGATGGGGCAATGCATCGAAGATACGCATGATCCTTGCTGCCGTATTGAACGATCGTGGGTGTTTTCAGCCGCGCTGGACGCCGCCCGCGATCTGCAGCCAGCGCCCCGGCGTCAGCCCGAACGTCTTGGAGAAGTGCCGCGTCATATGGCTCTGATCGGCAAAGCCTGCGGCCACCGCTGCGTGGACCAGCGAGCTGCCGGCGAGCAGCATGCGGCGCACCACATCGAGGCGCCGCATCGTCAGATACCGGTACGGGCTGGTACCGTAGAAGGTGCGAAAGTCATGCGACAAGCTCCAGCGGTCGCGCCCCGTTGCCACTTCGAGTTCATCGAGCGTGACGACGCGCGCGCGGTGCGCGAGCAGATAGTCGCGTGCGCGCCGCGCCGCCAGGTAGTCGCCTTTCGGGCGCTGCGCGGGCATGCCGGCGACGGCGGCTAGCGCGTGCGCCAGCTCGGCCAGTGCGTCGCTTTGTTCCAGCGGCTCGAGCGTATGGCCGACGTGCTGCAGCAAGGTTGCGGTTGCCGCCGCAAGGCGCGGATCGGTCGTGACGCCGCCTTCGAGGAAGGGCAGCGCGCGTCCGCCGAGCACATCCTGCAGGAGGGCGGGGGCGACGTAGATCATCCGGTATTGGAACCCTTCGTCGGTGCCGGCCTTGCCGTCGTGCGCCTCGTCGGGATGCAGCACCATCGTATTGCCGGGCAGGCTATTGCGCTGGCTGCGTCGATAGCTGAAACTCTGGACACCGGCGAGGGTGCGACCGATCGCATAGGTGTCGTGGCGGTGCATGGCATATGCTTTGCCGTGAAACCAGGCTTCGATGCGCTCGAGGCCATCTATCGGATTGGCGCGCCTCAGCCAGTCGGGGCCTGCGCGCGGTGCGGGTCGGTTCATGATGGATGGTCTTGGATGGTCGGGGTGTTCTGCGTTGGCATGGTGAATTGTCGCATGGACGGCGCCATGCGGGACGATGCGCACTTTATCCGGAGTCAGGCGAAATACTGTAGAGTGCATGACAAGCTGAACACCGATATTGAAGCACTGACCTGGAAATAAAGCATGCACGCCGCCGCTTGGCCTCCATCGATGTAATGAACGTCCCCAGCGGGAGTTGCCGCGCGGCTTAACCGCCGCAGAGCGCTGCTGCCTCTTGCCGTTCCCGCCACGCGCGGGCCGGCTGATTCGCTTCGTCCCTCCTGTTTTGCCGCATGCCTGCGGCGGGGGCGTGGCTGTCCGTTCTTCATCCTGGATACAAACATGCAAATTTTCAATACCCTGCTGGCGCGCGCCATCCCTTGGCTTCCCCGCGCAGCGATCCATCAAATCTCGCGCCGCTACATCGCCGGCGATACCTTGGTCCATGCGCTGGCGCGCGTGCGGCAGCTCAACTCCGAAGGCTTTCTCGTCACGCTGGACGTGCTGGGCGATACCGTCTCGACCTTGCAGCAGGCCGAAGCCACGGCCAAGGCATATATCGATGCGCTCGAAGCGATTGCAGCTGATGGCTTGCTGGCTACCGTTTCCGTCAAGCCCAGTGCGCTCGGGCTCTTGCTCGATACGACTCATTGCGAGCGCCTGGCCCGGCGCATACTCGCTTCGGCGCGGGAGAACGGGAATGGCGTGTGCATCGACATGGAGGATGTGCGCTGCACGCAACTGGAAATCGACTTGTTCCAGCGCCTGCAACGCGACCATGACAATGTTGCGCTGGCCTTGCAGGCCTATTTGCAGCGCACCTACCAAGACGTTGAGATGCTCGCGCGCACGGGCACGACTTTACGCCTTTGCAAAGGCATCTATGTGGAAGAGCGTTCCCTTCTGGTCGACCGGGCCTGGCACGACCGGCGCGCCATCAACGCCCATTACTTGAACCATGTGGCGCGCTGTTTCGACGTTGGCGCCTTCCTCGCCATCGCCACTCATGATGCCGAGCTGATCGGGCAAATCATCACCCTGGCCAGCAGCAAGGGGATCGAGCGCACACGCTTCGAGTTTCAGTTGCTGCTGGGCGTATGCGAGCCTTTGCGCGACCAGTTGCGCGATCAGGGCTACGGCGTGCGCATCTACGTCCCATTTGGCGCGGACTGGTACGGTTACAGCACGCGCAGGCTGAAGGAAAGCCCGGCCATCGCCGGTCATGTGGCGAGGGCGTTGATCGGACTCTGACGCCGTCAGGCGATGACGGCCTGTTGGTCCTGGGCCGTTTTTTTTTAAATATTTATATAAGTGATTATGTAATTGGTGATACCCAATCCCGTGGTTCGCATTGTGCTCGGCCTGGTGTTGACGTTTGCCGCAGTGCCGTTGACGATGATCGTCGCCGCGCAGCTGGTCGCCAAGCCGTACCGCATCGCGTGGCTGCAATTGCTGGCTGCTGTGTGCGTATGGTTCGGGTATCGCTTTTATGTACGCCGGATTGAAAAGCGCCAACCGACTGAACTGGCGATCGCCTCGCTTGCCGCGTATGGCGTGTTGCAGGCTGCGCTTTACATGAAGACGCGCCGCCTTTGGATATGCATTGGCACTCACATCGCATGGAACTACTGTGTGAGCACCGTGTTCTCGTCGACCGTGTCCGGGCATGCGGCTACCGATGGTTTGCTGCGCGGCGAGCTGGTGGGCGATGCCTTGTTGACCGGCGGCGTATTCGGCGTGGAAGCTTCGCTGATCGTCGTATTGTTGATTGCCGCCGCCGCCGCGTTCTGGTTGCGCAGGGCCTTGGCCGGCAAGGCTTGAGTTTGCAAGTTCACCACTTCAAATCCGGCCGGCGATGGGAGCTGATCGATGCCGTCCGTCCGGTCCAGGTCGGTTCTGCCTGGCACGTGGTGATACGCAGCATATTTGGCGTTGGTCTCGCCATATCCGTATGTCGGGATAATCACGATGATCTCGTGTGCGCTCAGATACAGCCACTGTGGACGGCTTTTTTCGGCAAAGTCCAGACGCTCGGGCACGCTTGATTCCGGGCGATAGGTGAGCACAAAGCCTTGCAGGAAGTTGGCGGTGAACGCGCCCGATACGACCAGCGCGCGGACTTTCCTGCCGACGCATTCAGCCAGCACCGCCGAACCCCTGGACTGTTCTGGATCGCCGAACACCGGGCTGCGCTTGCCGCCCTGGCGCAGGTAGTAGATATGCGTGTCCGCCAATTGGGAATCCCTGACGATGGCGACGCGGGTTCCGATGTCGCAGGCCTTGATCAATTCGGCCGCATGCGGCGTTGATGTCGTCAATGCCAGCAGCAAGCCGATGGCCAACTTCATTCGACCATATCCCACAAGATTTGCATGGAGTCCGGGCTTGCGGACAGTTTGTTTGCGGCCGCCTGGATCTTGCTGAAGTACAGTCCGTTCCGGATGCCGCGATAGTCCTTGAATGCCTCGACGATGGGGAATTTTGCGCCGGCCGTCGTGTTTTTTTTAATCAGAGCTTGCAGATATGCGGTGCCGGTTCGGATGTTGGTGGCTTCGTCTACAAACTCCGGGCTGTCGTGGAAGGCGTCGGCTTCGCGATAGAGTTCGGTCTCCGGCCGGCGGTCCTTGGGGGCCTTGGCGAGATTGGCCAGGCGCGCCAGTTCACGCACGGGGGCTTTCAGCAATTGCATGAGTCCCCTGGCCGAACTGCCTTGAGCGTGGGCGTTTTTATCGAAGCGTGATTCCATGTAGATCTGGCAGATGATGATGTCGCTGTTGAGCGAGGATTGATTGTTGGCCTCAACGAGCTTGCGGATTTCGCGCAGCCTGGTTGAGTCGACGATTTCTTCAGTGGGATGTTCCATAATAAATTCTCCCGTAGCAGGCGCTAGTGATTCATTATTGTTTGGATGTCGGGGCGCGATTTGAGCCAGCGCAGGAATCGTCGGCGCGCTAGAATTGAATGTCACTGATCGGGAGCTGAACATGGTTGCATCACCATTGGAAGTGCGTCAGATGAGCGAGGCCGAGCTTGAAGTCGTGCTGGGCTGGGCGGAGGCCGAGGGCTGGAATCCCGGCCTGCATGACGCTGCATGTTTCTATGCCGCCGACCCTGGAGGATTCCTGGTCGGGGTGATGGATGGTGAGCTAGTCGCGAGTATTTTTGCGGTCAAGTATGGCGACAGCTTTGGCTTCATCGGCGGCTACATCGTCAAGCCAGCCTGGCGTGGCCGTGGGCATGGTTGGGCGCTGTGGCAGGCTGCGATGGCGCGGCTGGCCGGACGCAACGTCGGGCTCGATGGTGTGCTGGCGCAGCAGGCCAACTATGCCAGGTCAGGCTTCCAACTTGCGCACCGCAATTTTCGATACGAAGGGCGGGGGAGTGGGCGGCCGATGGATGCGTGCCCTGCGATACCGCTGTCCGCACTGGGTGATGAGGAAATCCGTCGCTACGATCGCAGCTTCTTTCCCGAGGAGCGCGACCGCTTTTTGCACGAATGGATAGGGCAGCGGCAGCATGTCGCGCTTGGCATCGTGGGGGCGCAGGGGCTGGCTGGCTACGCGGTGGCGCGGCCGTGTCGCACGGGGTACAAGGTTGGCCCGCTGTTTGCCGACACGCCCGCTGTGGCGGAGCAGTTGTTTGCCAGCGTGCTGGGCAAGCTGGCGCCGGATGTGCCGGTCTTTCTTGATGTGCCTGAGCTGAACCCGGCGGCGGTAGCGCTGGCCGAGCGTCATCAGATGCAGCGCTGCTTTGAGACTGCGCGCATGTACACGCGGGAACCGCCCGCCATCAGCATGGACAGGCAGTACGGCATCACGAGCTTTGAACTGGGCTGAGTAGGCGTTCTACCCGTTTCGCCTTCCCAATCTACTAAGCGCTACGGCAGCTAGATAATGAATCCCGCTCCAAGCAATGAGACACGTCATCCACCCGGCTGCACTGGGTAGACAAATAAATTCGTAGCAAGAGGAGAGATTTATGCCGACTGATTCAATGATCACGACTGGCCAGGAAGTTCACTTTGCATTTTTTTTGGCTAGTTGGTTTTGCGCCTTCGTAACGCTCTGGAAAAATGGCTGAAAAATGGAGCGCGGGTGGGGGGGGGCAGCAAAAAGTAAAGTTGAATACGTGTCCGGGGAGGGGGATTTTATTCGAACGGCTGACGAATGTTAGTCACCAGACCCGTCTTGGGGTCGTAAGCATACGGGATGTGGACGGCCACGCCTGCTCGGGCGAAGTCCTTTGCATTGCGTGTCACGATTGGGCTGTCGTTGACCCGCGCCGTCGCCGCAATGATCGCATCGGGGAGCTTGATGGCTGGTTTGGTCGCGAGGCTGCGGCCGCGAATCTCGATCGCCGCCTCCATGATCTGCGCATCCATCTGGCAAATATGGAACTCGTCCAGCACGGCGTCCAGGATAGCCTTCTCGTGGGGGCGGGAAAACTCGCCGCAGCGCAGTTCCATGTATGTGATGAAGCTGATGGCCGGCGTGTCGTAGCTGCTCAGTTCGATCGACGTCTGGTGGACGCCGTTGAGCATGTCGATGAAGATGTTGGTGTCGAATAGGATCAACGCCATTCAGCCCTCAGTTGTTCCTGGTACTCGACTCCATCCTTTGGGATGTCGGTGCGGTCTTTCCACAGCCCTTCGGCAGCCTTCAGGGTTGCGACCAGCCGACGGCGCTTTGCATCCATTGGGACAGGTGGCAGCGGTGACGGTTCGGGCGTGGCGGAAAGGCTTGGGTGCTCGACAATGTTTTTTAGAGTAGCCATGCTGGACTCCCATCTGTTTGCTCATTACCAGTGTAGCGCATTCCATCCAAGACCTGCCTGAGGTTTCACCAATAAAGAAAGCTCGCCGAAGCGAGCTTTTTTGTGACACCGGAACCTTGATTAGAACTGGTTCATCGTGTTGTCTTTACCAGCGGCCTTCAGGGCTGCTTCGCCGCTGAAGTAATCCTTGTGGTCGTCGCCGATGTCCGAGCCGGACATGTTCTGGTGCTTGACGCAAGCGATGCCTTGACGGATCTCTTTGCGCTGTACGCCAGCCACGTAGCCCAGCATGCCCTGGTCGCCGAAGTATTCCTTGGCCAGGTTGTCGGTCGACAGCGCGGCGGTGTGGTAGGTCGGCAGCGTGATCAGGTGATGGAAGATGCCGGCTTCGCGGGCCGCGTCAGCCTGGAAGGTGCGGATCTTTTCATCGGCGGCGATCGCCAGTTCGGTGGTGTCGTATTCCACGCTCATCAGCTGGGCGCGCTCGTAGGCCGACACATCCTTGCCTGCGGCCTTCATCGCGTCGTACACCTGCTGGCGGAAGTTCAGCGTCCAGTTGAACGATGGGCTGTTGTTGTACACCAGCTTGGCGTTCGGGATGACCTTGCGGATTTCGCTGACCATGCCGCCGATCTGGGCGATATGCGGTTTTTCGGTTTCGATCCACAGCAGGTCGGCGCCGTTTTGCAGCGAGGTGATGCTGTCGAGGACGCAGCGCGCTTCGCCGGTGTCGGCGCGGAACTGGAACAGGTTGCTTGGCAGGCGCTTAGGACGCAGCAGCTTGCCTTCGCGTTTGATGATGACGTCGCCGTTGCCCAGCGCGTCGGCCGACACTTCTTCGCAATCGAGGAAGGAGTTGTATTGGTCGCCCAGGTCGCCTGGCGTGTTGGTCACGGCGATCTGCTTGGTCAGGCCTGCGCCCAGCGAGTCGGTACGGGCGACGATGATGCCGTCGTCCACGCCCAGTTCCAGGAAGGCGTAGCGGATCGCGCGGATCTTGGCCAGGAAGTCTTCGTGCGGCACGGTGACCTTGCCGTCCTGGTGACCGCATTGCTTCTCGTCCGACACCTGGTTCTCAACCTGGATGCAGCAGGCGCCGGCTTCGATGAACTGCTTGGCCAGCAGGTAGGTCGCTTCGGCGTTGCCGAAACCGGCGTCGATGTCGGCGATGATAGGCACGACGTGGGTGACGTGGCCGTCGATCTGGGCCTGGATGGCTGCCTTGGCCGGGCCTTCAGCGGCGTCCAGCTGGCGGAACAGGCCGCCCAGTTCGCGGGCGTCGGCCTGGCGCAGGAAGGTGTACAGTTCTTTGATCAGCGCCGAGACGGCGGTTTTTTCGTGCATCGACTGGTCAGGCAGCGGGCCGAACTCGGAGCGCAGCGCGGCAACCATCCAGCCCGACAGGTAGAGGTAGCGGCGGTCGGTGCTGTTGAAGTGCTTCTTGATCGAGATCATCTTCTGCTGACCGATGAAACCGTGCCAGCAACCCAGCGACTGGGTGTACTTGGATGGGTCCGCATCGTAGGCGGCCATGTCGGCGCGCATGATCTTGGCGGTGTACTTGGCGATGTCCAGCCCGGTCTTGAATTTGTTCTGCGCGCGCATGCGGGCGGCCGACTCGGGATTGATGGCGTTCCAGGCGCTGCCTTGTTGCTCTTTCAAACCAGCAACTGCCTTGATGTCGTCTTGATATTGGGACATGTGTATCTCCTAAAAATAAAGCAAGTTTGAGAAAATCGTCGAGTGAGCCGCTGCGTCTTTGTTGAAGCAAACTGCATGACTAAATAGTAGGCCATTCTGGTGCACTGCATCAAGGTCTTATATAAGACATATAACTAAATTTAATCCGTTATTTTTCAATGACTTGAGTATTGATTTTCGGGATGTGAAACGAATTTTCAAAAGGTGAGCTAAAAGCGTCGTCACGATTTCGACGGGGATTTTGCAATGTGAAACGATTTTTCAGCTATTGAGCTGGCGGGCTGATCGGCGACGTGAGCAACATTGCGCGCCGGTTAATGAATCTTTATCAGCTATGTGCAACCGTGTTGTCATATTTGCTCGGTATCCTTACCGCTTCCTTGCACACGAGAGCCCAGCCGATGACCATCAGCCGCCGCAAATTCCTCCGCTACGCCGCCGGCGCCGGCGCGACCGCCACCTCCATGTTCCCCGACCTGATCCGTCAGGCGTTGGCGGTGCCCGCCAATAACGTCACCGGCACCTTGGCCGACGTTGAACACGTGGTCATCTTCATGCAGGAGAACCGTTCCTTCGACCATTACTTCGGCACCTTGCCGGGCGTGCGCGGCTTCGACGATCCGCGCGCCATCGACCTGCCGGACGGCCGCCCGGTCTGGTACCAGCCGGACGGCACCGGCGGCTATGTGCTGCCTTTCCATTTCGACGCCAAGAACACCAGCGCGCTGTCGGTCGGCACCAACCACACGTGGAAGGGCTCGCAAGCCACCTGGCAGGGCTGGGACGCCTGGGTCAAGCAAAAGACCCCGCAGACCATGGGTTATTTCGACCGCGGCGACCTGCCGTTCTACTACGCGCTGGCCGACGCCTTCACCATCTGCGACGCCTATCACTGCTCGATCTTCGGCGCCACCGATCCCAACCGCATGTACTCGCTCACCGGCAGCAACCAGAGCTGGCTGGGTTCGATGGGCAGCCTGTACAACATCAGCGCGGCCGGCTACTACAATGGCGACCCGGCCGGGGACAACGTCAGCGCCAGCGTCACCGCGAGCGCGCCCAACTGGCGCACCTACGCCGAAGTGCTGGAGGCGAACCAGGTCAGCTGGAAGGTGTATCAGGAGTGGGACAATTACGGCGACAACTACCTGGCCTACTTCAAGAACTTCCGCGTCAACCCCGACGGCAGCCATCTGAGCCCCGACGCGCCCTTGTACCAGAAGGCGCGCACGCTGGCGCCCGGTTCCACCGCTGCCAACTCCACCGGCACCACCGGCGACTGGCTGGTCAACGCCTTCGCCGACGACGTGCGCAACAACCGTCTGCCGCAGGTGTCGTGGATCTGCTCGCCGAACGATTACACCGAACACGCGCCCAACTCGCCCAACGCCGGCGAGAACATCACGGCGCGCCTGCTGGCCGCGCTGGTGGCCAATCCGGAAGTCTGGTCCAAGACCGTGTTCCTGCTGATGTACGACGAAAACGACGGCTTCTTCGACCACGTGCCGCCGGATATCGCGCCGCTCAACGACGGCATGGGCAAGACCACGCTGGCCGACATCGGCACGCATGAAAATTATCAGGGCGTGCCGGTGGGCCTGGGACCGCGTGTGCCGATGCTGGTGATTTCGCCGTGGAGCAAGGGCGGCCGCGTGTGCTCGCAACTGTTCGACCACACCTCCAAGATCCGCTTCCTGGAAGAGTGGCTGGTGGCCGGACGCGGCAAGGCGCGCGCCAACGTGCAGTGCGACTTGATCTCGCCGTGGCGCCGCGCCGTCTGTGGCGACCTCACCTCGGCCTTCGATTTCAGCGCGCCCAACAGCGCCTGGCCCGCCAGCGTGCCGAAGACGGCGGCCTACCAGCGCGTCTCCGGCAAGCCGTATCCGACGCCGCCGGCGGTGCAGTCGCTGCCGCGGCAGGAGCCCAGCACCAGCGCGCCCGGTCCGCGCATCGCCTGCGCGCTGCCGTATGAATTGTCGGTGCAGGGCCGGCTGGCCGGCGCCAAGCAATTTGAACTGAGCTTCGCCAACAGCGGCCAGGCCGGCGCGGCTTTCATCGTGTATTCCAGTCTGCGCGGCGACGGCCCGTGGTACTACACGGTGGAAGCGGACAAGGAAATCGCCCACGAAATGTGGAACTGGACCGGCGCCGCCTACGACCTCAGCGCACACGGGGCGAATGGCTATCTGCGCCAGTTCAAGGGCGCGCTGGCCATCGCCGGCGGCGCGCGGCCGGAGCTGCAAACCCGCTACGACCGCAGCAACGGCGACCTCAGCCTGGTGCTGTCCAACCTGGAAGGCACGCAGGCGTGCAGCTTCACCGTCACCGACAACGCCTACGGCGCGGCGGTGGCCAGCTACAGCGTGGCCGCCGGCCAGACCTTGTCGGTGCCTTGCAATCTGTCCGGCAGTTTCGGCTGGTACGATTTCAGCGTCACCAGCAGCGCCGATGCGCAATGGCTGCGGCGCGCCGCCGGCCACGTGGAAACCGGACGCGCCAGCCACACCGATCCGATGATAGGCACCAATCGCGTCAAGATCTTTCTCAACACCGGCACCCCCAATGTGACGCGCGGCGGCGCCGCCGTGTTCGGCTATACGGCGCCGCCGGGCAAGATCGATGCGAAGAACTGGATCGGCCTGTACGCGGCGGGCACCTCGCCCGGCAAAGGCAACGCGGTGCAGTGGGCGTATGCGCCCAACTTCAGCGGCAGCGTGTCGCTCAACACCGGCACGCTGGCGGTGGGCGAGTACAACGCCTGGTATTTGTACCAGAACGCGTTTGTGGTGCTGGGCGGCCCGGTCGCGGTCAGTGTGAACCAGCTGACCGCTGCGGCCGCCAGCGTCAAGCCGGGGGTGGCGATCGTCTTCAACTATGCGCTGCCGGCGGCCAAGGTCAACAGCACCAACTGGATCGGCATCTGGAAGGCGGGCGCGGCGCCGGCCGGCGGCGGCTATATTGCATGGCAATACGTCAGCGCCGCCAGCGGCAGCGCCAGCTTCGACACCAGCAAGCTCGCGCCCGGCAACTACAGCGCCTGGTGCCTCTACAACGACGGCTACGCCATCCTGGCCGGACCCGCCAATTTCAGCGTCGCCTGACCCGCGCCGACTCCAATCCGAGGTGTGGCGAAATCGCACCACACCTCGGCCAACCATTGATTGACCCAGCCTATTTGCAGGCGGACAATGTGTCCCGGTGGCATGCAATTCACATACTAAAAACCGTCCATGGCAGCGCGTTAAGCTTGCCATGATGCCAGCTTTGACTTTTCGATCACGGCGGGACCGACGCATTCCACAAGCAGCAACACATAACGTCCTTCTAGGGAGACATGATGTTTGCAAATATGAAAGTGGCGACCCGCCTGGGTCTGGGTTTTGGTGCTGTGGTAATCTTGCTATTGGTGCTGTCGGTAGTTAGTACCATGCGTCTCGCGGCGCTCAATGATGGGGTCCGACGCATTACCGTAGACCGTTATCCGAAAGTGGTGCTGTCGAAGGACGTGATCCGGTACACGATAGACAATGGCCGCCAGCTGCGCAGCATGATGCTCAGTAGCACCGACGAAGAGCGCGACAAGTTTCGCCACCTGGTCGAAGCCAACCGGGGCAAAGTCACCGAAGCCCTGGATAAAATGGACAAGCTGATCAGCACCGAAAAAGGACGCGGGATGTTCAAGGACATCACCGCCAAAAGCGAGGCGCTGGCCGCCAAGTACGATCAGCTCTATGCGCTGGCCAAGAGCGACCAGAAAAAAGCCATCGAATTCCTGAAAGGCGATTTTGCCGAAGGTAATAACGCCTACGCCGCGTCGCTGGAAACGATGGCCAAGTTCCAGGGCGACCTGATGGATCAGGAAGCGGCTGCCGCCGACGTGACCTACCTGGAAACGCGCAAGCTGGTCATCTCGCTCTCCATCGCGGCGGTGCTGGTGGCGATGCTGATCGCCTGGCTGATCACGCGCGACCTGGTCAAGCGCCTGGGCGGCGAGCCGGTGTATGCGGCCGAGTTGATGGACCGCGTCGTCAAAGGTGACCTGAGCGTCGAGGTGCGCCTCAAGCCTGATGACCACAGCAGCATGTTGTACGCCATCAGCGAGATGATCGTGAAGTTGCGCAAGGTGGTCGACGGCCAGCGCATCCTGGTGGCGGCCGCCAACCGCGGCGACTTCGCCGCCCGCGTGGACCTGGCCGGCATGCAGGGCTTCCAGCAGGAGATGGGCGAGAGTCTGAACCAGCTGGCTATCACCACCGGCGCCAGCATCGCCGATGTGGTGCGGGTGATGGGCGCGATGTCCGAAGGCGACCTGACCAAGTCCATCGACAAACCCTACGAGGGCGCGTTTGGCGAGCTCAAGGAATTCACCAACAACACGGTGAGCAAGCTGGCCCAGGTCGTCAGCGAGGTGAACAACAGCGCCGAGGCGCTGGCCGCCGCTTCCGAGGAAGTCAGCGCGACCTCGCAGTCGCTGGCGCAGGCCGCCAGCGAGCAAGCCTCCAGCGTCGAGGAAACCTCGGCCTCGGTCGAGCAGATGACGGCCTCGGTGGCGCAGAACACCGACAACGCCAAAGTCACCGACGCCATGGCCAGCCGCGCGGCGGTCGAGGCGAGCGAAGGCGGCGATGCGGTGCGCTCGACGGTGGCGGCCATGAAGCAGATCGCGGCCAAGGTCCTGATCATCGACGATATCGCCTACCAGACCAATCTGCTGGCGCTGAACGCGGCCATCGAGGCCGCGCGGGCGGGCGAACACGGCAAGGGCTTCGCGGTGGTGGCGGCGGAGGTGCGCAAGCTGGCCGAACGCAGCCAGGTGGCGGCCCAGGAAATCGGCCAGGTGGCCAGCGGCAGCGTGGACCTGGCCGAACGGGCCGGGCAGATGCTGGGGGCGATGGTGCCCAACATTAAAAAGACGTCCGACCTGGTGCAGGAAATCACGGCCGCTTCGGAAGAGCAATCGTCCGGCCTGGCGCAGATTAATTCCGCCATCAGCCAGCTGAGCCAGACCACCCAGCAGAACGCTTCCGGTTCCGAGGAACTGGCGGCCACCGCCGAGCAGATGAGCAGCCAGGCGGAAGAACTGCAGCAGACCATGGGCTTCTTTATCGTGAACGGTTCCAGCGGGAGAGGCCGGCAGCGCGACCCGGCCAGTCCGGTCCGCATGCGTCCGGCCGCCTTGCGCGCCATCGCCGTGGAAGCGCCGGACGAATCGCAGTTCGTCCGCTACTGAGCCGGCGCAGAAAGACGGGCCGCCCGCTGCTAAGCGCGTCCCGTCGGGCCGGCCTTGATCGAGGCCACGATGTCCTGCGCCGCCACTTCCGCGGCAGCGCAGGCCGAGGCCGCGTCCTCGAACTGTTGTATCACCGCCACCCGGTGCTTGCGGCGCACGTTCAGCCGATGCATGGGCGTGACCGACGGCGCGAACACGGCGACGTAGGCGCCCCACAGCTTGCAACCCTCCAGCCGTTCCGCTGAAATCTCCACTTCATAGTCGTCGATGTACTTGGTCGGCACGGCTACCTCCCTGATGGCTGGCGTCACGCTACCAATGTACGCGCTCCGGACCGGTAATGTCGCGCAGTTTCTGCAATCCTTTACAATCGCGCCACTGCTGACACAAATACAACCATGACCGATACCCAGAATGTCCGCCGGCGCGCGCTGATCGCCGCTTGCGGCGCCCATGCCATCCATGACGGCCTGACCGATGTGATCTACGTGCTGCTGCCGATCTGGCAGGCGCAATTTGCCATCAGCCTGGCGATGGTGGGCCTGCTGCGCGGCGCCTACTCGGGCATGATGGCGGGCTTCCAGCTGCTGGCCAGCCGCCTGGCCAGGCGCTGGGGGCGCGAGCGCATGCTGATCGGCGGCACCGCGCTGGCCGGCATCGCCTACCTGATTGCCGGCCTGGCCGGCGGCATGACGGTGCTGATGATCGCCTTGCTGCTGGGCGGCCTGGGCGCCAGCACCCAGCATCCGCTGGCCTCGTCCATCGTCACCGACACGCACGAGGCGGGCGGCGGCGTCAAGCAGGCGCTGGCGCAATACAACTTTGCCGGCGACATCGGCAAGACGCTGGTGCCGGGCGCGGTCGGCCTGTTGCTGGTGGTGGTGAGCTGGCAGGCCAGCGTGACCTTGATCGGCTGCCTGGGCCTGGCGGCGGCCGCGCTGCTGTGGTGGCTATTGCCGACGGCGGCCGAGTCGGCGCGCCACCGGGCGGCGGCGGCCAAGGTGGTGAGCGGCAAGGGCTCGGCCGGCGGGCTGCGCGCGCTGATCGCGACGGGCGTGCTCGATAGCGCGGTGCGCATGGGCTTCCTGACCTTCTTGCCGTTCCTGTTGCAGAGCAAGGGCGCCGGCACCGCCGGCATCGGCATCGCCTTGTCGCTGCTGTTCGTCGGCGGCGCCTTCGGCAAGCTGCTGTGCGGCTACCTGGGCGCGCGCATCGGCATGATGAAGACGGTGTGGATCACCGAGTCCGCCACCGCGCTGCTGATCCTGCTGTCGGTGTGGTTGCCGCTGGCGGCGATGATGGCCATGCTGCCCTTGCTGGGGCTGGCGTTGAACGGCACCTCGTCGGTGTTGTACGGCGCCGTGCCCGAGCTGGCCGGCGCGGGCCGGCGCGAGCAGGCCTTCGCGCGCTTCTACACCGGCACCATCGGCGGCGGCGCGCTGGCGCCGGTGCTGTTCGGGCGGCTCGGCGATATGGCCGGCGTGCCGGTCGCGGTGATGGCGCTGGCGGCGCTGCTGTTGCTGACGCTGCCGCTGTCCTACCGCGTGCAAAGCGCGCTCGCCAGCTGAAGCGCCGCCAATTTCATTGGCCGCCTTGGTGAATTTCGCAATTGCCGGGCGCGGAGGCAGCTTGCAGAATATACTCACAAGAATTTTTAATTGAGACAAACTCCCATGAACTTTATCCGCTGGCGCCTGGCCTTGTGCCTGGCCGCCTGGTCGGCGTCCGTCCTGGCGGCGCCGGCGCAAGACCTGAATCTCTACGTCGGCCGCCCGCTGGCATCGTGGCACATCACCGTCGCGGACTATGAAGAGCACATCACGCTGGACGGCGCCAACGCCGGCGTCCCGTCGAAGGGCAGGGTGCAGGACCGCCGCATCAGCGTCGACAAGGACCGCGACGCCCTGATCGTGCACTTCAGTTCCTGGTACGCCAGCCTGCGCGTGGAAGGCGGCAAGCCGCTCGATCTGCGCCCCTATCTGGCGCATGGCGTGCTGGCGCTGGATGTCAACGTCAAGGAGTTGGCGAAAGGCGGCCTCAGCTTCGCGGTCGGCTGCGGCGAGCAGTGCAGCCGCAACGTGCCCTTCGTGCTGCCTGCGCGCGCCTTCGCCGGCAAGGGATGGCAGCACGTGGTGGTGCCGGTAAGCTGCTTTGTGCACGAGGGCGACGATTTGAGCGCCATCGCGCAGCCGTTCGCGCTCGACGTCACCGGCGGCGGCGACGTATCGGTGGCCAATATCAAGTACCAGGCCGGCGGCAAGCCCAACGTCAGCTGCCCGGACTACAAGACCGTGTCGGTCACGCCGGACAAGCTGAACGAATCCTGGGCGATCGACTGGTGGACGCCGCGCCATGAGGAAAAGCTGGCCGAAGCGCAGGCGCTGGGCAAATCGGCCGAAGTGGTCTTTATCGGCGATTCGATCACCGAGGGCTGGGAGAAGAGCGGCGCGCCGGTCTGGGAGCGCTACTACAAGCCGATGAACGGACTGGCGCTGGGCTTCGGCGGCGACCGCACCGAGAACGTGCTGTGGCGCCTGCTGCACGGCGAGGTCGACCCCATCGCGCCCAAGGTCGCGGTGCTGATGTTCGGGACCAATAACACCGGCCATCGCCAGGAAGATCCGCGCACCACCGCCGCCGGCATCCGGCGCAATCTCGACGAACTGCGCCGGCGCCTGCCCGATACCAAGATCCTGCTGCTGGCGATCTTCCCGCGCGGCGAGAAGCCGGATGACAAGCTCCGCCAGATCAACGAAAAGGTCAACGGCATCATCTCCGGCTTTGCCGACCAGCGTCATGTTTTTTACCTCGACATCAACCAGGCCCTCCTGACGGCGGACGGCACGCTGTCGAAGGACATCATGCCCGACCTGCTGCATCCGAACCAGCAGGGCTATGAAATCTGGGCCAAGGCCATGGCGCCGACCCTGGAGAAGCTGATGGCCAGCGGCCCTGCCTATGCATGGGACAACGTCGCCATCGGCGGCAGCGGCTTTGTTTCCGGCATCGTCACCAGCAAGACCGAGAAGGGCCTGGTCTATATCCGCACCGACGTCGGCGGCGCCTACCGTTGGGACGGCGCCGGCAAGCGCTGGATACCGTTGCTGGACTGGGTGTCCGACCAGGAGACCGGCTTGCTGGGCGTGGAGTCGATCGCCATCGATCCGAATGCGCCGGGCAAGGTGTATCTGTCGGCCGGCATCGGCTACCTGAACGGCGGGGCCAGCGCGATCCTGAAATCCAGCGACTACGGCCGCAGCTTCACCAAGATTGATGTGAGCAAGCAATTCAAGGTGCACGGCAACGGCATGGGGCGCGGCAACGGCGAGAAGCTGCAAGTGGATCCTGTCAACGGCAAGATCCTCTACATCGGCACGCGCGCCAACGGCATGTTCAAGAGCGTGGACGAAGGCCTGAGCTGGCAGCATCTGGACGGCCTGCCAGTGACGGATACGCCCAACCAGAACGGCTTGAGCTTCGTCGTGCTGGACCCGGCCAGCGCGGCCGGCGGCGCCACGCAGCGCATCTTCGCCGGCGTCTCGCGCTATGGTTCGGTGGGCGCCAATCTGTACCTGTCCGGCGACGGCGGCAACACCTTCACCGCGTTGAGCGGCGGCCCCACCGCGCTGATGCCGCAGCGCGCGGTGCTGGCCAAGGGCAGCCTGGTGGTGGTCTACGCCAAGGGCGCCGGTCCGTGGGGCGACGTGGCGCATGGCGAAGGCATGGAACAGGGCGCGGTGTGGAAGTACGATATCGCCGCCCGCACATGGAGCGATATCTCGCCGCCGTTGAACCGCGCCTACGGCGGCATCACCGTCGATCCGGGCAATCAGGACCGCATGATCGTCTCCACCACCAACTACTACCGGCAGCCCGGAACGATGGGCGACCAGTTCTTTGAAACGCTGGACGGCGGCAAGCGCTGGAACAGCATCGTCGACCAGGGCGTGCGGATAGACCCGAACGGCGTGAGCTGGATAGCGGGCAGCTTTATCCACTGGACCGCCAGCATCGAGTTCGATCCCTTCGATACGCGCAGCGTGATGGTCGTGTCGGGCAACGGCATTTTTAAAACGAACGACATCCACGCCGCGCCGGCGGTGTGGAAGTTCGAGGATGCGGGGCTGGAGGAATCGGTGCCGCTGAATATGGTCAGCATACCCGGCGGTCCGGTCGTTTCGGCCATCGGCGATTACGACGGTTTCCGTCACACCGACGTCACCAAATATGCGCCTATCCACACGCCGACCATGGGCACCACCTGGGGGCTGGATGTTGCCGCCGCCAATCCGAATGTGCTGGCGCGCGTCGGCAGCGCGATGTACGTGTCGCGCGACATGGGCCTGAGCTGGAAACAGACCGCCAGCATCAAAGGCCAGCAGGGACAGCTGGCGCTCAGTGCGGACGGCAAGGTGATCGTGCACAGCCCGGAAAAATCATCCACCAGTTATTTCTCGACCGACGGCGGCGATAGCTGGAACGCCGTCAAGGGCCTGAACGGTGCGCGGCCGGTGGCCGACCCCGTCAACGCCCACAAGTTCTATGCGCTGAGCGGCGCCGCCATGCTGCTCAGCACCGATGCGGGCGCCAGCTTCGCGCCCGCCGGCAGCCTGGCCAACGCCAAGGGTTCGACGGCGGTGCGCGCCGCGCCCGGCAGGGAAGGCGATGTCTGGGTCGCGCTGTATGACGGCGGCCTGGCGCGCTCCACCGATGCCGGCGCCACGTTCGCCAACCTGGCCAATGTCGGCTACGCGGCGGCGGTGGGCTTCGGCAAGGCCGCACCGGGCGCCGACTATCCGGCGGTGTACATCTGGGGCTCGGTGGACGGCGTGCGCGGCGTGTTCCGCTCCATCGACAGCGGCGCCAACTGGCTGAGAATTAATGACGACGATCATCAATACGGCGGCCCGGGCGATGCCCAATTCGTTATCGGAGATGCCAATACCTACGGGGTCGTGTACATGAGCACGGCGGGTCGCGGCATAGTGACTGGCAAGCCGATTGTCGCCAATTAGGGACGGGTTCGCCTTTTTCATCGGAACGGGATCGGAAACATGCCACAATACTTGGTGCCGAGATTGAGGTCGTTGAAAATGTCGATGAAGTCCCACCGTATTGCGTTGCTGTTCAACGCAAACAAGATTTTTGACCGTGAAGTGATCGCCGGTATCGCCGCTCACCTGAGCAGTACCCGCGCCTCCTGGGATTTGTTCCTGGAGGAAGACTTCCGCCTGCGCCTGCCCGGCATCGAGCACTGGCAGGGGGACGGCATCATCGCCGATTTCGACGATCCCGCCGTGGCGGCCGCACTCAGCCGCAGCCGCATCCCGGTGGTGGCGGTGGGCGGCTCCTACGCCGACGACAGCAGCTATCCGGACGCCGTGCCCTACGTGGCGACCGACAACTTCAAATTGATCAAGATGGCCCACGATCACCTGATCGAGGCCGGCCTGCGCAATTTTGCGATGTTCAGCCTGCCGGAAGCGCAGGAGAACCGCTGGGCGCAGGAGCGCGAGACCGCCTTCCGCACGCTGATGCGCAAGGACAAGATGGAGCCGCAGATCTACCGCGGTCTGGGCACCAGCGCGCCGTCCTGGGACGAGGCGGTGGAGCAGCAGATCAAGTGGCTGCACAGCCTGCCCAAGCCGGTCGGCATCATCGCCGTCACCGACGCCCGCGCGCGCCAGCTGCTGCAGGCCTGCATCATGGCCGGCATCGAGGTGCCGGAGCAGGTGGCGCTGATCGGCATCGACAACGATCCGCTGGCGCGCATGCTGACCCGCATTCCGCTTAGCTCCGTGATCCAGGGCGCGCAGGAGATGGGCCGCACCGCCGCCCACCTGCTGGACCAGATGCTGCACGGCGTGCGCCTGGGCGGCACGCGCATCCTGGTGCCGCCGGTCGGCATCAACGTGCTGACCTCGACCCGCCACGAAGCGCCCAAGCACCCGCACGTGATGCGGGCGCGCCACTTCATCCGCCAGTACGCCTGCCAGGGCATCAAGACGCACCAGGTGGCCGAGTACGTGGGCATTTCGCGCTCGTCGCTGGAATCCTACTTCCGCCAGGAGCTCGATTGCAGCGTGCATGATGTGATCCTGCGCTTCAAGCTCGATGCCGCCACCGAGATCCTGGCGCGCGGAGAGCGCAGCATCGCCGACGTGGCGCTCAGCTGCGGCTTCACGTCGGTGCAGTACATGCACGCGGTGTTCAAGCGGGAGCTGGGCTGCACGCCGCGCGCCTACCAGGACCGCGCCATGCAGGGCTGCGCCGATGAGAAGGCCGCCGACGACGCCGCTGCCGTGCCCGACCTGCGCAGCGTCGCCTGAGCGGCGGACGCGTAAAACATGACCGTGATTGGTGAGTTTCATAATTGCCGTCACTGGGGAATCGGGTCAAAATCCTCCACGCAGTTTGCTTGCCAGCTTGGAGAGAGAGACCTTGGAAAATAATATGAAAACGATGCTGCCCGACGATATCGAACGGGCAGTTCTGGTGGGCCGCGTTTGGCGCAATGGCGTCATCGACGGGCCTTGCGTGGTCGCCGTCCGCAACGGCGAGGTGTTCGACATCACCGGCCACGCCCCCACCATGTCCGACCTGCTGGAGCGCGACGATGTCCTCGATATCGCCCGCAACGCACCCGGCGAATCGCTGGGCAGCGTGCGGCAGCTGATGGCGCATGCGCTCGACAGCACCATCTACGCCGGCACCCCGCGCCTGCTGGCGCCGTGCGACCTGCAAGCGATCAAGGCATGCGGCGTCACCTTCGCCGTCAGCCTGCTGGAGCGGGTGATCGAAGAACAGGCCGGTGGCGACGCATCCCGCGCCAACGTCCTGCGCGGAGAGATCCAGGCCATCATCGGCTCCGATCTGTCGGCCATCCGTCCCGGCTCGCCGGAAGCGGCACGGTTGAAGGCGGACCTGATCGAACGCGGACTCTGGTCGCCGTACATGGAAGTGGGCATCGGCCCGGACGCGGAGGTGTTCTCCAAGTCGCAGCCCATGTCGGCGGTGGGGCAGGGCGCGGACGTCGGCCTGCATCCCGATTCGAAATGGAACAACCCGGAGCCGGAAATCGTCCTGGCCGTCAACAGCCAGGCGCGCGTGCTGGGCGCCACGTTGGGCAACGACGTCAACCTGCGTGACATCGAAGGCCGCAGTGCGCTCTTGTTGGGCAAGGCCAAAGACAACAACGGTTCCTGCGCCATCGGCCCGTTCATCCGCCTGTTCGACGAACACTTCACCATCGACACCATCCGCAACGCGGAATTGAGCATGCTAATCGAAGGCATGGACGACGGCTTCCACCTGGCCGGCGCCAGCCGCATGCGCGAGATCAGCCGCGATCCGCTCGACCTGGTGAGCCAGGTCTGCGGCCGTCATCATCAATACCCGGACGGCTTCATGCTCTTCCTCGGCACGATGTTCTCGCCGATCAAGGACCGCGACACGGCCGGCGGCGGCTTCACGCACCACCTGGGCGACCGTGTCAGCATCTCGACGCCTTCGCTGGGCACCTTGGTCAACCATGTGCAGCGCAGCGACACCATCGCGCCGTGGACGTTTGGCGTGCGGGCCTTGCTGGCCCGGGCGCGCGGCGCGGCCGCGATGCGCGTTGCGCCGGCACTGCAGACCAGGGTGCAGCAGGCGATCTATCCCAGCCTGGCCGGCAAGCGCGTGGTCATCACGGGCGGCGGCAGCGGCATCGGCGCGGGCATGGTGGAGGCGTTTGCGCAGCAGGGCGCGCAGGTACACTTCCTCGATATCGCCGAAGAAGACTCGCTGGCGCTACAAGGCCGCTTGTCGACGCAAGCGGTACCGCCGACCTTCGTGCGCTGCGACCTGACCAATCTCGATGCGGTGGCTGCGGCCTTCAACCGCATCGGCCAGGTCGATGTACTGATCAACAACGCCGCCAACGACGACCGCCACAAGCTGGCCGACGTCAGCCCGGAATACTGGGACGAGCGCATGGCCGTCAACCTGCGGCACCAGTACTTCTGCGCCAAGGCTGTCGCCGTCGGCATGCAGCAGCGCGGCGGCGGCGTGATCCTGAACTTCGGTTCGATCTCGTGGCACCTGGCGCTGCCGGAGCTGACCCTGTACATGACGGCCAAAGCCGCCATCGAGGGCATGACGCGCGGCCTGGCGCGCGACCTCGGTCCGCACAACGTCCGCGTCAACTGCATCATCCCCGGCGCGGTGCGCACGCCGCGCCAGGAAGCCCTGTGGCACACGCCGGAAGAGGAAGCGCGCATCCTGGCTGGCCAATGCCTGCCGCAGCGCGTGCAGGTGGACGACGTGGCCGCGCTGGCGCTGTTCCTGGCCTCCGACAACGCCGGCCGCTGCACCGGGCGCGATTATTTCGTCGACGCGGGCTGGTACGGCGCATGAGTACCGCGCGCCGCTACCGTTCGCAGGACTGGTTCGACAATCCGGACCACATCGACATGACGGCGCTGTATCTGGAGCGCTTCATGAATTACGGGATCACGCCGGAGGAACTGCGCTCCGGCCGCCCCATCATCGGCATCGCGCAGAGCGGCAGCGACATCAGCCCCTGCAACCGCATCCACCTGGAGCTGGCCAAGCGCGTGCGCGATGGCATCCGCGATGCGGGCGGCATCGCGATGGAATTTCCGCTGCATCCGATCTTTGAGAACTGCCGCCGTCCGACCGCCGCCATCGATCGCAACCTGGCATACCTCGGGCTGGTGGAAATCCTGCACGGCTATCCGATCGACGCCGTGGTGCTGACCACCGGCTGCGACAAGACCACGCCGGCGCAGTTGATGGCCGCATCGACGGTGGATATTCCCGCCATCGTGCTGTCCGGCGGGCCGATGCTGGATGGCTGGTTCGAAGGCGAACTGGCGGGTTCCGGCACCGCGATCTGGAAAGGCCGCCGCCAGCTGGCCGCCGGTGAGATCGACAACGAAAAATTCCTGCAGATCGCCGCCGCTTCGGCGCCGTCGGCGGGACACTGCAACACCATGGGCACCGCCTCCACCATGAACGCGATGGCCGAGGCGCTGGGCATGTCGCTGACCGGTTGTTCGGCGATCCCGGCGCCGTACCGCGAACGGGGCCAGATGGCGTATGAAACCGGCAGGCGCATCGTCGAGATGGCGCGGCTGGATATCAAGCCGTCGAGCATTCTGAATCGCGAGGCTTTCCTCGATGCGATCGTGGTCAATGCCGCCATCGGCGGCTCCACCAACGCGCAGCAGCACATCATGGCGATGGCGCGTCACGCCGGCGTCGAACTGCATTCGAGCGACTGGATGGAGTACGGCCATGCCGTGCCGCTGCTGCTGAACATGCAGCCGGCCGGTAAATTCCTCGGCGAGCGTTTCCATCGCGCCGGCGGTGTCCCGGCTGTCATGTGGGAGCTGGAGCAGCAAGGCATGCTGCGTTCGGACCGTCCCACCGTCACCGGCCGCAGCATGCGCGACAACCTGGCCGGCCGCGAGACGCATGACCGCGAGGTGATCTTTGCCTTCGACCAGCCGCTGAAGAAGGATGCCGGTTTCTTTGTCCTGAAGGGCAATCTGTTCGACTTCGCCATCATGAAAACCAGCGTGATCTCGGACGCCTTCCGCGCCCGCTATCTGAGCACGCCGGGCAGCGAGAATATCTTCGAGAGCCGCGCCATCGTGTTCGACGGCTCCGGCGATTACCACGCCCGCATCAACGACCCTTCGCTGAACATCGATGAGGACTGCATGCTGGTGATACGCGGCGCCGGCCCGATAGGCTGGCCCGGTTCGGCCGAAGTGGTCAACATGCAGCCGCCCGATGCGCTGGTCAAGCGCGGCATCAACGCGCTGCCGACGCTGGGCGACGGCCGTCAGTCCGGCACCTCGGACAGCCCGTCGATACTGAACGCATCGCCGGAGAGCGCGGTCGGTGGCGGCCTTGCATGGCTGCGCACCGGCGACCGTATCCGCGTCGATTTGAATGCCGGCCGTTGCGATGTGCAGGTTGATCCGGTGGAGTGGGAGGAGCGCAAGAAGGACGGCATTCCAGCCATCCCCGCCAGCCAGACGCCGTGGCAGGAAATCTACCGCAGCACCGTCGGGCAAATGGAAAACGGCGCATGCATGGAACTGGCTGTACCATATCGCGGAGTGGCCCTTAATCAGGCGCGCCATAATCACTAGTCGGACAAAGATCCACAGTACTAACAGGAGACCGTAAGAATGAAGAAATTACTGAGCGCGGCGGCAGTCGCCGTCATGCTGGTGTGCGCAGGCGGCAACGCCATGGCCGACGCCAAGAACCCGAAAATCGGCTTTTCCATCGACGACCTGCGGCTGGAACGCTGGGCGCGCGACCGCGACTACTTCGTCGCCGCCGCCGAGCAGCAGGGCGCCAAGGTCTATGTGCAGTCGGCCGACGCCAGCGAGCAGCGTCAGATCGCGCAGATCGAGAATCTGATTTCGCGCGGTGTCGATGTGCTGGTGATCGTGCCTTACAACGCCACGGTGCTGAACAATGCGGTGCGCGAGGCAAAGAAAGCCAAGATCAAGGTGGTCTCCTACGACCGCCTGATCCTCAACGCGGATATCGATGCCTATATCTCCTTCGATAACAAGTTGGTCGGCGAGATGCAGGCGCAGGGTGTGGTGGCGGTTAAACCCAAGGGTAACTTCTACCTGCTGGGCGGCGCGCCGACCGACAACAACGCCAAGATGCTGCGCGAAGGCCAGCTCAAGGTGCTGCAACCGCTGATCGACAAGGGCGATATCAAGGTGGTCGGCAAGCAGTGGGTTAAGGATTGGAATCCGGCCGAGGCCATGTCCATCGTTGAGAATGCGCTGACGGCCAACGGCAACAAGCTCGATGCGGTGGTGGCGTCGAACGACGCGACCGCCGGCGGCGCGATCCAGGCGCTGGCTTCGCAGAAGCTCGACGGCAAGGTGGCCGTGTCCGGGCAGGACGCGGATCTGGCGGCGGTGCGGCGCGTGATCGCCGGCTCGCAGACCATGACGGTGTACAAGCCGTTGAAGTTGATCGCTTCGGAAGCGGCCAAGCTGTCTATCCAGCTGGTGCGCAATGAGAAGCCGGCGTACAACGCCGAGTATCAGAACGGCTTCAAGCAGGTCAGCACGCTACTGCTGAAACCTACCATGCTGACCAAGGCGAATATCGACCTGGTGGTCACCGATGGTTTCTACACCAAAGCCCAACTCGCGGCCAAGTAATTCTTCTGGCGGGGACGCGTTCCACGGGTTCCCGCACCTCACCTCTGCGAGAATCTGTATGTCCGGCTATTTGCTAGAAATGAAGGGCATCGTCAAGAAGTTCGGCGGTGTCCCCGCGCTCGACGGCATCGACCTGCAAGTCAGGCCCGGCGAGTGCATCGGTTTGTGCGGCGAGAATGGCGCCGGCAAATCGACCCTGATGAAAGTACTGTCCGCCGTCTACCCGCACGGCACCTGGGACGGCGAGATCCTGATGGACGGCCAGCCGCTGAAGGCGCAATCGATACGCGAAAGCGAAGCGGCCGGCATCGTCATCATCCACCAGGAACTGATGCTGGTGCCCGAATTGTCGGTGACCGAAAATCTCTTCCTCGGCAACGAGATCACGCTGCCCGGCGGCCGCATGGACTATCCGGCCATGAACCAGCGCGCCGAAACGCTGCTCAGGGAACTGAAGCTCAACGACGTCAACGTGGTGCTGCCGGTGATGAACTACGGCGGCGGCCACCAGCAGCTGATCGAGATCGCCAAGGCGCTCAACAAGAACGCGCGCCTGCTGATCCTGGACGAACCCTCGTCGTCGTTGACGGCGTCGGAAATCGAGGTGCTGCTCGATATCATCCGCGGCCTGAAAGCCAAGGGCGTGGCCTGCGTCTACATCTCGCACAAGCTCGATGAAGTGGAAGCGATCTGCGACACCATCGTCGTCATCCGCGACGGCAAGCATATCGCCACCACGCCGATGCAGCAGATGGACGTGCGGCAGATCATCGCGCAGATGGTGGGGCGCGAGATGAACCAGCTGTATCCAACACTGGAACGCACGCAGGGCGAGGTGATGTTCGAAGCCCGCAACGTGGTGTGCTACGACACCGAGAAGCCGGACCGCCGGAAAGTGGACAACGTCTCCTTCAAGCTGCGCCGGGGCGAGATCCTCGGCATCGCCGGCCTGGTGGGCGCGGGCCGCACGGAGCTGGTGTCCGCGCTGTTCGGCGCCTACAACGGCCGCTGCGAGGCCGAGGTGTGGCTCAACGGCGAGAAGATCGATACCCGCACGCCGCTCAAGGCCATCCGCGCCGGGCTGGCGCTGGTGCCGGAGGACCGCAAGCAGCATGGCATCATCCGCGACCTGGACGTGGGCCAGAACATCACGCTGTCGGTGCTGGGCCGCTATGCGCGCTTCACCCGAATCGACCGCGAGGCCGAGCTGAAAACCGTCAGCGAGGAAATCGCCCGGCTAGGCCTGAAGACGGCCAGTCCCTTCCTGCCGATTACTTCGCTCTCGGGCGGCAACCAGCAGAAGGCGGTGCTGTCCAAGATGCTGCTGACGCGGCCCAAGGTGCTGATACTCGATGAACCCACGCGCGGCGTGGACGTCGGCGCCAAGTACGAGATCTACAAGCTGATGCTGGAACTGGCCAGCCAGGGCGTGTCCATCATCATGGTGTCGTCGGAGCTGGCCGAGGTGCTGGGCGTGTCCGACCGCGTGCTGGTGATGGGCGAAGGCCGGCTGCGCGGAGATTTCATCAACCAGGACCTGACCCAGGAAATGCTGCTGTCTGCGGCGCTCGATCATTCATAGTGACCATGCATACCAACAAACTCAAACAACTGTTCACGCAGTATAAAATCCTCGCGCTGCTGATCGCCATCGCCATCATCTGGAGCTTCTTCAGCTGGAAGACGGACGGCGGCTTCATCTCGGCGCGCAACCTGTCCAACCTGATGCGGCAAATGTCGGTGACCGGCGTGGTCGCCTGCGGCATGGCCTTCGTCATCATCTCCGGCGAGATCGACCTGTCGGTGGGCTCGCTGCTTGGCCTGCTGGGCGGCGTGGCGGCGGTGCTCGACGTCACGCACCACATGCCGCTGCCGGTAACGGTGGCGGCGGTGCTGGCCTGCGGCCTGCTGCTTGGCCTGTTCAACGGCTACCTGACGGCGTATGCGGGCATACCGTCCTTCATCGTGGGCCTGGGCGGCATGCTGGCGTATCGCGGCATCGTGCTGGGCGTGACGGACGGCGTGACGGTGGCGCCGGTGTCGGAAGCGATGGTGCAGGTGGGGCAGGGCTATCTGTCGCCGGAACTGGGCGTGACGCTGGGCGTGGTGCTGTTTGCGCTGGCCGCCGTGCTGACATGGCGCCAGCGCCTGAACCTGGGCCGCCACGGCCTGCCGGTGCCGCCGATGTGGCGCGACGGCGTACGCCTGGCCGCCATCGGCGCCGTGTTGTTCGCCTTCGTGCGGACCTTGAACAGCTACGAAGGCATACCGCTGCCGGTGCTGCTGTTGCTGGTGTTGTTGGGCGCCTTCAGCTACGTCGCCACGCAGACCGTGTTCGGCCGCCGCATCTACGCGGTGGGCAGCAATATGGAGGCGACTCGCCTGTCCGGTGTGAACGTGCAGGCGGTGAAGCTGTGGATCTTCGGGATCATGGGCTTGATGTGCGCCCTGGCTGGCCTGGTCAACACGGCGCGACTGGCGGCAGGTTCGCCGTCGGCCGGCACCTCGGGGGAGCTCGATGCGATCGCGGCCTGCTTCATCGGCGGCACGTCGATGCGCGGTGGCTCCGGCACCGTCTACGGCGCCTTGATCGGCGCGCTGGTGATGGCCAGCCTGGATAACGGTATGTCCATGCTGGATGTGGACACCTATTGGCAGATGATCGTCAAGGGCTGCATCCTGACGTTGGCCGTGTGGGTCGACGTGGCGACGCGTTCCAGCCGCCGTTGATGTTTTTCGCGCGGCCCATAGCATTAGCTGCGCCGGGCCGCGCGCTTCAGCCGCTACGTTGTCTGATCGACGCTACGCTTGCTGATTATCATTCGCCCGCTTGGTGAATTTCGCAATTGCGGCCAGTTGGCGTAACTTGCAAAATGGTCTCATAACATCGTATGACCTGGCACCCCGCCAGTAAGCCATAACGATAACAAAACCAAAAGCGAGACGCATTCAAATGAAAACTATCTCTTTGCGCTATTCAGCGCCTGTGGGCCTGCACGCCTGATATTTCTAAATTCATAACCGTCGACACTGGGAAGCACCAACAACAAATGGCCGAAGTGCCATGAATAGTCTTATAACTTTGGAGAGCATTAGATGAAACAGTTTAAGAAAACGGCGATTGCGTTGGGCCTGGCCCAGATGGCTGCCATGTCCGGCATGGCTGTTGCGCAGACCACACCTGGCGATGCTGGTCCGACGGTGGTGGTGACCGGCCAGCGCGCAGCGCTGCAATCGGCGCAGAAGATCAAACAGAATTCCGATGAAATCGTTGATTCCATCGTCGCCGACGATATCGGCAAGCTGCCGGACCGCTCGGTGACCGAGGTGTTGCAGCGCATCGTGGGCGTGACCATCGACCGCACCATGTCCAAGGGCGACCCGGAGCACTTCTCGGTTGAAGGCTCGGGCGTATCGATCCGGGGCTTGAGCTATGTGCGCTCCGAGCTCAATGGCCGCGATTCGTTCTCCGCCAACGGCGGCCGTTCGCTGAACTTCGAAGACGTGCCGCCTGAACTGATGGCCGGCGTCGACATCTACAAGAACCCGTCGGCGGAACAGGTCGAGGGCGCCGTCGGCGGCCTGGTCAACCTGCGCACCGCGATGCCGTTCGATTTCAAGGGCTTCCACGGCGCCATCTCCGGCCAGGAGACCTACTCGGAACTGAAGAAGGGAAAATCGTCGCCGTCGATGTCGGGCATGGTGTCGAACCGCTGGAAGACGCCGATCGGCGAAGTGGGCGCCTTGCTGGACCTGGCCTACTCGGAAAGCGGCACCCGCACCGACGCCTTCCAGGTCGAGCCTTACTATCCATTGAAGGACGCCTCCGGCAAAACCATCTGGGTGCCGAAGGGCGCGCAGTGGCGCACGCTGGAGTTCAACCGCCGCCGCGAGGGCGCGTATGGCGCCTTGCAGTGGAAGGCCAACGATCAGCTCAGCAGCTCGCTGACCTACTTCAAATCTCGCTACACGATGACGTGGGACGAGCAGGCGATCTTCGCGCAATCGAGCCCGTACAACATCCGGGTCACCAACGGCACCTATGATTCCAAGGGCGCGCTGCTGACCGGCACCCTGACCGATACCAAGGACGGCGGCATCAACTTCGGCGACGACACCCGTTCCTCCACCCGCAAATCCGACACCACCGACCTGTCGTGGAACCTGCGCTGGCGTCCGAACGATCGCTGGACCGTCACCACCGATCTGCAGCACATCCGCGCCAGCACCCGTAGCCTCGATTCGACCGTGGCCACCGGCGTGCAGATGCCGAAGGAACAGCTGGACCTGACCGGCAATGTACCCAACCTGATCTTCGACGCGGCCGACCGCGCCAACCTGGCCGATCCCAAGAACTACTACTGGGCGTTCACGATGGAGCACCAGGACAAGAGCGTGGGCCATGAGACTGCGTGGAAGACCGACGCCAAGTACGACTTCGATCATCCGGTACTGCGCGACATCCGTTTCGGCGTGCGCCTGACCGACCGCGACGCGCTGACGCAGAACACCAACCCGAGCTACAACTGGTCGCCGATCTCGCAACCGTGGCAGCTGGGCTGGAACATCAGCGGCCTGGCTTACCTGAGTGATCCCCGCTTCAGCGGCAACACCAACCTGCACACCTTTAACAACTTCTTCAACGGCAAAGTCTCGGTGCCGTCGGTGGTGTTCCCGAACGTCTCGCTGGCGCAGGGCTTCCCGGACAGCTACGCGGCACTGCACAAGTATCACGACATCCTGTGCGCGGAAGTGAGCACCTCCTGCGATACGTGGAAGGCTGCGACCTTCGGTACCGACCCTTCCGGCACCAACGACCAGACCGAGAAGACCCAAGCCCTGTATAGCCAGGTTCGTTTTGGCTGGGATAACCTGAAATATCCAATCGACGGTAACGTAGGTGTTCGTTATGTGAAAACCGCCAGCACCGCGCACGGTTATACGGTCTTCAAGTCAACCGCGCCGAATATCCCGGCAGGTAGCACCACCATCGGCCTGGCGGTGCCGATCATCGCACCGTTCTCCAAAGCCGAGGACTATGAGAACAACTACCATAATGTGCTGCCTAGCCTGAACCTGCGCATGAAGGCGTCGGATACGCTGCAATTCCGCTTCGCGTTTGCCGGTGCGCTGTCGCGGCCGGACTTCGACAAGCTGCAAGCCTATACCGAGATGGAGCAGACGGCCAGCACCACCACCAATACCGCCACGAACGTCACCACCATCAACAGCGTCAGCCAGATGGGTAAAGGCTCCGGCAACCCTTACCTGAAGCCGACCACCTCCAGGCAGATGGACTTGACGGCGGAGTGGTACTTCGCACCGGCAGGTTCGTTCACGGCGGCGGTGTTCAACAAGCAGCTGAAGGACATTGTCGTCAACCAGACCTACCTCTATGCGATCCCGGACGTCAATGGCGTCAAGCAGAACTTCGCGGTGACGGGACCGATCAACGGTGCCAAAGGCTATGCGCGCGGTATCGAGCTGGCTTACCAGCAGTACTTCGACAAACTGCCAGGCTTGTTGTCCGGCTTGGGCATGCAGGCCAACTTCACCTTCGTCGACAGCAAGCGCGATCTGTACAAGCCTGTGTACCAGGCTTATTGCACCAGCGAGAACTCGGCGGCCAACGTCAACCTGACGCTCAATGGCTGCGACACCAACGGCACCACCTTCGGCAACCTGCCGCTGGAGAATCTGTCGCGTCAATCGTTCAACCTGGCGCTGATGTACGACAAAGGTCCGTGGTCGGCGCGTCTGGCCTACAACTGGCGTTCGAAGAGCCTGCAGGCGGTCAATGTCAACGGTACCCAGGGCACCGACGGCACCGACACCAATCCGGCCAGCCCGGACGTCGGCAAGCAGAACGTGGTGTGGGGTTTGCCTGTGTGGGCGGATGCCTACGGCCAGCTGGATGCGTCGATGTTCTACAAAATCAACGAGCATATGTCGTTGGGCTTCGAAGCGCAGAACGTCACCAACTCGCAGTTCAAGCAGCTGATGCAGCAGAGCGTGGGCATGAAGGGCCGTGCATGGTTCGTCACGGGACCGCGCTACACTGCACAACTGCGTTACACCTTCTAACTTGAAAAAGGCCTGATCGCATGAAGCATACCGCCCGCCAGCTTGTCACTGTTTTGAGTTTTACCGCTTTGGCCGCAACTGGCGCGGCGGCGACCGATCTGCCGCAGCTTGTGAAGAAGGACGGCCGCCACGCCCTGATGGTCGATGGCGCGCCGTTTGTGATGTTCGGCGCACAGGTGCACAACTCCAGCAATTACCCGCTGGCCTTGAGCAAGGTGTGGCCTGCCATTCAGGACATGAACGCCAACACCGTAGAGATTCCCGTGGCGTGGGAACAGATCGAGCCGGTCGAAGGCAAGTTCGATTTCAGTTACGTCGACACCTTGCTGGCGCAGGCGCGCGAGCACAAGGTGCGCCTGGTGCTGCTGTGGTTCGGCACCTGGAAGAACACCGGCCCGCAGTACACGCCGGAGTGGGTCAAGTTCGACAACAAGCGCTTCCCGCGCATGGTGGACAAGGACGGCAAGTCGATCTACTGCCTGTCGCCAAACAGCGAGGAAACCATGAAGGCCGACAGGAAGGCCTTTGTCGCGCTGATGGAACACATCAAGAAGGCCGATGCGCCGCAACGTACCGTGATCATGATGCAGGTCGAGAATGAAGTCGGCACCTACGGCTACGCGCGCGACTTCGCGCCCAAGGCGCAGGCGGCGTTCGAGCGGAATGTCCCGCAGGCCGTGCTGGATCATAAAAAACCGCCGGTGGCGCTGGCAGCCAGCGGCAGCTGGAAGCAGGTCTACGGCGACTACGCCGACGAATACTTCCACGCTTACTCCATCGCCAGCTATATCGAGGAAATCGCCAAGGCAGGGCGCGCCGTCTACAACCTGCCGATGTACGTCAACAATGCGCTGCGCGATCCGCTGGAGTCGCCGGTGATGCCGTGGAAGGGCAACTTCGCCAGCGGCGGCCCGACCTTCGACGTGATCGATATCTACAAGGCGGCCGCGCCGCATATCGACATCGCCGCGCCGGATGTCTATGCGCCGGAGTCGGACAAATTCAATGCCACGATGGACCGCTTCCAGCGTGTGGACAATGCGCTGATGCTGCCGGAGATGAGCAACGCCGCCCAGTACGTCCGCTATGCCTACCTGGTGCTGGGCCGTGGTTCGCTGGCCTTCTCGCCGTTTGGCATCGACTACGCTGACTACAGCAATTTCCCGCTGGGCTCCAAGGCCACTGACAAGACGATGGTGGCGCCGTTCGGGAAGATCTACGCAGCCTTCCGGCCGATGGAACGCCAGTGGGCCAAGTGGGCGTTTGAAGGCCGCACACGCGGCGTGGCTGAAGGCGACGACCGCAAGCCGCAGACCGTCGCGTTGAAGAACTGGACGGCCACCGTCAGCTTCCGCATGTGGCAGTTCGGCGATGCGGAGTGGCTGGCCAAGGTCAAGGATGTGCCGGCGGATACCGAGCTGCCGAATGGCGGCGTGTCGATCGCGCAGATCGGCGACAACGAGTTTATCGTGGTAGGGCAGCATGCGCGTGTGAGCTTCGCCAGCAGCGACGGCAAGCCATCCATGCTGGCGCGGGCGGAGGAAGGACACTTCGACCCGTCCGGCAAATGGATCATGGAACGCAACTGGAACGGCGACCAGACAGATTACGGCTTGAACCTGACCGGCAATCCGGTGGTTCTCAAGGTCAAACTGGGTACTTACTAAAAATACGGAGATTAAATGCGATTCAAATCGATAGTGCCGGCAGCATCGTGCCTGGCGGTGATGGTGTCGGGCCAGGCGCTGGCGGGCACGTTTGAAAAAACCGCCAGCGGTGTGGTGGTGAAGCCCGATTCCGGCGCGGCCAAAGAAGTGCGGCTTGAAGTCATGGGCGATAACATCATCCATGTGATGAAGCTCGATCGCTCGGGCAAGGAACTCACGCCATCGCTGATGACGGTGGCGGCTCCTGTCAGCGGTAACTTCAGCGTTACGGCGGCGGGCAAGGATAACGTCACGCTGAAGGCGAAGCAGATCTCGGTGGCGGTGTCGCTGGCGACCGGCCAGGTGCAGTTCTTCAATGCGGCCGGCAAGGCCTTCCTGAGCCAGGCGTCGGAGAGCATGGCGCCGGTCGATATCGACGGCAAGCCGTTCATGGCGGTCAAGGAAGGCTTCAACCACGGCACCAAGGATGCTTACTACGGCCTGGGCCAGCACCAGAACGCGCAAATGAACCTGAACGGCGAGGACGTGCTGCTCATGCAGCACAATATGGCGATCGCCGTGCCCTTCGTCGTCTCGGACAAGAACTACGGCGTTTTATGGGATAACAATTCGATCTCGCGCTTCGGCGACGCCAAGCCGTACGGCCCGATGGTGCGCGACCTGAAACTGGTCGACGACGAAGGCAAGGCTGGCGGCCTGACGGCGCGTTACTACGTCGGCGGCAAGCTGGTGCTGACCCGCCACGAAAAGGACATCGCCTACCAGTACCTGAAGGACGTGGCCGAAAACTGGCCGAAGGAACTGGGCCCGCTTAAAGCGCTGAACAATGTCAAGGTGGTCTGGGATGCGACGCTGAGCTCCGACAAGCCGGGCGTGCACAAGATGCAGCTGTACTCGTCGGACTATGCGACGTTGACAGTGGACGGCAAGCAGGTCATGGACGTGTGGCGCCAGGGCTGGAACCCGTGGTATCACAATTTCGAGGTGAAGTTCGAAGCCGGCAAGCCGGTCAAGCTGCACCTGGAGTGGAAGCCGACCGGCGGCATGGTCGCCATCACGCACAACGATCCGCTGCCCGATGCGGAACGCCATTCGCTGACCTTCTCGTCGGAAGTCGCGCAGAGCATCAACTACTACGTCATCAACGGTGACAGCATGGACAAGGTCATCGCCGGCTACCGTCACCTGACCGGCCAGGCGCCGATGATGCCGAAGTGGGCCTACGGCTTCTGGCAATCGCGCCAGCGCTATGAAACGCAGGAGCAGCTGCTCGGTGTACTGCGCGAGTACCGCAAGCAGGGCTGGCCGGTGGATAACATGGTGCAGGACTGGTTCTACTGGCCGCAGGATCAATGGGGCTCGCATGATTTCGACAAGGCGCGCTTCCCTGATGCTAAGGCGATGCTGGACGAGGCCCACAAGGCCCATGCACGCGTCATGATTTCGATCTGGGGCAAGTTCTATTCGAACACCGACAACTACAAGGAGCTTGCGGCCAAGGGCCATATGTGGACCAAGAACGTCGAAGACGGCGCGCTTGACTGGGTAGGCCCCGGCTACAAGAACAGCCACTACGATCCGTACACCAAGGAGGCGCGCGACATTTACTATCGCCAGATGAAGCCGAAGCTGATCGACCTGGGCTTCGACGCCTGGTGGATGGATAACACCGAGCCGGATGTGTTGTCCAACACCCGTCCGGCGGACTTCAAGAAGCTGGTCGGGCCGACCGTGTATGGCGGCGGCGAGATCACCTTCAATCCGTATAGCCTGATGCATACCGAGGGCTTCTATCAAGGCCTGAAGCGCGACCAGCCGGACACGCGCCAGTTCATCCTGTCGCGCTCGGGCTTCGCGGGCATCCAGCGCAATGCGGTCGCGGTGTGGAGCGGCGATACGGCGAGCCGCTGGAATAATCTGTATGACCAGATCTCGGCCGGCGTCAGCATCTCGATGTCGGGCATTCCGAACTGGACGCACGATATCGGCGGCTATGCACAGGAGACCCGCTATCAGGTGGGCGATGTCGGCTCGGCGCAGGAGAACCGCGCCACCGGTGCGGCCAAGGGCAATGCAGAGGACATGAAGGAGTGGCGCGAATTGAATTTGCGCTGGTTCCAGTTCGGCGCGTTCTCGCCGCTGTTCCGTTCTCATGGCGAGGTGGTGAAGCGCGAGATCCACGAGATCGCGCCTGAAGGATCGCCGATGCGCGATTCGATGGTCTGGTACGACAAGCTGCGCTATCGCATGATGCCTTACATTTACTCGGCCGCCGCCGATATCCATTACGAATCCGGCTCCATCATGCGCGGCCTGGTGATGGACTTCCCGAACGACGAAGCGGTCAAGGATATCAAGGACCAGTACCTGTTCGGCCACAACCTGATGGTCGCTCCGGTGTATGTGTACGGCGCGCGTGAGCGCAAGGTCTACATGCCCAAGGGCGCAAGCTGGTACGACTTCTATACCGGTGAAGTTTACACGGGCGGCAGCACGGCCGCGATCAAGGCGCCGGAGACCCGCATGCCTTTGCTGGTGAAAGCCGGTTCGATACTGCCGATGGGACCAGTGACGCAGTATGTGGACGAGAAGCCGGATGCGCCGGTCACCCTCAACGTCTACACTGGCGCCGACGGGAAGTTCAGCCTGTACGAGGACGATGGCGTGAGCAATGCCTATCTGCGTGGAGAGTCCAGCCGCATCCCGCTGAGCTACAACGACAAGACCGGCGTGGTCACCATTGGCGACCGCGTGGGCCAGTACAAGGGCATGGTCGGCAAGCGCCAGTTCAAGCTGCGCTTCATCAAGGCCGGCGTTTCGAGCTCGGACGATTTCGATGCGTCCGACAAGGTCGTCGCTTATGAGGGAAAGTCGATCACGGTCAGGAAATAAGATGGTTCGAAACATGTTGATCGCGGCGAGCCTGCTCGCCGCGCAGCTGTGCGGCGCGGCGGAAACGCGCGACCTCACGCTGCGTTACGACCGGCCCGCGCCCGATACGGCGCAAGGCTGGGAGCAGGAGGCGCTGCCGATCGGTAATGGTCGCATCGGTGCGATGATCTTCGGCCAGCTGGCGCGGGAGCGCGTCCAGTTCAACGACATCACTTTGTGGACCGGCGACGATAAGGCGATGGGCACCTATCAGCCGTTCGGCGACGTCTACATCAACCTGCCGGGGCACGAGCAGTCCACCACGGCCTATGCGCGCCGGCTGGACATCGGCCAGAGCCTGCACAGCGTCAGCTACACGCACGCCGGCGTCAGGTTCAAGCGCGAGGCCTTCGCCAGCTATCCGGCGCAGGTGATCGCGATGCGCCTGAGCGCCGACAAGCGCGGGCAGTACACCGGCTCGATCGAGCTGGCCGATATGCACGACGCGCAGATCACGGCGCAGGGCAACCGCATCGTCGCCACGGGTTCGCTGCGCGGCAAGGGGCAGGCCTCCAGCAACGCGATGGACTACGCCAGCCAGGTGCAGGTGCTGAACGAGGGCGGGGCGATAGCGATCGATGGCAACCGGATCACTTTCACCGGCTGTGATGCGGTGACGCTGATACTGGGCGCAGGCACCAGTTACGTTCTCGATCATGCGAAGAAGTTCCAGGGCGAGCATCCACTGCCGCGCGTGACGGCGCAGGTCAGTGCCGCGGCGCGTCCATGGGCGGTGCTGCTGGCCGAGCACCAGAAGGATTTTCACGCGCAGTTCAATCGCATGAACGTGGACTTCGGCAGCGCCGTGCCGGAACGGCGCGCACTGCCTACCGACCAGCGGATCGCCACCTACACGGCGGAGGGCAACGACCCAGGTCTGGAGGCGCAGTTCTTCCAGTTCGGCCGCTACCTGCTGATCTCCAGCTCGCGCGATTCGCTGCCCGCCAATTTGCAGGGGCTGTGGAACAACAGCCTCACGCCGCCGTGGAATTCTGACTACCACACCAACATCAACATCCAGATGAACTACTGGCCGGCGGAACCGGCCAACCTGTCGCAGAACGCGCTGCCGTTTTTCGCGCTGGTGCAGGGCGTGGCGCCGGTGTATCGCCAGCTGACCGCCGACACCTTCGTCACCAGCGCCGGCAAGCCGGTGCGCGGCTGGACGGTGCGCACCGAATCGAATCCGTTCGGCGCCATGGGCTATGTGTGGAACAAGACCGGCAACGCCTGGTATGCCCAGCATTTCTGGGAGCACTATGCCTACACGCAGGACAAGGCCTTCCTGCGCAAGGTGGCGTATCCGATGATGAAGGAGGCGGTGCACTTCTGGCAGGACTATCTGAAGCAGCTGCCGGATGGCCGCCTGGTTGCGCCGCTGGGCTGGTCGCCGGAGCATGGGCCGATCGAGGACGGCGTGACCTACGATCAGGAGATCGTCTGGGACCTGTTCAATAACACCGTCGAAGCGGCCGATGCGCTGGGTGATGACCAGGCGTTCCGCGCGCAAGTCGCCGCCATGCGCGACAAGCTGGCAGCGCCGCAGGTGGGCAGCTGGGGCCAGCTGCTGGAATGGATGGACGAGAAAAAAGATCCGGTGCTTGATACGCCGGGCGATACGCATCGCCACGTGTCGCACCTGTTCGGACTTTACCCAGGCCGTCAGATCTCGCCGACGCAGACGCCTGAACTGGCGGCCGCCGCGCGCAAGTCGCTGGAAGGGCGCGGCGATGCAGGTACCGGCTGGTCGATGGCGTGGAAGACGGCTTACTGGGCGCGGCTGCTGGATGGCGATCACGCCTACCAGATGCTGCGCGGGCAGCTGGCCAAGCCGGGCGCGCGCGCCGCGCAGCAGAGCGGCAAGGGCAGCGAGGGTAACAACGCCGGCGGTACCTATCCGAATATGCTGGACGCGCATCCGCCGTTCCAGATCGACGGCAACTTCGGCGCCGTCGCGGCGATCTGCGAGATGCTCGTGCAGTCGCAGACCGGCGAGATCCATCTGCTGCCGGCGCTGCCGTCGGCCTGGCCTGCCGGCTCGGTCAAGGGCTTGCGCGCACGCGGCGGCTATGAGATCGACGTGGCATGGGTTGGCGGCAAGCTGACTTCTGCCACCATCCGGCGCGCCGCCGGCTCAGGTCCCGGCAAGGTGCGCTACGGCGACAAGGTTGTTGTGCTGAACCTGAAGGCCGGCCAGAGCAAGCGGCTGGCGGTGGGGCTGTGATGCGCCACCTGTTGTGTTGCCTGCTGTTGGCGCTGTGCCGGCTGTGCGCTGCGGAGGTCACGCAGGTGCAGTACCTGAGCGGCACGGACAAGGATCACCGCGTGGACTGGGAGTTCATGGTCAACGGCGGGCGCAATAGCGGGACCTGGAAGACCATTCCGGTGCCGTCGAACTGGGAGATGGAGGGCTACGGCACCTACCGTTACTTCAGCGACTGGGAGAACGATCCCGCGCCGGACAATACCGGCGTCTACCGCCATACATTCAAGGTGCCGGCCGACTGGCAGGGCAAGCATATCGACATCGTCTTCGGCGGCGCCATGACGGATACGCTGGTGAAGGTCAACGGCCAGCCGGCGGGGCCGGTGCACCAGGGCGGGTTTTACGAGTTTCGCTACGATATTTCGGCGCTGCTGAAGCCGGGCGAGGAGAACCGGCTGGAGGTGACGGTGCGCCGCTACTCCGCCGACGCATCCGTCAATCGCGCCGAGCGCAGCGCGGATTTCTGGCTGTTCAGCGGCATCTACCGGCCGGTATGGCTGGAGGCCGCGCCACAGCACCATATCGAACGCGTGAGCCTGGATGCGAAGCACAACGGCGACTTCGACGCGGACGTGCTCATGGCGGGCGGGGACGGCAAGGTGGTCGCTCGCGTGTTCACCCTGGACGGCAAGCCGCTGGGCAGGGACATGAGCGCCGGAGCGGCGGACGGGAAGGCGCATGTGCATGGGCAGGTCGACCGTATCATCCCCTGGTCGGCGGAAGTGCCGCAGCGCTATCGGGTGCGCTTCCAGCTGCTGGCCGGCGGCCGGGTGGTGCACGAGATGGACAAGGTGATCGGCTTTCGCACGGTCGAACTGCGCAGGCGCGATGGTCTCTACGTCAACGGCGAGAAGGTGCGCCTCAAGGGTTCGAACCGCCATTCCATCTGGCCGACCTCCGGCCGCACCACCAGCAAAGAGCTCAGCTACCTGGATGCGAAGCTGATGAAGGACATGAACATGAACGCGGTGCGCATGTCGCACTATCCGCCGGATGCGCACTTCCTCGACGTGGCGGATGAAGTTGGCCTCTACGTGATCGACGAGTTGACCGGCTGGCAGAAGGCCTACGATACCGATGTCTCCACGCCGCTGGTGCGGGAGCTGGTGCAGCGGGACCAGCATCATCCATCGGTCATCCTTTGGGCCAACGGCAACGAGGGAGGTTTTAACCAGGAGCTGGACCGCCTGTATCCGATATGGGATGTGCAGCAACGGCCGGTGATCCATCCGTGGGCGAATTTCGGCGGCATCGATACCGCGCACTATCCCGCCTACGATTGCTGCGCGACGTCGCTGTTCCATGGCCGCGACGTGTTCATGCCGACTGAATTCCTGCACGGCCTGTACGACGGCGGCGCCGGCGCCAGCCTGGACGACTGGTGGAAGGCGATGCTGGCCAATCCGCTCAGTGCCGGCGGATTTATCTGGTCCTTTGTCGACGAGGGCATCGTCCGTGACGACAAAAACGGCATGATCGATGTCGCCGGCAATCTGGCGCCGGACGGCATACTCGGACCTTACCGGGAAAAGGAAGGCAGCTTCTACGCGATCAAGAAAATATGGTCGCCGGTGTATTTGCCATTGTCCGAATTGTCGTCGCTGGCGCCGACCTTCGATGGCCGGATCGTGCTGGAGAACCGCTACGACTTCGGCAACTTGAATCGGATCAAGCTAGGCTGGAAGCTGGTGAAGTTCGGCGCGGATGCCGGCCACACTGTCGTTGCGCAAGGCAGCGCCAGGGCGCCCGACGTTGCGGCCGGCATGCGCGGCACCACTCGCATCGACCTGCCGCGCGACTGGACACAGCAGGATGCGCTGTACTTCACCGCGGTGGACGCCGACGGCCGTGAAATCTATACCTGGTCGTGGATGATCTCCAGCGCGGAGCAGGTCGCGGTGCGCATGCAGCCGAAGGTGCGGGCGGCAAGCACCGCCACGTTGACGGAGCTTGCCGACGGCTTCCTGCTGCGCGCCGGCGCGGTGAACGCCATGATCGACAAGGCCACCGGCTATCTGCGTGAACTGAAAAAAGGCGATGTCGTCGCGCCGTTGACCAATGGTCCGCGCCTGGTGGCCGGTACCGCCGCGTTGAAGTCGATACGGGCAGCCAGCGAAGGCGGCGATGTCGTCGTGCAGGCCGAATACGATGGCAACCTGCGCAAGATAAGGTGGCGGTTGAACGCCGCCGGTACGTTGAGCGTCAACTATGCCTATCAAATGGAAGGCGGCAAGCCGGTGGATGCGCTCGGCGTCAGTTTCGACTATCCCGAAAAGCAGGTGCAGTCGATGCGCTGGCTGGGGCGCGGGCCTTATCGCGTATGGAAGAACCGCCGGCAGGGCGTGGAATTCGATGTCTGGAACAAGGCCTATAACGACACCGTCTCGGGCCTGTCCTGGAACTATCCGGAGTTCAAGGGCTTCCACGACCAGGTCTACTGGGCGCGCCTGGCGACGGCCGGCTTGCCGATCACCTTCATCAATCACACGGACGATATCGCCCTGCGGTTGTTCACGCCGCGCGAGGCGAGCGGCGAAGGCTTCGAACCGAAGGCCACGCACGTGGACTGGCCGCCGGGCGACATCTCGTTCCTGAACGCGATACTGCCCATCGGGACCAAGTTCCACGCGCCGGCGGAACTGGGGCCGGCAGGCCAGCGTTCCCGCACGCCCAACCTTGGCGTATGGCTGGAAAATACGATCGATATCGTCGTGGGGGACTGATGGGCCACTAAGCGGCGGCCGTGAGCCAGGCACGATAGCGCCTGGTCAGAAGCGCCATGCGGAACTGGCCGATGATCATGGTCAGCAGCGGCGAGTAGCGGCGAGCCCGCGCCGTGTCGCCGTTGCCCAGTGCCCGCATGCGGCGTTTGACCAGCGCCATCGCGGCCACCGACGCCATGGTCTTGTCTTTCCATTCCAACGGCGGCGGCAGCGCCGTCGGCTCGCGGCCTGCGCGCCATTGCAGCGGCAGGTCCGGCACGTCGGCCAGCGCGGTCGCGATGCCGGCGACGGCGATGCCGCTGGCCAGCACCTGCTCGGCCACGGCCTTGCGGGCGATGCCGCCGGTGGTCATGACCGGCATGCGCGCCACAGCCGCCAGGTCCTTGGCGAATTCCAGGAAGTAGGCTTCACGCGCAAGCGTGCGGCCGTCGATGGTGCGGCCCTGCATGGCCGGGCTTTCGTAGCTGCCGCCGGACAGTTCGATCAGGTCCACCGGCAGCTCGTTCAGCAGCAGCACGACTTGCTTGGCGTCGTCCTCGGAGAAGCCGCCGCGCTGGAAGTCGGCCGAATTCAGTTTGATGGCTACGCTGAAGCGGGGCGACACGCGCGCCCGCACCGCGCGCACCACCTCCAGCAGCAGGCGTGCGCGGTTCGCCAGGCTGCCGCCCCAGTTGTCGCGGCGGCGGTTGGTCAGCGGCGACAGGAACTGAGAGATCAGGTAGCCGTGCGCGGCGTGGATCTGCACGCCGTTGAAGCCTGCCTGTTCGGCGGCATGCGCGGTGGCGGCGAAGCGGTTGATGACTTCCTCGATCTGCGCGGTGCCCATCTCGACCGGCTGTGCAAACAGCTTGCTATGCTTGCCCATGTCCAGCGCCACCGCCGACGGCGCCCAGGCGTTGCCGCCCATGTTGGCCATCACCTGGCGGCCGGGGTGGTTAATCTGCATCCACACCTGCGCGCCTTGCTGGCCCGCCGCCTGCGCCCATGCCCGGAACGGTTCCAGCGGCGTGCCCGCTTCCAGCACCACGCCGCCCGGACCGGTCATCGCGCGGCCGTCGATCATCACGTTGCCGGTGATGATCAGGCCCACGCCGCCCTCGGCCCAGTTTTGGTATAAACGGTTTAGCGCGGGACCGGGCAGCTGGCCCGCGTCGGCCATATTTTCTTCCATCGCGGCCTTGGCCAGCCGGTTGGGGAGGGTGCTGCCGTTCGGTAGCGTCAGTGCGGTGAACATCATGTCGGGTCCGGGCTTGGTGTAGGAAATGATGTATCCTAAGATTGAAGTTCACTTTAAGGTCAAGCGATAAATGAAAATAGGCGAATTGGCGGAGCGCTCGGGCCTTGCGCCGTCGGCGATCCGCTATTACGAGAAGGCTGGCTTGCTGCCGAAGGCGGCGCGTGGCGCCAATGGCTACCGCGTCTATGCGGAGACGGCGCTGGAGCGCCTGCACCTGATCCAGATCGGCCAGAACCTCGGCTTCACGCTGGAGGCGATCCGCTCGGTGTCGCTGCTCGAAGGCGTGGCTTTCCAGGATGGGCTGCTGCACAACCTCGATGCGCGGCTGGGCGAGATCGAACACCTGATGCAAACGCTGCGCACCCAGCGCGAGTCGCTGCTGGACACGCGACAGAGGCTGCAACAGTCCTGGGCGAACAATGAATGCCTGAGCAATGCCGACCTGGCGGCGCGCGGCCCGGCAAAGAGCTAGAAGCCGACGATGTCGCCGTCCAGCGGCATGTGGCTGCGCAGCTTGGACGCTTGCGGCGCGAGTTTGATCGTCGAGGTGTTGTTCAGCGCTTCGCTCTCGCTGCTGTGGCCTGCGGGCGTGTAGCTGTCGAACACGAAGGGCAGGCCTTGCGAGCCGGCGAAGCTGGCGTGGTCCGATACGTGGAAATGCAGGTGCGGAGCGCCGGCGCTGCCCGTCAGGCCCAGGCGCCCCAGCGCCGCGCCGCGCTTCACGTGCTGCCCTGGCTTGACCTGCACGCTGCCCTGGCGCAGGTGGGCGTAGTGGACGAATACGCCGGGCTGCACCTCCAGCACGACGAAATTGCCGTACAGGGCGCGGGCGCTCAGTTCTGCCGGTTCTTCCTGGGGCGACAAGGGTTTGTGGTCGGCGACGCCATCCCGCGTATCGCGCACCACGCCGTCGGCGACGGCCAGCACGTCGCTGTTCCAGCCGGTCCAGTCTTCCACCCGGCTCTCGGCCAGCTTTTCCACCGGCGCGCGCACTGCGTGGCCGTGGGCGTCCAATCCGAAGAAGTCGATGGCGTAGCGCTGCGGGATGGTCAGGCGGCCGTTCTGCGCGATCACGCTGCCCCAGTGGTGCGATTGTGCGTGGCCGGGGCCTTCGTCGACCAGCCACAGGCCGCCGCGCAGCGGTGGGCTCAGGACGATCGGCGGCCTGGCGTCGACCGCTACCGCGATGTCGTCGGCGGTTTGCGGTTCGCCCTTGGCGGTCTTGAAGGTCAGCTTGTGGCGCAGCGTGTGCGGCGCCGGGCGGCCGTCCGGCAAAGGCGCGGCGATCAGCAGCAGCGCATGCATGCCGCCGGCGATGGCGAGGCTGTTGTCGGCTTCCAGTTCCTTGTTGGGGCGAAGCAGGCCGGCCAGCGCGGCGCCGCTGAAGGTGGCCAGCGGCTTGGTGTCGCCGTCGGCGTAGACGGTGGCCTCGGTCAGCTTCAGCACACCGGTGTCGGCGTAGAAGTTGCCGATATCGAGCTCGTAGTAGAGGCGGCGCACGCCATCGCTGCCCATCACCGTTTGCGGCGCGTGCAGCGCATGCGCTTCGACCGGCGCCTGCGAGGCGGCCCCGGTTCCCGCAGCGGCGCAGGCCAGCAATAGCGCCAGCGCGGCCGGCATGATGGACTGCGTTAGGCTGGGACGGCGCATGGCGTGAGGACTCCGGCTGGTGGCGATGCACCGACAGTGTCACACCGCCGTTGTCCTTGTCAATCGGCCGTTGTCAGTCGGTGGTGACTTCGGTGTCGGCCAGGAAGTTGACGATGGCCGGGTTGACCATGGCGCCGTGGGTGATCGGCGCCATGTGGCCGCCGCGCGTGTGCACGGTGGCGGCGTCGGGCAGGGCGGCGGCCAGCGTTTCGGCCAGCAGGCGGGTCGAGGCCGGGCTGTTGGTGCCGGACATGACCAGCGACGGCATCGTCAGCGCCGACAGATCGTCCAGCGTGGCCGCTTCGCCCAGTAGCGCCTGGAAGTCCAGCCGCACCTTGGCGATCATGGCGGCCATCTTGTCTTGCGCCGCCGGCGGCGCGGCGTCGAAGGCGCCGGGACGGTTCCAGTAGTCGATGAAGATGCGGGTGGCGTCGCGGTCCTGGTCCGCGCCACAGGCGTTGATACGCTCCACCACGGCGACGATTTCGGCGCGCGCCGGATGCTGCGCCGGCAGCAGGTGGAAGGCCACCGGCTCGAACAGCGTCAGCGACAATACGCGCGCCGGCATGCGGCGCGCCATGTGCAGCGCCGAGGCGCCGCCGAAGGAGTGGCCGATCAGGTGGAAGGCCTCGCCCGGCTCCAGGCGCGAGGCGACGGCGGCGTTGACGGCGTCCACCTCATGCGCCAGCGTGTGGACATAATCGCCATCGACGTCGGCCGGGAAGGGCGAGGCGCCGTAGCCGAGCAGGTCGACGGCGATGCAGCGGAAATTGCCTTCGAGTTCAGCGATCAGGTCGGCCCACTGGGCCTTGGAACTCATGGAGCTATGCAACAGTACGACGGCTGGTTTCATTTTCGACACGGCAAAAAAACGGAGCGCGTATTATACCGGCTCTTGAGAACCGGACCGGGCAACACCATGTGTGGCCTATACCACGCACGACTTCAATTTTCGTACCGTGGACACGAGGGACGGGAGTAAAGTAGAGAACATGAACAATTCAAAAAAAGTCGCGGGATTTGCCGGCATCGTCAGTGTGCTGTGGATGGGGCTGACAGCCGCGGTGGCGGCCAACCAGAAGCGTCTACTGTTCAATCCGCTTGGCAGCAAGCGCGAGGTGCTCAAGCCCTACAGCAGCGGCCATCGCACGCGGCCCATCGTGGTGCGCTCGAACGACGGCACGCGGCTGGCCGGTTGGCTGATGACGCCGCCCATCAAGGGGCCGCATCCGGGCGTGATTTATTTCGGCGGCCGTTCGGAGGAAGTGTCCTGGGTCGCGCGCGACGCGGGCAAGCTATTTCCTGGCATGGCGGTGCTGGCGGTGAACTATCGCGGCTACGGCGATTCGCATGGCGATCCGGCGGAGGAACATTTCGTCGACGACGGCCGCATGTTGTTCGATTGGCTCAGCGAGCGCCATCATGTCGATTCGACACGTATCGCCGTGGTCGGCCGCAGCCTGGGTTCCGGCGTGGCGGTGCAGGTGGCGATGGAGCGCGACGCCAATTCCATCGTGCTGATCACGCCCTACGATTCCATCCTGGCCATCGCCAAGCGCAAGTTCAAGGCGATCCCGGTCGAGTATGTGTTGCGGCATAAATTCGAGTCAGTGAAGTACGCGCACCACCTGAAGGCGCCCACCTATGTGCTGCGCGCCGCCTTCGACGACGTGGTGCCGCATTCGCACACCGACCTGCTGGTCCAGAAACTGGGCCGGTTGCATGCGGACGAAATCGTTCCCGATTCCGACCACATGAACATCCCCTATCTCGAAGCGACGCAGCAGCGCATCGCCAGCTTCCTGGCCAGCCGCTTCAGCCAGCCGCAATCCTGACCGGCTTGGCGGTCAGCTGCTTGTGCAGCCTGCGCAAGCCCATCCACACGCCGATGAACACCAGCGGCGCCGCCAGGCCGGTCAGGATGTCCGGATTGATGGGCACGTTGCTGGCCTTCATGGCCTTGCCCGCGTAGCCGATCAGGCCCAAGGTGTAGTACGAGATCGCCACCGCCGACAAGCCTTCCACCGCCTGTTGCAGGCGCAGCTGCTGCGCCGCGCGCGCGTCCAGCGATTGCAGGATCTTGCGGTTCTGCCGTTCCTGTTCGATGCCGACCCGCGTGCGCAGCAGGTCGTTGCTGCGGGCGATACGCTTGGCCAGCGTTTCCTGCCGCTGCGAGACCGAGGTGCAGGTGTGCATGGCCGGCGCCAGGCGGCGGCCCATGAACTCGGCCAGCGTCGGCATGCCGGCGATGCGCACTTCGCGCAGCTCCTGGATGCGCGATTGCACCAGGCTGAAGTAGGCCTGCGCGGCGGCGAAACGGTAGCTGTTGTTGACCGACAGTTTTTCCAGCCGCGCCGCCAGGCTGGTGATGCGGTGGAGCAGCGCCTGCTCCTCGCGCGCCTCGTTGGGCGCGCCGTCCGACTGGTCGCCCTGCACCAGCGTGGCGGTCAGGTCGGCCAGTTCGTTTTCGATGCCGTTGAGCACGGGCTGGCTGGCTTCCGCCTGCGGCAGGCCCAGCAGCGCCATCATGCGGTAGGTTTCGATCTCCAGCAGGCGGCCGACCAGGCGCCCGGCCTGGAATTCGCGCAGGCTGAGGTCGCGCACCACGAAGCGGCTGAAGCCGTCCGGCTGGATCAGGAAGTCGGTCCACACCTCGGCGCCGCTGCCGACGCTGCTGCCGACCAGCGACTTGCCCTGGAACAGGTCGCGGATGGCGCCCACGGCGCCGCTGTCGTCCGGCTCGCCCTTGCACAGCAGCACGTGGGCGGCGACGATGATCTTGCCGTGCAGTCCGGCCAGCCATTCCTGCGGCACGTGTTGCAGCGGCATGCGCTCGAAGGCCTCGCCGCAGGACGCGTCCGGCGCGCCGCGTTCGACGAAGGTGTAGGTGGCGAACTCGGTGTGGCATTCCCACTTCAGGCGGAAACGGTCGAAGTCGTGGAAGAAATAGCGCGCCTGCGGCGACGGCGCGGCCACGCCGTAGTGCAGGCACAGCTGCTCCAGGATCTGGTGCTGGCTGCTGCGGTGGAATTTCTGCGACGGCTGGTCCTGCTGCACGTAGAGCGCGAAATGGGTCAGGCTTTCCGGCGCTTGCAGCTGCAGGAAGGGGCGTGAGTGGATTTCCGCCGACAGCGGCACCCGCATCGGATGGTTTAACTTGGCGAAATCGGCATTGGCGCGGTAAGCGAGAGACATGACCTTCCCCGGAAATAGACTGCGATCGGATGTGAAAAACGCGCATTGTTGCAGTGCAGTATAGCTAGCCCAGCGCACCGGCACAACCATGCATTCCGCATGACTGGTATGCGGAACGCTGATGTTACCGGGGAAAGCGTTGCTAAGCGATCACTTTTTGATCGCTAGTGATGCCGCTCAACGGGGCAGGCCGATGATCAGCTGCAGGCTGGCGTCCCAGCTGCGGGCCGCCGTGTCGAGGCGGAACACGGTGAACGGCACTTGGCCGACGATGTCGCCGACGCCATCCCAGTCGATGTCGGCATAGGCGCCGGCGTAGTCGACGTCCTTGCCGGCCCTGACCAGCGCCAGGGCGGCACCGATGGCTTCCGGCTTGACTTTCTCGCCCGGCGCGTTCATGACGAAGCGCAGGCTGTCGCGCACCATCAGGCCGGTGGGGCTCTTGCTGTTGTTGACCAGCCCGGCGCGCTCGATGGCCAGCGCCATCACCATCGCGATGTCGTAGGTGGGGGCGGTGAAGTCCTGCGGCTCGCTGCCGTACTGGGCCAGGTAGCCGCTGCGGAAGCTTTGATAGGAGCTGTTGCCGTAGGCGCCGATGGTGGCGGCCGAGCCGCGCGCACCGCCGATCAGCTTGCCCGGATCGGCCAGGTTGTCGAGGAAGGTCTGGTTGCCGGCGGCGGTGCCGGGCAGCAGCCACATGGCGCCGCTCTGGAACGGCAGCGATTCGTTGAGCACATTGGCCGAGATGTCGGCCGCCAGGATGCCGTTCAGGATCACGTCCGGCTTGGCGTCGTAGACCTGTTGCAGGTAGCTGGCGAAGCCGCTCTTGAGGCCGAACGGGATGGTGACGGTGGTGACCACTTGCCCGCCCAGCTTCTGGAAGGCCGGCGAGAACAGGCTGGCCAGGCCGGCGCCGAAGGCGTCGCCGGCGTTGATCAGCACCACGGCGCGGCGCTTGCCCGCTTCCCACGCCACCTTGGCCAGCACCGGCGTGGCGTCGACGTCGGAGACGCCGATGCGGTAGATCAGGTCGTTGTCGGCGACGGTGCTCAGCGACGGCGACGAGCTCGATTCGGTCAGGATGGGCACACCCTTGGCCAGCGCCTGCGGCAGCAGGTTCAGCACGCGGGTGGAGGTCGAGACGTTGAGCGCGATGACGCCGGCGTCCAGCAGTTGCTGGCCCATGTCCTGCGCCTCGGCGTTGTCGCGCGCGACCAGCGCGATGGCGTTCAGGCGCTTGCCCAGCACGCCGCCGGCGTCGTTGATCTGCTTGGCCGCCAGCAGGAAGGCGTCGCGGGTCGAGGTGCGCCAGCCAACCGAGGCGATGTTGATGGCGGCCGGATCGAGCATGGCCTTGATAGCATTGGCCGGCAGCGGCGTGGTGGCGTCGCCGGTGCCGCCGCCGCCGCCGCCGCAGGACGCCAGCACGGCCAACGCGGCGGCGGCCAGCAGGCGGCTAGTAGCGGTATTCATATTGCACTCCATAGCGCCGTCCCAGCGAAGGATAATCGATGCCGCCCACGCCGGGGTCGACATACCGGCTGTTCCACAGGTCGCGCACCTGCAGGCGCAGGCTGGAGCGGGCGTTGATGCTCCAGCGCGCGCCCAGCGTGGTGTCGACATAGCTGGCCAGATGGTAGGCCTGGTTGGCCAGCAGCACGTTGGCGGTGGCGGCCGGGCGCGGGCCGACGTAGCGGTTGTCCAGGCTCAGCAGCAGCTTCTGTCCCATCAGGCTGGCGCTGGCGCCGGCGTTGGCGCTGTTGGTGGGGAACAGTTCGCCGTCGCTGCGCTGGGCCAGCGGCGCCAGCGTGTAGCGGTTGACGCCGCGGCTGCCGTTGGCGCGGCTGAGATTGGCGTAGGCGTTGAACCAGTCGCGCTGGTAGCGCAGCTCCAGCTCCACGCCGTTGACCTTGCTGTCGCTGGTGTTGCGCGCCACCAGGTTGAAGAATTCCTGCTCCAGCGTGACCAGCTCGCTGACCTTGGTGTGGTAGACCGTCAGCGCGCCGTTCCAGTGCGGACGGGGCGGGGTGCTCAGTTGCAGTTCCAGCGTGCGCGATTTTTGCGGCGCCAGGTTGGGGTTGCCCTTGATGTCGCCCGGTTGCACGGCGCTGCGGTACAGCAGCTCGGCCGACGGCGCCTGGAAGGCCGTGCCGCCCAGCACTTTCAAGCCCCAGTCGCCCGGCAAGGTGCCGACCACGCCGGCGCGCAGCGATTCCTGGGTGCCGTAGACCGAGTGCCGGTCCTGGCGGCCGCCGAGGATGGCCTGCCATTTGCCAACCAGCGGGAACTGCCATTGCGCATACAGGCCGGTGTTGCGCAGCGTCTTTTCGCCCGGCTGGCTGAGCTGGAAATTGCTGCCGTCGACCAGGCTGTGGCGGCGGAACGATTCCAGCGTCTCGCGGTCGCGCAGCACGTCGGCGCCCAGCAGCAGGCTGGTCTGTGGACCGGGCTGCCACAGCCATTCGGCGCTGCCGTCGACCGCCTTGTAGCCGAAGTCGCGCAGCAGGTAGTAGTCGGCGGCGCCGGTGCGCAGGATGTCGCCGCTGCCCGGCTCGCCCTCGCCGTAGTTGAGGCTGGCGCGCAGCGTGTGCCGCTCGTTGAAGCGGTGGCTGGCCTCCAGGTGCACAAAGCCCTGTTCCAGCACCACGTGGCTGGGTGGACGCAGCAGCGGATTCAGATTGGCGTAGACATTGTCGCTGTCCTGCCGTTGCCAGAAGGCGCTGGCCTGCAGCTCGTCGCTGGCGCCGCGCCAGCCGCCACGCAGGTACAGGCTGCGCGGATCGGCGTCGTCCACCGGCGCCGGGCTGAGGGCGGCGTAGCGCTTGTAGTCGGGCGAGATGCGCGGCAGCGCCAGGCCGCCGCGGTCGGCCTTGGCCGCCTGCAGGCCCCAGGCCAGCCAGTATGGTGATGGCGCGCCTTCGGCCGCGCCGAACTGGACGCTGCCGCTGGCCGACAGCAGGTCGGCGCTGCGGCCGCCGCCCGACCATTCGTGGGCCAGCCCCAGGCGCTGCTCGGTGCCGTCGCGCCGGGTGATGACGTTGATCGCGCCCAGCAGCGCGTCGGCGCCGTACAGCACCGACACCGGCCCGCGCACGATCTCGATGCGCTCGACCATGTTGAGCGGGATGAATTCCAGCCCGGTCAGCTGCTGCTGGGTGCTGCGGAAGGCGATCGGCTGGCCGTCCAGCAGAATCTTGATGGCGCGGCTGGCCGACTGCGCGCCGGCGTTGATGCCGCGCACGCCGAAGTTGTGGTTGAGGCGGTCGTCGCTCTCGACAAAGCCGGCCACGTGCGACAGCGCCTCGGCCAGCGTCTGGTAGCCGTAGCGGGCGATGTCGTCGGCCGTGACCAGCGTCACCACGGCGGGGGTGGCGTACAGCGGGGTGGCGGTCTTGGTGGCGGTCAGCACCTTGACGTTGCGCAGCTGGTCCAGGCTGAGGTCGAACAGCGCGTCGTCGTCGCTGGCGCCGTCGCTGGCGCCGTCGGCACCGGCGGCGGCCAGGGGCAACAGCAGCGCCGCGCAGGCGGCCGGCAACAGCGCCAGAAGCAGGCGGCAGGCGCTGCGATGCTGTGTGCGTTCGCTCAAGAGGATTCCCCTATGCTGCGCTATCTATTTAACAAAGTATTCACCAATTCCAACACGATCACAAGCTGCAAGTTTGCCGTCCGCACGATGCGTTGTGTTTAGAGAACAAGGCCTTTCCACGATGCGAAAAAATATTGCATCGGGGGCTATTCAGATAAAATCCATGTGGATGGGAGGGGCGGGCGTGATGAGACGACTGGGCGCTGCGAAAATCAGGATGCTGGCCTCGCTGTTGCTGGCCAGCCTGCCGGCGACGCTGGCAGGCGTTTCCGCGCGCGCCGAGCAGGCCATACCCGAGCAGCAGGTCAAGGCCGCCTACATCCTCAACTTCACCCGCTACGCCAGCTGGCCGGCGCCGGCGCTGGTCGAGCCGCATGCGCCGCTGGTGGTGTGCATGGTGGGCCCCGGCGCGGCGGACATGGCGCGCCAGCTGCAAAAACGCGCGGCCGGCAGTCATCCGCTGGAACTGCGCATCGTCAACCGCGTCGAGGAAACCGAGCCTTGTCACGCGGTGTACCTGGCGCTGCCCGAGCGCAGCCGCCAAAGCGCATGGCTGACCCGCATGCGCGAACAGGCCATCCTCACCATCGGCGACTCCGCCTCCTTCCTGGCCGACGGCGGCATGATCAATATGCTGCTGGTCGATGGCAGCATCCGCTTTGAAGTCAACCTGACGGCGGCCAAGCATTCCGGCGTCAGCCTCAATCCCCGCATGCTGGCGCTGGCAGAACGCGTGGTCGGCGGGGATGCCAAGTGAACCGCCTGCCCCAGCGCTGGCACGACCTGGCCTTGCAGCGCAAGCTGCTGATCGTCGCGCTGATGACGGCGTTGACGGCGATGCTGGTGGCCCTGGTGGCGCTGATCGCCTACGACTTCAGCGTGGTGCGGGTGCGGCTGGTGCAGGACCTGGCCAGCCGCATGGACCTGGTGTCGCTCAATCTGGATGTCGACCTGAATTTCGGCGACCGTCCCGCAGCCGTGCGCACGCTGTCGGCGCTGCGCGGCACGCCGGACATCCACAGCGCCTGCCTGTTCGACGCCCAGCACCAGCCGTTCGCCAGCTATGCGCGCAACGGCGCCGCGCAATGCGACTGGTCGGAGGAGATGGCGCCCTCCGGCCACAGCTTCCATGGCGATTACCTGTCGATGCTGGCGCCGGTGCGCTTCCAGCACGAGGTGGTCGGCTACCTGCAAGTGGAATATGCCTTGCAACCGCTGGCCGAGCGCCTGAGCAAATACGGCCTGGTGTTGGCGGTGGTGTTGATGACGTTGATGATAGGCGGCGCGCTGCAGGCGTTCGGCCTGCGGCGGCTGGTGACCCAGCCCTTGCTGGCGCTGTCGAAAGTGGCGGACCAGGTGACGCGCGAGGAACGCTACGATCTGCGCGCGCCGCACTTTTCCAACGACGAGGTGGGGCGGCTGTCGGCGGCATTCAACACCATGCTGGCCACCATCGCCGCGCGCGATGCGGCGCTGCGGGTGAGCCAGTCGCTGCTGACCAATATCGCCGACAAGTCCTCGGCCGTCATCTACGTCAAGGACCTGGAGGGCCGCTACCTGATGGTCAACGAGCGGCTGCGCCAGGTGCTGCCGCCAGGTTCGCCCGATCCGATCGGCCACCAGGACGCCGACCTGTTCGACGACAACACCGTGCAGGTGATACGCGAGGGCGACCGCCGCGCGCTGGCGTCGGAGCACTCCTACATCTACGAGGAAGGCGTGCCGGATGCGCAGGGCATGGTGCGCACCTATATCTCGGAAAAATTCTGCCTGCGCGACGATCACGGCAAGGTGTGGGCGATGGGTGGCATTTCGACCGACATCACCGACCGCAAGAGGAGCGAAGTGGAACTGATCCAGTACCGCGACAAGCTGGAGGAGCTGGTGCAGCTGCGCACCGGCCAGATGGTGGACGTCAACAAGGACCTGGCCGAATCGCTGGAGACGCTGCGGCGCGCGCAGGATGAACTGGTGCGCAGCGAGAAGCTGGCGGCGCTGGGATCGCTGGTGGCCGGCGTGGCGCACGAGCTCAATACGCCGATCGGCAACAGCCTGCTGGCGGTCAGCACGCTGATCGACCAGACCCGTTCCTTCACCAAGCTGACCGCCGACGGCATGAAGCGTTCGACGCTGCAGGCCTTTGTCGACGATGTCGCCAGCGGTGGCGAGATCGTGCTGCGCAACCTGCACCGGGCGGTGGACCTGGTGTCGAGCTTCAAGCAGGTGGCGGTGGACCGCACCACCTCGCAGTGCCGCGAGTTCCTGCTGTGCGACCTGGCCAATGAGATCCTGCTGTTGCTGCTGCCGTCGTTCAAGAAGAGCGGCATCACGGTGCGCCAGGAGATCCCGGTGACGATACAGATGAAGAGCTATCCGGGACCGTTCGGGCAGGTGCTGATCAACCTGGTCAACAACGGCCTGACGCACGCCTTCGAGGGCCGCACCGAGGGCGAGATACTGATCTCCGCCCGCATGCTCGATGCGGAGTGGGTGCAGGTGGTCATCCGCGACAACGGCGCCGGCATCGCGCCCGAAAACATGGGCCGCATCTACGATCCCTTCTTCACCACCAAGCTGGGAAAGGGCGGCTCGGGCCTGGGTCTGAACATCGTCTACAACATCGTCTACGGCGTCTTGCGCGGCAAGATCGAGGTGGAGAGCGAGTTGGGCGCCGGCACCCGCTTCGTGCTGACGCTGCCCGTCACGAGCTGACCGGCAGCAGGTTGGCGCACGGCGCGCCGTTCATGTGGCAGGCCAGGTTGGCGAAGGTGACGGCGGCGATCTCGCGCATCGCCTCCACCGTGAAGAAGCCCTGGTGGCCGGTGACCAGCACATTGGGGAAGGTCATCAGGCGCTGGAACACGTCGTCGGCGATGATGTCGCTGGAGTGGTCGTGGAAGAACAGGCTGGCCTCCTGCTCGTAGACGTCGATCGCCAGCGCGCCCAGTTGGCGCGCCTTGAGCGCCTCGATCACGGCGGCGGTGTCGATCAGCGCGCCGCGCGAAGTGTTGACCAGCATCGCGCCCGGCTTCATGCGCGCCAGGCTGGCGGCGTTGATCATGTGGCGCGTGGCTTCCATCAGCGGGCAATGCAGGGAGACAATGTCCGACCCGGCCAGCAGCTGGTCCAGGCTCACGCGGGTCACCACGCCGTCCAGCTGCGGCGCCGGCGCCGGATCGCTGACCAGCACCGTGCAACCCAAGCCCTTGAAGATGCGCGCCGCCGCCGTGCCGATCTGGCCGGCGCCGACGATGCCGACGGTTTTGCCGTGCAGCGTCATGCCCAGCAGGCCGTCCAGCGCGAAATTGCCTTCGCGGACGCGCGCGTAGGCGCGGTGCGTGTGGCGGTTGAGCGTCATCACCAGGGCCAGCGCGTGTTCGGCCACCGCTTCCGGCGCGTAGGCCGGCACCCGCGCCATGAACAGGCCGAGGCGCGCGGCGGCGTTCAGGTCGACGTTGTTGAAGCCGGCGCAGCGCAGCAGCACGGCGCGCACGCCCAGCGCGTGCAAGGCTTGCAGCACGGCGGCGTCCAGCTGGTCGTTGACGAACACGCAGACGGCGGCGCAGCCTTGCGCCAGCGGCACCGTGTCCAGCGTCAGCGGGTCGGAGAAGTAGACCGCGTCGACAACACCCGCCGCTTGCTGCCGGCGCGCTTCGTCGAGGAAGCGGCGGTCGTAGGGCTGGGTGCTGTAGACGGCGATCTTCATGGGGCTTCGATATCGGGAACCATGACCAGCAAATCGGTGACGCCGATGTCGACGCCCGCCTGCGACAGCAAGGTGCTGGCTTGGCCGCGATGGTGGGTCTGGTGATTGAAGAAATGCTGCACCACGCTGCCGAAGCGCTTGTGAAACAGATCGCCCTTGGTGTTGTGGTATTCGAAGGTCTGCGCCAGGTCGGCCGCGCTGACCTGCGCCGCCCATTGCGTGATGATGGCGTCCAGCCGCTGACGGTAGGCCAGCAGCGGCGCCAGGTCTTCGCCGAAGCTGTGCGTCAGGCCGGACGGCGCGGGCAGGTCCAGCATGCACTCAAGCGCGCTGAATTTGGCCGGATGGGTGGCGAAGCGGCGCAGCCAGATGGTGTCGCCGGCCAGCAGATGGTTCATGGTGCCGAGCAGGGAACCGAAGAAGGCCTTGCGGTCGGCGGCCAGTTCGCCGTGCGGCAGCCGCGCCGCGGCGGCGTACAGCTTCTGGTTCATCGAGGCGTTATAGGCCGCCATGAGGATGGTGGATTCTGGTGTCATTTTGGAAGGGCGCCTGGTTCTGGTTGCAGGAAAATCATCTGGTTGGCCGCGTCCAGCGTTATGCGGCGTTCATCTTCGTCGGGTTTCTTTCTCGGCGCCAGCATGTCGAGCAGGTCGCGCGTGTGGGCCGCGCTGCACGGGATGGTGAGGTCCTCGATCTGCTTGTCCATCCGGTACTTGACGGTGCGCGTCGACTGCCTGGCCGCCTGCTCCAGCGTGGCCTTGGCCAGCGCGCCGTCCCTGTAAGCCAGCGCGGCGTTGCTGCTGGCGTCATCGTCGACCAGCACATAGTTGTAGGTCTGCGAGGCGCGGTCGAGCGTCAGGGCCAGCAGGCCATCGGGTTTGCTGGGCGCGTGGTAGCTGGCCTTGAGTTGCGACAGCTGCTGCTGCGCGATCGAGCGGTCCAACTGGCTGCGGCCTTGCACGCTGGTGCTTTGCGAGGTCTGGTAGTCGAAGCTGTCATGTTCGCTCAGACGCAGCGGATTGGGCGCGGTCTCGGTCTGCGTGATGGAGGCGCTGAAATCGGCCAGGCCGGTGAGGATGGCGTGGTCCTGGTCCGCCAGCGTGATTCGTTGCCGCGGCGCGGCGGCTGGCTGGCCGTAGTTGCTGTGCATGGCGGTGAAGGCGTCCTTGAACAGGCCTGCCAGTTCCGGGTCGGCGTGGCCGCGCATGGCGGCCTGGTCGAACTGGTGCAGGTAGTTGACCAGCGCCTTGGCTTGCTGTTCCTTGCCGCCCCAGGCTGCGGGCTGGCTCAGGTCCACGTTGATCTTCGCTTCGCCGGCCGGGCCGCTGAAACGCATCGAGCGTTGTTTGGCGTCGGCGTGGAAGTCCAGCAGCTGCGTGTCGGTTTGATTCAGTTTGATTTGCGAACGCAGGTCCACCGACGACAGCACGGAGGCGTCGAATCCGGTCAGTCCGGACAGGTCGATTTTCGGCGGCACGGCGGCCAGGCCGTCGATCGCTTGTTGAAAGGCGCCAGAGAGTCCGGCCAGCGCCGCGCGTTCGTCGTCACCGAGTTTGCCGCTGCTTTGCACCTGCACCGCGACGCCGTTGTCCGAGCTGTCCAGCGCCAGGCTGACTTTGACGCCGCTTTTGGTGGTGATGGTGAGGCCGGCCTGGTCGTCGCCAACACGATGCAGCGGCGGCAGTAGCGTATACACCAGCGCGTCGTAGGTGCCGGTGATTGAATCCTGCGACGATCGCTGCACCGATTGCGAGAAGTCCGAGCTGTCGCTCTTGAAGCGCTCCAGCAGGGCGGCGCCCAGGTTCTTGAAGCGGCCGGCGGCCGGCTGGTGGCTGTAGTTGCGCGCGACCAGTGCGGAGACGGCGTCCTTGTTGTTGCGCTCCCAGACCAGCGGCGCGGGCGGCGCGCCATCCACCGCCTGTGCGCCGGCAGCGCTGAGCGTTACCACCGAGGCAGGTGTGGCCAGCGGCGCGATGCTGGTGGCGGCGGCGGACGACATGCCGGACGTCTCCGCCGTTGCGGACGGAGACGTGACCGTACTGTTTTTGCTTAACGGGGTTAAGGTTGTCATTACCTCATTATACGGCGATATCCCCTCAGTTCAGTTTCACCGGCGGCAGTATCTTTGCGCGCAGCCAGTCGACCAGCGCCTGGGTGACTACGCGCGCTGTGCCGTGCAAGCTAAGCAGGTGCTTCTGGTACAGCAGCTGATACAACAAGCTCGCCGTCGCGCCGCCGACGCGGATGCTCTTGCCGGTGATGGCGCCGGTCAGCACGCCCACCGCGGTCTGCGGTCCCAGCGAGACCAGCGAACCGTAGTCGTGATAACGGAAGTCCGGACGCGGCGTGCCGCTGCGGCGGGCCAGCAGGTCGGCCAGGAACATCGCCTGCTGGTGCGCCACCTGCGCGCGCGGCGGCGCCGCGCCCTTGATCGGGCAGACGTAGCTGGCGCAATCGCCCAGCGCGTAGATCTGGCTGTCGTTGGCCGAGCACAGGCTGGAGTCCACCACGATCTGGCGCAGATGGTTGACGGTCAGGCCGAACGTCGCGCACAGCTGCGGCGCTTCGACGCCCGCCGCCCACAAGGTCAGGTCGGCGCAGTGGATGTTGCCGGCGGCGTCGATCACGGCGTCCCGTTGGACTTCGGCGACGGCGGTGCTGGTCAGGACCTCGATGCCGAGCGCGCGCAGTTCGCGCGCCGCGCGGTTGGCCTGCTGCGGATGCAGCTGCGGCAGCAGGTGCTGGCCGCGTTCGAGGATGCTGATGCGGATATCGGTTTCCGGGTTCAGCGTGTGCACGCGGTAGGCGGCCAGGGCGCGGGCGCTGTTGCTCAACTCCGCCGCCAGCTCGACGCCGGTGGCGCCGCCGCCGACGATGACCACGTCGACCCCGGTCTTCTGCTCGCCGGCCTTGATGCAGGCTTCGACGAAGCGGCGGCGGAAGGCTTCGGCTTCGTCCACGCTGTCGAGCGTGAGCGCATGTTTGGAAGCGCCGGGCACGTTGTAGAAGTTGGTGACGGCGCCCAGTGCCAGCACCAGCTTGTCGTAGGCGACGGTGCGGCAGACGCCATCGGTGCCGCTGCCCTTGCGTGGGGCCAGGGTGATGGTCTGGTGGGCGCGGTCCACGCACAGCACTTCGCCCTGCACGAATTCGAAATCATGTTCGACCGCCTGGGCGGGGAAGGACAGTTCCTCCACGCGGGGATCGCATTTGCCGGAAGCGACGGTGTGCAGCAAGGGTTTCCAGAAATGGCCTGGGTAGCGGTCCACCAGCAGCACGCGGGCGCGCTTGCTGGCGCCGAGGGTGTCGCCCAAACGGGTTGCGAGCTCGAGTCCGCCCGCACCGCCTCCTACGATGACGATGGTTTCCATGTTGCGTCTCCAGATAAGTGAAAAAATCTGTGCTGCGGCCAAGGCGCCGCGTGGTGCTATGCCGCCAGTTCGTGTTTTGCGCGCTGGTCTGGTGTGTAAGGGCTTGAGCGCAGCTCACGCAGCGCGTCGAATGTGATGAACTGGCGTGGGCGTACCACCTCGTTGCCGTATGGGGCGACGGAGACGGTCCACAGGCCGGCTTCCTCGGCGGCGCGCAAACCCGGCACCGCGGTGTCGATGGCGATGGCGGCCTGCGGCGCCACGCCCATGGCGTTCAGCGCGCGGGCATACGGGCCGGTGCCGGACGGGCCATCGAAATTGGCGCCGCCGGTGACCACCGTGAACAGGCTGTTGACGTCGGCGCCGAAGCAGCCGCTCAGCAGCGCCGAGGTGGCGGGCGCCGGCAGGTCGGTCAACACGCAGATCTTGCAGCCGGCATTGAGCGCGTCGTCGATCAGGGCCAGCGCGGCCGGCAGCGCCTTGGGCGGCTGGGCGCTGATGGCCTGATGGAACTGACGGTGCTTGTCGGCGAACAGTTCGGCCACGCGGGCCTTGTCGCGCGAGAGCAGCTCGCAGGCGATGGCGGAACCGATGGCGCGGGCGTATCCGTGGGTGGCGGCGGCTGCGCGCAGCGCCGGCAAGGTCCAGCGCACCGACAGGCCTGCGTTGGCAAACGCCGCGTTGCATGCCGCAAGGTGCAGTGCTTCGGCGTCGAACAGTACGCCGTCCAGGCCCAGGAAGATTACGTCGATGCTCATGTCGGTCTCGCTTAAAACGATATCAGATGATTATGAATATACGGGTACAATGAACAAAAGAAAAATTAAACATTTTGAATAATCGATAAGGAATGACTTATGTATCACGCCAGCTTTCGCCAGCTACAGTCGCTGGTATTGGTCGCGCGCCATGAGAGCGTGTCGCGCGCGGCGGACGCGCTGCATGTGACGCAGCCCGCGGTTTCGTTGCAAATCCGCACACTGGAGGAGATCGCCGGCATTCCGCTGACACGCAAGGACGGCCGCAACATCCAGCTGACGGCGGCCGGCGAGGTGATGGTGGAGTTCGCCGAACGCATCCTGCGGCTGTGGGAGCAGGCCGGCGACGAGCTGGCGGCGCTGCAGGGCGTCACCAGCGGTACCTTGCGCATCGGCGCGGTGACCACAGCGGAGCACTTGCTGCCGCCGTTGCTGGTGCCGTTCACGATCGAACGGCCCGACGTGCGGCTCAAGCTGCAAGTGGGGAACCGGGCGGAGATCGTGCAGATGCTGGCGCGCCACGAGATCGAGCTGGCCATCATGGGCACGCCGCCGCGCGAGCTGCGCACCAACGCCGCCAAGTTCGCGCGCCATCCGATGGCGTTTGTCGCTAGTCCCACGCATCCGCTGATGAAGAAGAAAAAGATCACGCTCAACGACGTGATGGCGGCCAACCTGATGGTGCGAGAGCGCGGCTCGGGTACGCGCACGGCGGTCGAGCGGCTGTTGCGCGACGCCGGCCATCCGCTGGAATTCGGTTCTGAAGTGTCGAGCAACGAGGCGATCAAGCGCATGGTGTCGGCCGGGCTGGGGCTGGGCTTCCTGTCGGTGCACGCCTGCGGGCTGGAGTTCGAGGCCGGCCTGCTGGCGATCCTGCCGATGCAGGAGAATCCGGTGGAGGCGGACTGGCACATCATGCACTTGACCGGTCAGCCGATCCCCAAGGTGGCCGCCGCGTTCCAGGATTTCGTCATCGAGAACGGCCAGGACCTGGTGCGGGCCGAGCTGGAAAGTTTCTACAAGCTGCTGGGGCGTCAGCGCAAGCGGGGCTGAGTCGTACAGGTCAAATCACCAATACACTTGTGTACACTGTTTGCATAAGTGTACTGGTACAGTTAGGCACACTTTCCCTACAATGGTGGCTCCTGCCTGCTACCGGATACGCCCATGTCGCCCGATCTGTTGTTCCCTCTTTGCGCCTTTGCCGCCATCACCACCATCACGCCCGGCCCGAACAACGCCATGATGCTGGCCTCGGGGTTGAACTATGGCTTCACGCGCTCGCTGCCGCATCTGTTCGGCATTTGCTGCGGCTTCACGTTCATGATCTTCGCCACCGGCCTGGGCCTGCATGCGGTGTTCGAGCGGGTGCCGATGTTGCAGTTGATCCTGAAATACGCCGGTGCGTTGTACTTGCTGTGGCTGGCTTGGAAGCTGGCGCACGCGGCGCCGATGAATGCCGAGCAGGCGGCGCTGTCCAAGCCGATGAGCTTTGCCGGCGCGGCGGCCTTTCAGTGGATTAATCCCAAGGCCTGGGTGATGGCGATCGGCGCGCTCACCACTTACCTGCCGCCCGGCTTCAAGGTGCTGGATGTGGCGCTGCTGGCCGGCGTGTTCGGCGTGATCGGCGTCTTCTGCGTCGGCTCGTGGGCGGTGTTCGGCGTGGCGATGCGGCGCGTGTTGCAGGACGCGCGTTCGGTGCGCATCTTCAATGTGGCGATGGCCTTGCTGCTGGTCGGCAGCTTGTATCCTATCCTGATACCATGACGCTTTAACGTCTCCCGAGGATTTTCGATGTTGCGTCATATTGCTACCGCCCTGTTGTTGAGCGCTCCGCTGATGGCCGCCGCCGCCACCGTGCCGTCGGACCTGATGCGGCCGGTGCCCGAGGAAGCCGCGCGCGGCTATGCAGTCAACTGGCAGCTGAAGATCGAGCTGGAGTCGGACCAGATGAAGGACATCGAACCGTGCCGCAAGATCCTGGCCGAGCGCGGTTTCTATCCGATGCTGTCCAAGACGGCCAGCTCTGCCACGCCGCTGTTGCATTTCAAGATAGCCGGCGTCAAGCAGTATGAGCAGGCCGATGCGGATGCCGATGCGGCGCTGGCGGCGGTACAGCATGCGCAGTGTCCAGGTGCGCTGACCTGGACGGTGGAATCCAAGCATCGCCCGGCGGCACGCTAGGCCAGGCCGCTACGGCAGGCGCAAGGCGTGCAGGTCGGCGCAGATCGTCGCCAGATTGGCCGGCTGCGTGGCCTGCAGCGCTTGCAGGTAGCCGCGCGCGAACTGGACGGTTGCGGTGGCGGCCTCGTGCTGCTGGCCCAGTTCCCGCAACAGCCGGTCGGCCACCACCAGGTCGTTGTGCCGCCCCAGTTTTTCCTGCGTGGCGGACAGCGTTTTCAGATAGCTGCGCAGTCCCTTGCCGCTGTACAGGGAATGGAAGAATTCCAGCGCGTAGCGGGCCCGCTTGGCGGCGATGCGGGTGCGGTGGATGGTCTCCGGGGCGCTGTCGTCCATGCGCTGCGATCGCTTCAACAGTTTTTTGTGCAGGCGCTTCATGGTGCTGTTGGCGAAGGCTAGCGCCGGTTCGTCCATGCCCTCGGCCGGCAGTTGCATCCATAATCCCATCGTCAGCAGCAGGCGCGTGTAGCGTTGCGAGAGCAGGGCTTGCCCCGCTTCGCGCCGCTTGGCGTGGGCGGTCTTGAGCGCCAGCGCCTGCAGGTCCAGCACGCTGTTGCGGCCGCCGGGGTTGGCCTGGATATGCGTCAGCGTGGACGCCAGCAGCACATCCCAGTCGCGCGCCGCGCCCAGTTCCGTGCCCAGCCAGCCTACGTCTTCCTGCAACGCGGGCGGGCAGGGCGAGCTCGCTTCGAACAGCTTCAGCGCCGAGCGCAGGCGGCGCACGCCCACCCGCATCTGGTGCAGCGTTTCCGCGTCGTCGCCTTCGATGACGGCGTTTTCGTTGCGCTGGATGTGTTGCAGGCAGTTGTTGAGGATGGCCAGCCGCGCGTCGGCGGCAGTGGCGTCCGGCTCCAGCGACAGGCTTTGCGCGCGGTAGGGTACGGTGCCGGTCTGGCGGCACAGCATGTAACCGCGCTCGGCCTTGTTGGTGTTGCTGAGGCGCATGGGGATCTGCTCTTGCAGCTGCAAGGCGAAGGCGAACAGGCTGGCCGGGTCGCCGTCCTTCAGTTCCAGTTCGATTTCGTTGACCGGCACCTGGTGGCCGTGGCGTTCGATGTGGCCGTGGTCGAGCACCAGTTCGATGTGGTTGCCGTCGACGTCCAGGTCCCAGCTGTGGCGCTGCACCGTCACCACGAACAGCGGTTCCAGCCTGGCCTTCAGGTCGTCGTCGGCCAGCACGTCCAGCCATTGCTGGTGGTCGCCGATCAGCTTGCGCAGCTTGCCCAGGCGCGGCCAAGGGCGGTCGACCGGGCCTTCCCATTCGTTGCGCCGGTGCAGACCGCTCTGCACGCTGCCGCCGGCTTTCATGGTTTGGATCCAGGCGCCGTCGATCTTGCGCACGCGCAGGCCGGCGCCGTGGCGCAGCAGGTGCAGGTCCGGTGTGTCGAAGTAACGGGCCGACAGTGGCTGCGAGCGCACCGGCGCGCGCGCGTGGGCGGCGATCAGCGGGTGCTGGAGCAGCAGCTCGTTGTCGGCGGGCGAGAGCAGTAGTTTGAGTTCGACTTCCATTGCTTCAGTGTAGAGGAAAAGCCGGCGCGCACCGCGCACGCCTATGCCGGTGTTGATCGATATCGAGTCTGGCGTGGATTCGGCAGATTCCGCAGAACTTGCGCCCACGCGGGCACGGCGGCGCGCCAGAAGGCGTCGAGATTGTCGGCCTGCAGGTCCATGCCGAGGAAGCGGGCGGCCGGCAGCATGGCGTCCTGCAACAGCTGTTGCGGGGCGGCGCCGTGGTCGAAGGCCATGGCGCCGGTTTGCTTGGACAGTTTCTCGCCCAGGTCGTTGGTCACCACCGGCACGTGCAGGTAGCTGGTGCGCGGCAGGCCCAGCACTTGTTGCAGGTAGAGCTGGCGCGGCGTGGAGTCGAGCAGGTCGGCGCCGCGCACGATGTCGGTGATGCCCTGGGCGCCGTCGTCCACCACCACGGCCAGTTGGTAGGCCCAGAAGCCGTCGGCGCGCTTGATGACGAAGTCGCCGACGTCGTCGGTCAGGTCCTGGCTGACGGGGCCGGCCCAGCGGTCGTCGAAGCGCAGCACACAGTGCGGCGACTGCGGCACCTTCAGGCGCAGGGCGCGGGCGTTCTTGCCGGGGGCGAGGCCGTGGCGGCAGGTGCCTGGGTAGATCAGCGCCTGCGCCTGGCGGCCGGTCAGGCTCAGCTGCGAATCGGCGATTTCCTTGCGCGAGCAGCCGCAGGGATAGACCAGTTCGCCCAACTGCCGCAAGGCTTGCTGGTACAGGTCGGTGCGGCGGCTTTGCCAGCTGACGTCGCCGTCCCAGAGCATGCCGCAGCGTTGCAGGGAGGCCAGGATGTGCTGGTCGGCGCCGGCCACGTTGCGGTCGCCGTCGACGTCTTCGATGCGCACCAGCCACTGGCCGTGGTGGACTTTGGCGTCCAGGTAGCTGGCCATGGCGGCCACCAGCGAGCCGATATGCAGCGGGCCGGTGGGCGAGGGGGCGAAGCGGCCGAGGTAGGGAGTGCGGACTGTCATGCCGCCATTTTAGCGTGGCTATCGCATACAATGTACGCGCGGCAAATTCAACGGACCGCGACCACCTTTTACGTCTCCAGGAAATCATGCAAAAAATGACCCCCTCCTATGTAGCCTCCGCCTTGGCCATCAGCCTGGCGCTGGCCTTTCCCGCCCACGCCGACAGCGCCAAAAACGCCGCCGTGAAGGAAGCTCCGCTGCGCGCCCACCTGGCCTTCCTCGCCAGCGATGTGCTGGAAGGCCGCGGCACCGGCCAGCGCGGCGCCGACCTGACCGTGGCTTACCTGGAAACGCAAGCGCTGGCGCTGGGCCTGAAGCCGGGCAATGGCGACAGCTATCGCCAGTCGGTGCAGATCGCCGGCGTCAAGACGCAGCCGGCCGAGAGCACGCTGGCACTGGAAGCGGGCGGCCAGGCGCTGCCGATCAGCTTTGGCAAGGACTGGGTGTTCGCGCCGGGCGATGCGAGTGCGTCGCATAGCTTCAATGCGGACCTGGTGTTCGTCGGCTACGGCATCACCGCGCCGGACGAGCAGTGGAACGACTACAAGGGCGTGGACTTGAAGGGCAAGATCCTGGTCATGATGGTCAACGACCCGCAGCCGACCGCCGAGCAGCCCAACCGTTTCAACGGCAAGGGCCTGACCTACTACGGCCGCTGGACCTACAAGTTTGAAGAAGCGCGCCGCCAGGGCGCCGCCGGTGTGTTGTTGATACACACCACGCCGACTGCGTCGTACGGCTGGAGCGTGATCCAGAACAGCTGGTCGGGCGTGGAGCGCTTCCAGCTGGCGGCGGGCACGCTGGGCACGCAGCTGCAAGGCTGGATGACCGACGACACCGCCCGCGCGCTGTTCAAGGCGGCCGGGCAGGATATCGACGCGCTGCGCGCCGCGGCGGAGCACAAGGATTTCAAGCCGGTCCCGCTGGCCGCCAAGCTGAACGGCGAAATGAAAGCGGCCGTGCGCAAGGTCGAGCAGTTCAACGTGGCGGCGGTGGTGCCGGGCACCGATCCGAAACTGAAGGATGACGTGGTGATCTACAGCGCGCACTGGGATCACCTGGGCAAACAAGGCGATACTGGGGACACGATCTTCAACGGCGCGGTCGACAACGCTTCCGGTTCGGCGGCGTTGCTGGCGATGGCGCAGGAGGCGGTGCGCGCACCGGCCAAGCGCAGCCAGATGTTCCTGTGGGTGGCCGCTGAAGAGCAGGGCTTGCTGGGCAGCGCGGCCTATGCCGCGGCGCCATTGTGGCCGCTGGCGAAGACCGCCGCCAACCTGAACCTGGACAGCCTGAACTTCGTCGGCGCCACGCGCGACATCGGCACCCAAGGCAGCGAGCGCACCGAGCTGGGCAAGCTGGCCGAGACGGCGGCCAAGGCCATGGGCATGCACATCGCCGAAGCGGAACCTGACCTGGCGGGCGGCTACTTCCGCAGCGACCACTTCAACTTCGCCAAGAACGGCGTGCCGGCGTTCTCGATTGAGTCGGGCCGCGAGTACATCAAGGACCCGGCCGGTTCGAAAGCCAAGGCCGAGGCTTACGACAAGCGCTACCATCAGGTGACCGATGAGTACGATGCGAGCTGGGATCTGTCGGGCATGGTGCAGACGGCGCAATACACGCTGAACCTGGGCCGCCTGATCGCCAACGGCGCCAAGCTGCCGGAGTGGAAAGCCGGCGACGCCTTCGCCAAGCCGCGCAATCTGAAGTAAACAGCATCACACTGAGTGCAGGGCCGTTGGCCATGCACGTTCTCGGCACGCCGACCGCATTCCTCCTGTGCGTTGGCGTGCCGGATTCAAATGCCGGTGGTGCATGATTGCATTGCCCGGCAATTCTTCCTTCTGACCGCGACTCCGCGGCTTGAATTCAATCAAGACTATTCTGCATCACGACGCCAGTGCCTCGATCGGGGTTCCTCGCGCGCTTGCGCCGGCCTTGCGGCCTTGGCTCAGTAAGCCATGTACTTGGCTTCGGCGGACAACATCGATCTGAATGCTGTTGCTAGTATTGTAATATTATCCATTCGGAAAATTAATTGAATTACATCATGATGATCTCTTTTCGCTCTTTGTTGCCGCTATTTGCCTTGCTCAGTGGACTGGCGCAGGCCGACGACGTTGTGCCGCGCGTAGGCGCCGGCGGCATCGTCCTGGCCGCACCCAATACGCTGCGCCTGGTCAGCGAAAAGCTCACGTTGTCTGCTGCGCGCGTGGACGCGCGCTACGTGTTCCAGAACGACGGCGTCGCGCCGATCGTCGCGACGCTGGCGTTTCCCATGCCAGTGTTTCCCTGGGATCCGGAGCAGACCAAAGACTACTGGAACCGTGGTCCCGTCGAGTCCCTGAACATTACCGCGAACGGGCAGCCGGTTTCCTTGACCGTCGAGCAAAAAGCGCTGCTGCATGGCCGCGACATCACGGCTCAGCTGCGTCAGGCCAAGCTCAGCGATGAGCAGATTTTCCGCAGTTTCGGTGACGCCGACACGGTGGCCGGCGTCGTGGATCTGCCGGAGCCACAAGTGGCGTCGCTCAAGCGGCTAGGGGCGCTACGGGCCGGTAGGGCCCCGGCATGGACGGTGTCGGAGCGTGCTTACTGGGAGCAGGTCTTCCCTGCCGTAGCGCAGACCGTCATCGAGCATGGCTACCAGCCGTTTCGCGGCCATGCATACTTTATCTATAGTGCGGCGGGCGGCGGCTCCGATCCCGCAAGCATTCCCGTGTCGTCGCTCCCCGAACAGGCGGACCAGGCCTGCCTGAATGAGGGCGCGCGCAAGGCGGTGGTCGCACGCACGCGCTCCCTTCTTCTGCGGGGCGCCAGGCAGGTGGTCGTGGAGCTACACGACGTCGAGTATCTTGCAGGCGCCGGGCAGCGGGCAGTGGTGGCGGATTTCGTGCTGGACATTGTCAAGCAAACGCCGGACCAGATCGTTTCACTATGCTTCCCCGGCCAGCCTGCCCGTATCAACGACAAGACCTTGCGTTTCAGCCGCCGGAACTACACACCGCCTGAGCGCATCGTCGTCAATTTCTATACGATCGAGGCCAGCGACGGCTCGCCCTGAACAACGTGCTCTACCAAGCGCCACCATCGTATGAGCGCTGCCGCGTCCTGGCTCGTTAGGCCATGAAGTTGGCCCCGCCGGTCTTCATTGTATCAATTGCAATTAACAGCAATGCAATAATATTCCGCCTGGAATCAATTGTTATCAATTACAGATGGTGAGCCGGGTAGGGCAATCGGTCGCGCCGCGGTGCCCTACATGAAAGAAAACCACACATTTGAAGGTTTGCGCGCCTGGATGTGGCGCGTCTTGTTGGCCGCTGCTTGCTGTGCGGGCGCAGTCGCGCCGCTGGTACGGGCGTCCGATGACCTGGACTTCAGCGCCGAGCAGAAAAAACAGTTTGTCGACGCGTTGCGGCGGTTCCCGCCCAAAATCCAGCCATTCATCGGGTACAAACTCACCCATCCTCAAGCGTACTGGATCGACCATCACCGTCTGATCCGGACTGCGCGCACGCTGCCGTCCGGGTGGCGTGCCGCGCCGGGCGAGCCGTCCAAGATCGTGGTGCTGGACACCGACACCGGGCAGATCGACGAATTGCCCTATCGCGGCGACCTGGAGTGCTATTCCGGCGCAAGAATGATCGTCAGGACCTATGCGCCGGGAGCCGACCGCCCCAACATGGGAGCGCCGACCCACGGCGAGGTGATCCTCGCCGGCAGGCTGGGCGAAGAATTGAAGCCGATTGAATGGCGTTCCGGCCAGGAGATCGCGCGGATCGATTGCCAGTTCGTGGCATGGGATACCCAGAACAAAACCCTGAGCTATCGCTTGTCCGAAGGGCAGGGCACGCTTGCCGTCTCGCTCAAGGGGGCCGATCCCGTCAGCGGCGTCGGCCGGACCATCTACCTCAACGACGCCGCGGGAAAACAGGTGGCGGCCGTCCCGGCCACCAGCCGCAGTAGTCCGCCCGGGCTGGCCTTCAGCTATCTGCCCTGGAGCCGCGAGTATTTCGTGCAATCTGCCTTCCCTTCCGGATTCTCGCTGCCGGCGGGCAGTGTGCTGTCGCTGCGCGGCGATTTGCGGCTGTTGTGGGCGCCGCCGGTACTGGCGAACGGCAACGGATCGGGAGCGCCATTGCTGTTGCGCGACGGTGTGTTGTGGCAGTTCCGGCCGTGGTGGAAGCGCTGGCGCCAGCAAGGCCTGTACCTGGAACGCGGTGGCCAGCTGCTGCGCGTCGAGGATGGCGAAATCGGTGACGCGGCGGTCGTTTCTCCCGATGGTTGCAAGCTGTACTACAGCCGCTCCGATGGTGATCCCTATGCGGCACGCCTGGACCGTAGCCCGGCGGCGCACGAACGATTTAGACAATTAGTCATCAATTTTTGTGAAGAGATCCAACCATGAGCACCCCACCGAGCATCACCGCCAGCCAATCCGCATGGATCGGCACCGCCGCCGCCGCCGGTCAAACCGCCTACGCCCTCAATAATGGCGGCGGTCTGTTTGTCGGCCAGGTGCTGACCTATGTCGACGATACCAGCGCCACCGGTCTGCCCGGCGCAATACCGTTGCAGCTCAGTATTCCGAATGGCTATGTGGTCCAGCGGGTGTTCAAGGATCGGGACAGTGGCACGGATGTGTTCGTTGCGGTGAACTCGGCGACGCACGATGTGTTGATCGGCTGCGCCGGCTCCAACGGTGTGCCGCATGACAAACCAGACACCGCGGCCGATCTCGGGGTGCTCGGCACCAACCAGGCGCTCCAGGTATTGAGCGACCGGAACTTCCGCGCCGATCTGGCGGACAGTATCCAGACCGCATTCAGCGACGGCAGCAATGTGACCGTAACGCTGGGCGGGCAAAGCTTGGGCGCCATCATGGCCAAACTGATCGGCGTCGGCCTGGTGACCGGCCTGAGTCCCGGGGTCGACCCGCTCGCGCCTGAAGGTTTCCCCCCTATCCCCGGGCTGTTGCCGTCGAACGTGCGCGTCTTTGGACTCAACGGTCCCGGCGACGAATACGCGCTCACGCAAGGCTACAAGCTGGATCAGCAGCAACTGGCGCAGGCCCAGCAGATAGACTCGGTGGTGGTGGTGGCGAAAAACGCCTATTCAGGCTTGACCGACATCGTGTCCCAGACCGGCGGCACCAATCTGGTTGGCAAGACCTACGTGGCGCAGATCTCATCGTCCGAGAAGACCTTGAACGATATCGGCGGACTGCACCGTTTCGAGTTCGTTTTTTCGCAATGGGTGAAGGAGAACCTGGGCGACTTCAAGGCGCTGCTGCCGGTGGACGGCGCCAGTCTGCCGCATCTCGATACCTCGACCATTTCGGCCAATATGCGCTGGATGTTTAACGAGTTGCCGATGAAGGACAATATCGTCGGCCTGTCCTGGGCCGGTTATATGGCGATGGAGTTGTCCAAGCCCGGCGAGACCGCCGGCGTCCTGTCGAGCATGCTGCGACGCATGAACATGCCCGCTGGCCTGGCCGATGTGCTGGCCGGGGCGGGGGAGCTGCTGCTGCGCGCGGTCCCCCTGCTCAATCCGCTCGGCTTCGCCAAGACCATGGTGGGATTGTTCCTGACCCAACTCGGCCTGGGGACCACCGAGACGGCCGAACCCGGCAATATCCCGCCGGTGGCGAACGGCTACACCCGGACCCAGCTCTATGGTCCGGGCAGCGTGGTCGCCACCGGCGAGACCGGACTGCGCGTCGCGCTCGACCAGCAGAACGGCGGCGCCGGCTTCATCCTGCGCTACGGCGACGGCACCAGCGTTACCTTTGTGCCTCCGACCACCGTGCTCGACGGCGTGACGCCCTACACCACCACCGGTCAAATGATCACGACCCGTCCCGACGGCAGCTATTCGGTGGTCTCGAGCGACGGTTACGGCCTGCTGCATCTGAGCGGCTCCAACGCCGTCATCGCGCTCACGCCCGACCAGTATGTCAGCCTGTACGCCGGCCTGGAATGGGACGTGCGCACCACCAATTCGGACGGCAGCGTGCGTTCCGACGTCTACACCGGCAACCACGAGGTACAGACGCTGATCCCGACCGAAGGCGCGCAGCCGACGCCGTTGGGAACCATCGACTATGCGCCGATCGCTGTGGCTGGCTCCAACCCGCTGGTGGAAAACTATCTGTCCGGCGGCGGCGCCGCGCCGCAGGCGATGAATGTGACAGTGAACGACAACGGCAAGCCGATGGTGATTTCCTACGGCGCCGGCCCCGACGGCAAGCTGATCGCCGTGAGCGCGTTCAGTTTCGACGAGCACGGCGTGGCGATCCCCGCGGCCAACGGCGCCGCAGCGCTCAGTTTCCTGAACGCGCTGCATATCCAGCCGGACCAGCTGGGCGGCAAGAGCGCGTCGGCCACCGCCAGCGGCGACAAGCTGACCGTGACCGATCTGCCCGATGGATCGAGCAAGCTCAGCTTGACCGACAGCCAGCTCGGCGGCATAGGCGTCGGCAACAAGCTGGGCGACGAGACGACCGACAAGAGCGGCAACGTGCGCTCGCTGGAACTGTACGATACGGCCGGGCTGGAAAAGCTCTTCATGGACTTCGATGCCAGCGGCCACGAGATCGACGTCGCCAACTACGCCAAGGGCTTCTTCGGCGTGGAGCAGACCGGCTTCGCGACGCTGAACGCGGCCGGCGTCACCACCAGCGCCGAGACCTTCAGCTATGGCATTGAAACCAGCATGACGCATTACAACGACGCCGGCGTCAAGACCAGCCTGGACCTGTTCAACGCCAGCGGCTCGACCACCGAAACGTTCGGCAGCACCGGCCTGGAAACCGGACTGGCCAGCTACAACACGGCCGGCGTGGAAACCGGCTATGGCGCCTACAACAGCCTGGGCCAGCAGGTCAGCCAGGCGACGCTGAACGCGGCCGGCAAGACGGTGGGCCTGGAGGAGTTCGACCCGGCCAGCCACCTCGACCTCGACATCAAGCAGTTCAACGCTAGCGGCAGTCTGCTGAGCCTGGAGGGCTTCGACGCCGCCGGCAAGGAAAAGAGCTTCGACACCTACGACGCCGCCTCCGGCCTGGAGCTGACCCACGCCACCTACGCGGTCGGCATCATGGGCCTGAAGGAAACGTCGCTGGCCACGCTGGGCGCCAACGGCGGCACCACCAGCCTGGAGTCGTTCGACCTCAGCGGCAGCGAGTCCAGCCTGGCCAAGTTCGATACGGCCGGCCATGAAACCAGCCTGGACCTGTGGAACGGCTACAAGACCAGCACCGAGACGTTCGACGCCAGCGGCCATGAGGCCGGGCTGATCAACTACAACAGCGCCGGCACGGAAACCAGCTACGGCGTGTTCAACAGCCTGGGACAGGAAAGCGCCCTGGTGGGCGTCAATCCCGCCGGCCAGATCATCAGCCAGGAAGACTTTGCGCCGGCCACCCATGTCGATGTCGACCTCAAGCTGTTCAACAACGGCACCCTGGTCAGCATCGAGGGCTACAATTCGGCCGGCGTCGAGAACTCGCTGGCCACCTACGACGCCGGCGGCCATGAGACGTCGCTGGCCACCTACGCGCCCGACAACTTCGGCAAGGTCGCGCAGACCTCGCTGACCAGTTTCGACGCCAGCGGCGCCACCACCACGTTCGAGACGCTGACGTTCGGCCAGGAGGCGAGCCTGGCGCACTTCGACGCCAGTGGCCACGAAACCAGCCTGGACGGCTTTGTGATGGGCAGCAAGGCCACCACGGAACTGTTCAGCGCGACCGGCGTCGAGGCCGGGCTGATGACCTTTGCCAACAATGTCGAGACCAGTTACGCCAGCTTCAACAGCGCGGGCCAGGAGACCCGGCTGGTCACGCTGACGCCGGGCGGCGCCGTCACCAGCCAGGAAGACTTCAACCCGGCCACCCATGTCGAAACCGATTTCGAGCTGTTCAATAGCGCCGGCGCCGAAGTGAGCTTCGAAACCTTCAACCCGGCCGGCATCGAGAATGCGCTGGCCACCTACGATCCGGTCAGCGGCAAGCTGACCTCGCTGGCCAGCTTCGTCCCCGGTTACAACAACACGGCGCAGGAAACCCAGATGGTCAGCCTGAACCCGGATGGCACCACCGTCGCGCTCGAGCTGTTCACCTTCGGACTGGAGGCGAGCGTGGCGCACTACGCCCAAGGCCAGGAAACCAGCCTGGACCTGTATGTCAGCAGCGGCTACAAGTCGGCCACCGAAACCTTCGGCGCGGGCGGCGTGGAAAACGGTCTGACCAACTACAACAGCGCCGGCCTGGAAATCGGCTACGGCAACTTCAACAGTGCCGGCCAGGAGACCAGCCTGATCGGCGTGACCCCGGGCAACCCCGGCCAGATGCTGACCGAGGAGGACTTCAATCCGGCCACCCATATCGATGTCGACCTGAAGACCTTCGGCACCGACGGCGTCATCAAGAGCCTCGAGAGTTTCAACAGCAGCGGCGTCGAAACCACGCTGGCGCAGTATGACGCCAACGGCGTCGAGACCACGCTGGCCACCTTCGCCAGCGGCTATGCCGGCCTGACCGAAACCAGCCTGGCCACGCTCAACCCGGCCGGCTATACCACCAGCCTGGAGAGCTTCGCCTACGGCGCCGAGACCAGCATGGCGCACTACAACGCGGTGGGCCAGGAAACCAGCCTCGAGCTGTTTAGCGGCGGCTACAAGAATGCGGTGGAGACCTTCAGCAGCACCGGTCTGGAAAACGGCCTGACCACCTACAACAGCGCCGGCCTGGAAACGGGCTACGGCAACTTCAACAGCGCCGGCCAGGAAACCAGCCTGATCGGGCTGAACGCGGCCGGCCAGATGGTCAGCCAGGAGGACTTCGTCGCGGGCGGCCACCTCGACCTCGATCTCAAGCTCTATACCGACGGCGTGCTGCGCAGCGTCGAGACCTACACCGGCGGCGTCGAGTCGTCGCTGGCCAGCTATGACGCCGGCGGCCACGAAACCACGCTGGCCACCTTCGCCCCTGGCAGCGGCGGCGCGGTGCAGGAAACCACGCTGCTCACCTTCGACCTGGGCGGCGGCACCAGCTCGTTTGAAACGCTGACCTTCGGGCAGGAGGCGACGCTGGCGCATTACGACGGCAACGGCCATGAAACCAGCCTGGACGGCTTCGTCATGGGCAGCAAGACCAGCACCGAAACCTTCACCACGGCCGGCGTCGAATCGGGCTACATGACCTACGCCGGCGGCATCGAGACCAGCTACGGCAACTTCAACGCGGCCGGGCAGGAAACCAGCCTCGTGGCGATCTCGGCCACCGGCCATGTCAACAGCATCGAGGACTTCAACCCGGCCACGCACGTTGAAACCGACCTGAAGACCTTCAACGCCGCCAACGTCGAGATCGGTTTGGAGGGCTTCAGCGCGGGCGTGGAAAGTTCCATGGAAACCTTCGACGGCGTCAGCGGCCGCGAGACCAGCTACGCCACCTTCGTGCCGGCCAGCTACGGGGCGCCGGTGGAAACCAGCTTGGCCAAGCTCAACAGCGCGGGCGTCACCGTCAGCCTGGAGCACTGGGACAACAACGGCGCCGAGACCAGCCTGGCCACCTACACCGACGCCGGCCAACAGATCGGCCTCGACACGGTGTACTACGGCAGCAAGACCAGCATCAGCTGGAACAGCAACGGCATCGAAACCGCGCTGGTCAACTATGACTACTCCGGCGCCGAAGTCAGCTACGGCGTGTTCAACAGCAGCGGCCAGGAAACCAGCCTGATGGGCATCAACACCGGCGGCCAGATCGTCAGCCAGGAAGACTTCAACCCGGCCACCAAAATCGAGCTCGACCTGAAGACCTTCAGCAACGGCGTGCAGACCAGCCTGGAGAGCTTCAACGCGGCCGGCAAGGAAATCTCGCTGGCCACCTTCGACACCGCCGGCCATGAAACCACGCTGGCCAGCTATGCCCCGGCCGCCGGCAACGGCGCCTCGGTCGAGATCAGCCTGGCCACGCTGAACGCGGCCGGCTACACCACCAGCCTGGAAGGCTTCAGCGGCGGCCAGGAAGCGAGCATGGCGCACTACGACGCCTTCGGTCATGAGCTGAGCCTGGACACCTATGCGGGCGCGCTCAAGACCAGCACCGAGACCTTTGGCAGCAACGGCCAGGAATCGGGCCTGATCAACTATAACTACGCCGGCCAGGAAAGCAGCTACGGCAACTTCAACGCGGCCGGCCAGCAGACCAGCCTGGTCTACGTGGACGGCGGCGGCGTCGCCACCAGCCAGATCGACTACAACCCGGCCACGCACCTGCAGACCGACCTCAAGCTCTACAACGCCGGCATCAAGGCCAGCGAAGAGGACTTCAACGGCGCCGGCCAGGAAATCTCGCTGACCACCTTCGACACCGCCGGCCATGCCACCACGCTGGCCAGCTTTACGCCCGGCAGCGGCAACGGCGCCTCGGTCGAGACCAGCCTGGCCACGCTCAACACGGCCGGCTACACCACCAGCCTGGAGAGTTTCTCGGGCGGGCTAGAAGCGAGCATGGCGCGCTTCGACGGCAGCGGCCACGAAACCAGTTTCGACCTGTATTCCGGCGGCTCCCGCAGCAGCAGCGAAACCTTTAGCGCGAGCGGGGTGGAGAGCGGCCTGACGACCTTCGACTACAGCGGCCAGACCACCAGCGTGGCCGCGTTCAACGCCGCCGGCCAGGAAACCAGCCTGAGCACCTATAACCCGGCGTCCCACCTGCTGCTCAGCGTGGCCGACTTCAATCCGTCGAGCCACGTCGAGACCGACTTGAAGACCTACAACAGCGGCGGCGTCGAAACCGGTCTGGAGCTGTTCGCCGCCAACGGTACCGAGCTCAGCATGGAGACCTTCGGCGCCAACGGGCTGGAGCTGAGCCTGGCCAGCTTCAGCGCCAACGGCAGCGGCGGCGTGATCCAGACCTCGCTGGCCAACTACAACGGCAGCGGCCAGCAGCTCAATCTGCAGTTCACCAACGGCGCCACCGTGATCGGCGAGGAAGACTTCAATCCGCTGACCCACGCCGAGATCAACCTGAGCGGCACGCTCTCGCTCAGCAACGCCACCCTGGTGGTGGCCGCCGGCAGCACCGTCACCATCAACGGCAGCGGCGACACCGTCACCGCCGGCGCCGGCGCCAACGTCACCATCGGCGGGGCCGGTACCGGCAGCGCCACCGACACCGTCATCGCCAACGCCGGCGCGACGGTGACGGTGGAAAACAATTCCCATGTCGAGGTCGACGGCAGCCACGACGTCGTGTACGCCGGCAGCGGCGTCAATATCGCCCTGTACGGCAGCAGCAACACGCTGAGCGCGAGCAGCGGCGACCAGGTGACGATCGGCGGCAACGGCCACTACGCCGCCGATATCGACCGCGTCAACGGCTCCGGCCTCAGCGTCGCGGTGAGCGACAACTCGCGGGTCGACGTGGTCGGCTCGCACGACACCGTCAACGCCGGCGTCAACGACAACTTCGGCGTCTATGGCGGCGCCGACACGGTGTCGGCGCAAGCCGGCGACGCGGTCTGGATCGGCATCTATGGCGGCCAGGCGGCCGCGCTCAACACGCTCAACGCCAGCGGCGCCTTTGTCCAGCTCAGCGACAACTCGCAGGTCACCGTCAACGGCGGCGGCGACGCCATCTCGCTCGGTTATGGCGACAGCTTGCTGGCCAACGGCGGCGGCTATGGGATCGCCGGCAACGCCAGCGGCAGCGGCGGCAACCGCATCGAGATGAAAAACACCGGCGGCGTGTTCGACAACGTCACCGCGAATGCCGACGGCCTGGCCGGCTACGCCGCCAACAGCACGGTCAGCGGCATTTTCCTCGGCGATAATTCGCAAGCCAACGTCAGCGGCAGCAACAACTACATCACCATGGGCGGCGGCGACAGCCTGGCGGCCTACGGCGGCGCCAACCACATCTTCGCCGTCCCCGGCGACCTGCTGGTGATCGGCAACACCGGCGGGGTGCGCGACGTCATCGGCGCCGCCGGCCTGACGGTGGGCGGGCGCACCGCCGACGGCCAGGGCACCGGCATCATCCTCAACGACGGCGCCTGGGCCTCGCTCAATGGCGACAACGACACGCTGACCGAAAACGGCAACAACAAGCTCAACGTGGCCGGCAGCGGCGATGTGATCAATGTCAACGGCAGCCACGACCTGAACGATATCTATGGCAGCGGCGATATCACCAATGTGTACGGCACCGAGAATGTGACCAGCAATATGGGGGTGGGCGACCAGACCCATGTCACCGGCGCGCGCGACATCACCGACAACTACGGCCAGGGCGACAGCACCACCAACGCCGGCGACCACGACCGCACCAACAACTGGGGGATCAACGAGAGCAACAGCAATCTGGGCACCAACGACGTCTGCGTCAACGAATATGCGTCCGACACCAACAACAACAACGGCATCGGCAGCAACTTCACGATACCGGACAATATGTCGGGCACCATCTGGCAGTCGTACCAGGATGCGGTGCCGTCGATCGGCGCGCCCGACTTCTTTGGCGAGGGCATCCTCGACAACATCAGCCAGTTCCTCGGCAGCGCCTGGGCCGGGCTGGCCGGCAGCCCGGCCGCGGCGGCGGCCGCGGCCGGTCGCGACCTGGCGGCCATCGCCGCCGGCCAGTGGAACGCCGACAACCAGCTCGGCGCCACCACCGCGTTGAGCGAGCTGGCGCAAGTGTCGTCGCTGGCGGCGACGACGGGCGCGCCGGTGTTCAGCGGCCTGCGCTGGAACACGCCGGTGCTCAGCTGGAGCCTGGCCAGCGCCGGCGGCGCGTTCAACGGCGCTCTGGACGACTCGGCCGAGGCTGCCGCACGGCAGGCCTTCGCCAGCTGGGGCGCGGCGTCGGGGCTGCGGTTCCAGCAAGTGGCGGACTCGGCGTCCTCGGACATCCGCATCGGCGCCGGCCGCTTCGACACCGCCGACACCGGCCTGGTCGGCAGCACCACGGCGCGCAGCGACGGCGGCCTGCTGCAGGCCGGCACCACCATCGCGGTCGAGGACAGCGCACAGCTGGCGCTGCTGGCCGGCGCCGACGGCGAGCCGACCTACGCCGGCACCGAGGTCACGCTGGAGCAGGTGCTGCTGCATGAAATCGGCCACGCGCTGGGCCTGGCCGACAACGCCGACCCGGCCTCGATCGAGTCGTACGCGCTCAACAGCGGCAACCGCACGCTGGCCGCCAGCGACGTGGCGGCGATCCGCGCGCTGTATGCCCCGCTGGCGTCGGACCCGGCGCTGCTGCTGCAGGCGATGGCGGCGCTGGCGCCGGCCGCCGCCGCGCAGACCGGCGTGGCCGCCGCCAACGATGTGCTGGTGCGGCCGCTGCTGAGCGCCAGCCACGCCGTGGCCGCCTAGGCGCGCACCCGGCGCATGGCCTGGCTCGCCAGGCCATGTGCTTGGCTTGCAGGGCCAATATTGATATTTTCTTAATTGCCGGGGATCTCATATGATTTCCGTCTGAAAAGATCACCAGCCGGCCCGCCGTCGATCGGGCCGCAGTCACACGAACGGAAACAGCAATGGCAGTCAGTACAGCAAGCGCAGCGCAGCCAGCGGCCATCGACACCGGCCTGGCCTGTCTGCTGATGATGGCGGGCCTGCACGGCATGGCCGCCGACGCCGCCGCCCTGCAGCATGAATTCGGCCTGGGGGCGCCGCTCGAAGGCAGCGCGCTGCTGCTGGCCGCCCGCAGCCTGGGCTTGCGCGCCAGGCTGCTGCGCCAGGATCCGCGCCGGCTGGCGCAGGCGCCGCTGCCGGCCATCGCGCGCGACCAGGAGGGCCGCTACTTCATCCTGGCCAAGCACCAGGCCGGCACTGCCGACGCCGGCGAGGGCGCCGCGCCGGAGCGGGTGCTGATCCAGCGTCCCGGCGAAGCGCCGCAGCTGCTGGCCACGGCCACGCTGCTGCAATGGTGGACGGGCGAGCTGGTGTTCTGCGCCAGCCAGGCCGGCGGCGCCGGCGAACTGGCCCGCTTCGACTTCAGCTGGTTCATCCCGGCCGTGGTCAAATACCGCCGGCTGCTGGCCGAGGTGCTGCTGATCTCGCTGGTGCTGCAGCTGATCGGCCTGGCCACGCCGCTGTTCTTCCAGGTGGTGATGGACAAGGTGCTGGTCAACCACGCGATGAAGACGCTCAACGTGATCGCCATCGGCCTGGTCTGCGCCACCGTGTTCGAGGCGCTGCTGACGGCGATCCGCAGCTATGTGTTCGCCCAGACCAGCAGCAAGATCGACGTCGAGCTGGGCGCGCGCCTGTTCCGCCACCTGCTCAACCTGCCGCTGGCCTACTTCCAGGCGCGCCGCGTGGGCGATTCGGTGGCGCGCATCCGTGAACTGGAAAACATCCGCTCCTTCCTGACCGGCAACGCCATGACGCTGGTGCTGGACTTGCTGTTCTCGGTGGTGTTCATCGGCGTGATGCTGTGCTACAGCGCCGCGCTGACCGCCATCGTGCTGGTGTCGATCCCGCTGTACCTGCTGCTGTCGCTGCTGCTGACGCCGGTGCTGCGGGCGCGCCTGAACGACAAGTTCAACCGCAGCGCCGAGAACCAGTCCTTCCTGGTCGAGACCATCGGCGGCATCGACACCGTCAAGGCGCTGGCGGTCGAGCCGCGCTGGCAGCAGAAATGGGAGCGCCAGCTGGCCGGCTATGTCGCCGCCGGCCTGGGCGCGAGCAATATCGCCACCGTGGCCAGCGGCGGGGTCAACCTGATCAGCAAGCTGGTGACGGCCGCCATCATGTGGGTCGGCGCCGGCCTGGTCATCGACGGCCGCCTCAGCGTAGGCGAGCTGGTGGCCTTCAATATGCTGGCCGGGCAGGTGGCCGCGCCCATCCTGCGGCTGGCCCAGCTGTGGAACGATTTCCAGCAGGTCGGCATTTCGATGAGCCGGCTCGGCGACATCCTCAACGCCCGCACCGAGGTGGCGGGCCAGAAGAGCCGCCTGCCGCGGCTGGCCGGCGCCATCGAGTTCGACCAGGTGTCGTTCCGCTACCGGCCCGACGCGGCCGACGTGATCCGCCAGCTGAGCCTGAAGATCCGGCCGGGCGAAGTGATCGGCATCGTCGGCCGTTCGGGCTCGGGCAAGAGCACGCTGACCAAGCTGGTGCAGCGGCTCTACGTGCCCGACCGCGGCCGCGTGCTGGTCGACGGCCACGACCTGGCCATCGTCGACACCGCCTCGCTGCGGCACCAGATCGGTGTGGTGTTGCAGGAGAATACGCTGTTCATGCGCAGCATCCGCGACAACATCGCCCTGGGCAATCCGGCGCTGCCGCTGGAGACGGTGATCGCGGCGGCCCGCCTGGCCGGCGCCCACGAATTCATCTGCGAGCTGGCGGAAGGCTACGACACGCTGGTCGGCGAACACGGCACCGGCCTGTCGGGCGGCCAGCGCCAGCGCATCGCCATCGCCCGCGCGCTGATCGGCAACCCGCGGGTGCTGATCTTCGACGAAGCCACCAGCGCGCTCGACTACGAGTCGGAGCGCATCATCCAGGACAATATGCGCGCCATCTGCCAGGGGCGCACGGTGCTGGTGATCGCGCACCGGCTGTCGGCGGTGCGCGAGGCCGACCGCATCCTGGTGATGGAGCGCGGCCAGATCGCCGAGAGCGGCAGCCACGCGGCGCTGCTGCAAAATCCGCACGGCATCTACAGCCATCTGCACCGCCTGCAGGCCGGCGGCGCCGCCGCGCCGGCGGGCGCGGCGCGGGAGGTCGCGTGAGCGGCGGCCAGCGCTGGCGCGCGGCCGCCGCGCTGCTGGGGCGCTACCGCCGCGTGTGGGCCGACAGCTGGCGCCGCCGAGCCGAACTGGACGGCATGTCGCTGCGGCCGCAGGAAGCGGCCTTCCTGCCGGCGGCGCTGGCGCTGCAGGAGCGGCCGGTCTCGTCCACCGCGCGCCTGACGGCGCTGTTGCTGGCGTCGTTGGTCGCGCTGGTGCTGCTGTGGTCGGTGTTGGGCAAGGTCGACATCATCGTCAACGCCAACGGCAAGATCATACCCAGCCAGCGCGTCAAGACCATCGCCTCGGTCGATGTGGCCAGCGTGCGCGCGCTGCATGTGGTCGAGGGCCAGCAAGTGAAGGCGGGGCAGTTGCTGGTCGAGCTGGACGCGAGCGCCAGCGACGCCGAGCACGACAAGGCGGCCAGCCAGCAGGACGCCGGCGCGCTGCAGGCGGCGCGGGCGCGCGCGCTGATCGCCGCGATCGACCAGGGCCGCGCGCCGCAATGGCCGCCGGCCGCCGGCGCGGCGCCGGCGCAATGGCGGGCCGAGCAATTGCACCTGGCCGGCCAGTACCTCGATTACCAGGCCAGGCTGGCGCGCATCGACGGCGAGATCGCCCGCTGCCGCCAGGACTTGCCGCTGGCCACCCGGCGCGCCGAGGACTACCGGGCCTTGCTGGCGCAGCACGACGTGGCGGCCCACGCCTGGCTGGAAAAGGAGCAGGCCAGGATCGACCTGGCCGGCCAGCTGGCCGACGCGCTGCACCAGCGCGCCGCGCTGCAGGCCGAGACCCGCCGCGCCGCCTACGACCAGTTGAGCGAAGGCGTCAGGATGGAGGACGCGGCGCGCCAGGACGGGCTGCGGGCGGGCGCCCACAGCCGGCTGCTGCGGCTGGTGGCGCCGGTCGACGGCACGGTCCAGCAGCTGAACCTGCATACGGTGGGCGGCGTGGTGCCGGCCGCGCAGCCGCTGATGGAAATCGTCCCGGCGGCGCAGGCGCTGGAGGTGGAAGCCATGCTCGACAACCGCGATGTCGGCTTCGTCCAGCCCGGCCAGCATGCCGAGGTCAAGGTGGAAGCCTTCGAGTACACCAAGTTCGGCACCGTCGGCGCCAGCGTCATCCAGGTGTCGCGCGACGCCATCGCCGACGACAAGCGCGGCTTGCTGTATGCGGTCAAGGTCATGCTGCAGCGGTCCAGCATCGCGGGCGAACGCGGCGCCATGCCGCTGTCGCCCGGCATGGCGGTGTCGGTCGAGGTCAAGACCGGCGAGCGGCGCGTCATCGAGTACGTGCTGGCGCCGCTGCTGCAGCACCGGCACGAGGCCTTGCATGAGCGCTAAGCGCGGCTCGATAGTGCTGTGGCTGGCGGCGCTGCCGGCCGCAGCCGCCCCGCCGCAGGCCGGGCCGGGCGGCTGGGCCGCCGCGCTCAGCGCGCCGCTGGCCGATCCGTTGCGCACGCGGCCGCCGGTGCTGGAGCGCGGCGCCGTGCTGCCGGGCGACAGCGCGCCGCTGGCGCCGGCCGCGCCGCCGGCCGCCGGCCCGGCCGGCGCGCTGGCGCTGGTGGACGCGGTCGATCTGGCCTTGTCCAACAAGGCGCAGCTGCGCTCCGCCTGGGCCGGCATCAAGGCCCAGGCCGCCGCGCTGGGCGAGGCCCGCGCCGCCTATCTGCCGACGTTGTCGGCCACCGCCAGCCGGCTCGACACCCGCACCGCCTACGAGGCGGCGGGCGCGCCGTCGAGTCGCAGCGCGGCGCACACCGTGTACGCCGCGCTGAGCTGGCGGCTGTTCGATTTCGGCACCCGCGCCGCCAACCGCCAGAGCGCCAACCAGCTGCTGGCGGCGGCGCTGGCCCAGCACGAGGCGGCGCTGCAGCAGACGCTGGCGGCCACCGTGCAAGCGTATTTCGACGTGCAGAGCAGCCGCGCCGCGTGGCAGGCGAAAGAGCAGGGCGTGGCGCTGGCGCGCCAGACGCTGGCCAGCGCCCAGCGGCGCGAGGCGCGCGGCGCGGCGCCGCTGGGCGACACCTTGCAGGCGGCCACCGTGCTGGCGCGCACCACGCTCGAGCGCAACCGCTGCTGGGGCAATTACCGCAAGGCGGTGGCGGTGCTGGCCTACGCCATCGGCGCGCCCGCCGACAGCGAGCTGACGCTGGCCGAGGAGCAGGATGACGGCGCCGGCGCCGGCGCGGCGCCGGACGGCCGCAGCCTGGACGCCTGGATGCGCCAGGCGCGCGCCGGCCACCCGGCGATCGCGGCGGCGCGCGCCAGCTGGCAGGCGGCGCAGAGCCGGGTCGACGCCACCGTGGCCGAGGGCTTGCCGACGCTGGACCTGTCGGCCAATTATTACCGCAACGGCTATCCGGGCCAGGCGCCGTCCGCGCTGGGCAGTCACGTCAACACGGTGGGCCTGGTGCTCAGCTTCCCGCTGTTCGATGGCTATGCCCACAGTTACAAGGTGCGCGGCGCCCAGGCCCAGGCCGAGCAGCGCGCGGCCGAACTCGACGACGTCGAGCACCAGGTCTTGATGGAAGTGGTCAAAGTCCATGCCGACAGTGCCGCCGCGCTGAACAACCTGCAGGCCTCGCAGGACTTGCTGGCGGCGGCGCAGCAGGCCCTGGCCAGCGCCCAGCGCCGCTACGAGCGCGGCGCGGCCGACATGCTGGAGGTGCTCAGCGGCCAGAACGCGCTGGCCGACGCCATGCAGGAACGCGTGCGCTGCCTGGCCGAATGGCGCTCGGCGCGACTGCGGCTGCTGGCCGACGGCGGCGTGCTGGGCCGTACCGGGCTGGCGGCGATCGCCGGCGGAGCGGGACGATGAGCGCGGCCACGGCGGCGCCGGCCGCCGCCGCCGCGCCCGGCGAGCGGCCGGCGGCGCTGGTGCGGCTGGCGCAGTTGCGCGCGCAGGGCGAGGACCGGGGCGCGCTGGAATTGTGCGCGCAGTTGCTGGCGCAGCAGCCCGGGCTGGCCGGCGCCTGGTTCGAGCAGGCGCTGCTGCTCGACAAGCTCAAACGCCATGAGGAGGCGCTGGCCAGCTATGAGCGGGTGATCGTCCTGCGGCCGGCGTTCGTGCCGGCGCACCTGAACCGCGGCAATGTCCTCAACGCGCTGCAGCGTCCGCAGCAGGCGCTGGAGAGCTACCAGCGGGCGCTGGCGCTCAAGCCGGACGCCTTGCCGGTGCTGGTCAACCTGGGCGCCACGCTGCAAAAGCTGGGCCGCCACGACGCCGCGCTGGCCTGCTACGAGCGGGCGCTGCAGTTGCGGCCCGACCATGTCGACGCGCTGTCGAACCGCGGCAACGTCCAGTTCATGCTGCAGCGGCATGCGCAGGCGCTGGACAGCTATGCCTACGCGCAGGCGCTCAACCCGCTGCATGTGGGCGCCAATTTCAATGAAAGCCTGTGCCAGCTACTGCTGGGAAATCTGGAGCTGGGCTGGCGCAAATACGAATGGCGCTGGCATACCCGGCAGCTGGGGCATGGCCGGCGCCAGTTCGCGCAGCCGCTGTGGCTGGGCCGCGGCTGCCTGCGCGGCAAGACCATCCTGCTGCATGCGGAACAGGGCTACGGCGACACCATCCAGTTCTGCCGCTATGTCGGCTGGGTGGCCAGCCTGGGGGCGACGGTGCTGCTGGAAGTGCAGGCGCCGTTGCGCGGCCTGATGGCGCAGCTGCCCGGCGTCAGCGGCCTGTATGTGCGGGGCCAGGCCTTGCCGGCCTTCGACTGCCATTGCCCACTGATGAGCCTGCCATTGGCCCATCGCACCGGCCTGGCCAGCATCCCGGCGGCGCCGGCCTATCTGCGGCCGGACGTAGCGCAGCTGGCGCGCTGGGCGCAGCGCCTGGGCCCGCGGCGGGCGCCGCGCATTGGCCTGGTGTGTTCGGGCAGCAGCGGCCATGTGGACGACCACAACCGCTCGATTCCCCTGGCGCAGATGGCGCAGGCGCTGGCCGGCCACGGCGACTTGCTGTGCGTGCAAAAAGAATTGCGTCCGGCCGACGCGGCCCGGCTGGCCGCGCGCGGCGAAGTGCAATTTTTCGGCCCGCAGCTGGGCGACTTTGGCGACACGGCGGCCTTGCTGGCGCTGCTCGACATCGTGGTGACTGTCGATACGGCGGTCGCCCATCTGGCGGCGGCGTTGGGCAAACCGGTGTGGATATTGCTGCCGTTCGCGCCGGACTGGCGTTGGCTGCTGGGGCGCGCCGACAGTCCCTGGTATCCGTCGGTGCGGCTGTTCCGCCAGCCCGCCGCCGGCGACTGGGCCGGGGCGCTGGCGCAGGTGGCGCAGGCGCTGCCGGCGCAGCTGGCCGCGCCGGACGCCGGCGTTCAGTGATGGAAGGCCAACGTGATCGAAGTGCCCGTCAAATCGATGCCCTTGAGCGAGATGCTGCCGAAGCTGGCGCCCTCGGTGCCCTTGACGCGGATGTTGTTGAAGTTGAGCTCGCCGATCGACGATGGCAGGCTCAAGGTCAATGAGCCGTCCTTGTTGATGGTCGCGGTGGCCTTGCTCGGATCGTAGACCACGTTCTTCATGCTGGTGTCGGCCTCCAGGAAACCCAGCACCGGATTGAGCAGCTTGGCCATGTCGCCCACCACTTCCAGCCCGTTGTGCTTGGCCTGCTTGACCACTTGCAGCACCTCGTCGCTGAGGCCCTGGGCCGAGGTGTCGCCCAGTTCCTCTTCGCTCAAGGCTTGCAGGCCCGGCCGCTCCTTGATCTGCAGGCCGCGCTGGTCCTTGCTCAGCAGCACCGGCGTGCCCACCGCCAGCGACGGCAGCGCTTGCGCGGCGTAGGTTTCCATCGGCGCCAGCAGGGAGGTGGCGATGGCCGCCGCCATCCGCAGGCGGCGCTGTTTGCGCAGCGCTTCTTCGATGTGCTGCTGGGTGATCAGGTTCAGCTCGGCGAAGATGTCACCCAGCCGCTGGCCGGTGGTGCGTTGCAGCGCGATCGCGTTGGCCAGTTGTTCTTCGGTAATCAGCTTCTGCTTGACCAGCAGCTGACCGAGCATCGACTTGCTTTGATTATTCGACAACCATCCCATAGCCCCGTCTCCTTTTTTTGTTGTTATGCCGATTTGCGCGGCGTGGTGGCGCGCATGGCCTCGGGCTCGGGGCCCGGTTGATGCGCCATGTGCACGATGTCCGACGGCGCCATGCCGAACCAGCGCTTGCAGGCCCGGTAGAACGCGCTCGGTTCCGAAAAACCCAGCTGGAAGCTGAGCATCTTCAGCGACAGTTCGCCGCAACTGAGCGACTGCCGCGCCAGCTCGCGCCGGGTGTCGTCGACCAGGTTGGTGAAGCTGGTGCCCTCCTCGGACAAGCGGCGCTGCAGGGTGCGCTCGCTCATCATCAGCTGGGCGGCGACGTCGTCGCGGTGCGGCGGGCCTTTCGGCAGCAGGCTGGCCAGCAGGCCCTGCACCTTGGCGCTGAAGGTCGGCGGCTCGGCGCGCGCCAGGGTGGCCAGCACCCGTTCGCCGCTGCCCGGCACCAGCGGCGGATTGGACGGCAGCGCCATCACCAGGTCGGTGTCGGAAAACTCCATGACGTTGTGCGGCATCGAGAACTTGACCGGGCAGCCGAACGTCTCTGCATACACGTGGGCGTTGGCCGGTTCCGGGAAGGTGTATTCGACCACCACCGGGGCGATGTCGTCGCGGCCGGCGGCGCAGCGCAGCGAACGCAGCAGCACGCACCAGACGAAGTCGTAGCGTTGCTGCGGCACGTCGCGGCGCGCGCCGGGCAGCAGCAGGCCGACCCGGGTGTGGCCGTGGCAGCGCTCGATCGAACTTTGCACCGTCGGCGACACCAGCATGATGTGGCCCATCACGCCCAGCCAGCCGAGCCGGTGCGGCGAGGAGATCTTCAGGCCGATCAGCGGATCTCCGGATTTTTCCACCACCAGTTCCCACAGGTGGCTCAGTTTGTCGGACAGCGTGAGGGCGTCGCAGGCCAGGCCGTCCCCTTCGTCCAGTCCGGCTTGCGCGAACAGCGCTTCCGCTTCCACGCCGGAATGGGTCAGGCGCGATTTGACGCCGCGCACCAGATGCAGGGCGGAGGAGTACGTCATGGCGTGACCGCGGTGCGCAGGCGCAGGCCGATTTTTTCCTTCAGGCCTTGCAGTTTCGGGTCGATCACGGCGCGGGTGTCGGCGGCCACGCCTTCGCCCAGGGTCTTTTGCATTTCCGGCAGCATCGCTTCGAACTTCTTCTTGACCGGCGACTCGAGGATGGCGATCAGCTGCTTGAGCTCTTCCTCGGTGTAGCGCTCGGCCAACAGCGGGGCGATGGTGGTCGGGATCAGCTTGTCGGCGCTGCCCTTGGTGATCGGCGTGGCCTCGGCCATGAACTGCTTGGCCTCGCCGACGATGTCGTTCATGGCGGCGTCGCGCTTGTCGGGCGCGGCGCGGCCCTGCAGCATGGCGCGCGCCTGTTGCACCGCGTCGGCCACCGGCGCCTGCAGCATCTGCTGGCCGATGTTGTCCGGGTTCCACAGCTTCAGCACCTTGTCGATCAGCGCCTGCTTGGCCGGCGGCACCGGGGCGGTGCCGGCCGCATAGGCGCCGGCGCAGGCCGAGGCCAGCGCCAGCAGCATCAGGCCGCGCTTGCAATGGGTAGTGATGGGTGTCGTCATATTGTGCTCCTCAAAAAATCAGAAACGCTTGTTGATCTCAAAACCAAAATAGCGCACGTGGATGTCGCCCTTGACGTTCTGGCCGGCATAGGGGTTGTAGATGATGTTCAGGAAGTTGCTGCAGTTCAGATTGCAGTCGGTGTTGGCCGGCACCTCGAACTTGCCGCTCAGGTAGGAGCCGGTGACGCTGACTTCCATGTTCTTGCTGATCTTGTAGCTCAGGCCGGCGCTCAGCAGCTTGGTGTTGGGCAGCGGCGCCAGCAAGTCGATCTTGTCGTTCGGGATAGAGGTCTTGCGCGGCTCGAAGCCGAAGCGCAGCGCCAGCTTCTCGATCGGGAACAGCTGCAGGCCGTAGGCCAGGTTGATCACGCTCTTGTAGCCGCGCGGGATCACCAGCTTGGTCGAATCCGGAATGCCGTACAAGCGCGCCACCTCCAGCAGCTTGACGCTCTGGTCGAACTGGAAGCGCAGCGCGTCCCATTCGCTCCAGCGGGCGTAGCTGGCGTCGACGTTGAGCTGGGCGTAGCGGATGGGCTTGAGCTTGATCCCCAGCTGCAGGTGCGAAGGGAAGGGGATGATGGCGCTCATATTGCCCTTCTGCGTGGCCGGGATCGAGGTCGGGAAGCCCAGCACGGCGCCGGCGATCGGCCCCAGCAGCGAGGCGTTCATGCCGCGCACGAAGTTGCGCAACATCGGCTCGGTGTCGAACTGGTAGTTGCCGGTGTAGTGGGTCTTGGAGCCGCCCTGGTAGACCGCGCCCAGCGCCAGCCACGGCCGCGGTTCCCACAGCACGCCGAGGTTGATGGTGGGGTCGAACGGGGCGGTCAGTTCCAGCCGCATATTGGCGGCCTTCTTGAACGGGCTGACCATGCCGTCCTTGCCGCCGCCGCACACGCCGAAGCCGAGCACGTCGATGATGTTGCCGCCGTTTTCGGGGCACCAGCCCTTTTGCAGCTGGCCGAACACGCCCAGCAGCTCGTTGGGGAAGCGCATATTGGTGTCGACCACGAAGGCGGCGTGGGCGATCGGGATGGCGACGCCGAAGCGCAGCGTGTCGGAAAACTTGTAGCCGACCGAGGGCGACAGATAGACCAGGCGCTGGATCTGTTCCTGCCGGCCCTGGTACTGGCCGGGGTCGTTGGGATCGGTGGTGCGGTCCAGGCTCATCGCCTGCGACATATAGCTGTCGGTGGCGAAGGTCCACGGCGAGCCGGCCTTGTTCCAGTACATGCCGATGCCGGGCACGGCCACCGCCGGCAGGCGCCAGCCGGGCATGCCGTAGCCGGGCACGTACATCACCTGGCGCACCGGGCCGGTGCGGGTGTTGGAGATCGGGTCGTCCTTCCAGCCGCCGATGTCGAAGTTCGGCCCCGGCGTGAAGCTGGCCGCGGTGCGGATCGAGGCCACGAAGTTGTGGATGCTCTCGCCGTCGCCGGTCAGCCGCGCCAGGCCGGCGGGGTTGAAGTGGATCGAGGCGACGCCGGGCGGGTCGGCGGTGACGGCGTTGCCGAGCGACATGGCGACCACGCTGGTGGTCAGGTTCTCGGTCAGCGCGGCCTGCGCCGACAGCGGGCACAGCGCCGCGCACAGGGCCGCGGCCGCGGCGGCGGTGGCGCGGCGGCGCGCGTGGACGGGACTGGACGGGCTCATGGATCGCTACGCCGTCAGAAGTTGAGCGGGATGTTCATGCTCACCGTCATGTTCGGCGAGTCCGGCGTCAGGCCGATGCCGACCGACATATTGACCGTGGTCTTGGGCGAGATGCGGTAGCCCAGGCCCATGTTCAGGATGCTGGAAGTCTGCATATGGGTCTTGGCTTCCAGGCCGTCGGCAAAGCGCAGCTTGGAGCCGGCCGAGATCGCTTCCTGGAAGGAGATCGTGGTGGAAATGCCGTACGACAGCGCATACGCGAAGCCCATGCCGAAGCCGAGCGTGCCGCCCGGCGCCACGCGGGTCAGGATGCGGCTGCCGTTGACCTGCCACAGGTGCTTGGCCGGCAGGCTGGCGGTGTAGTTCAGCGAGCCGAACAAGGCGACCGGGTCGACGATCTTGTTGACGCTCAGGCCGGCCGTGAGGGCGCCGACGCCGCTGCCGGTGGCCTCGCCGCTGCCGGAGATGATCTTGAACGGGCTGCGGCCGGTCGGCAGGCGCACGTTGCTGGTCACGGTCAGGTTGGGGGTGTCGCGGTGCGCCTCGAACGGCTGCCAGCGCGCGCCCAGCAGCAGGTCGCCCAGCGAGTTGGAGACGCCGTTGGACAGGTTGTTGTCCGAGTAGCGCGAGATGAAGGGCAGGGTGACGTTGCCGGTGACGTTGTCGAGCAGGCCGTAGTCGGCCGAGAAGGTGTTGGTGACGCTGTGCGAGCTGGTGTTCTCGATGTTGAACAGGGTGGTGCTGCCGTTGGCCAGGTCGGTGACGATGCGTTCCTCGCCGACGTAGGCGTAGGTCAGGTCGTAGGTGACCGACAGCTGGTTGCGGCGGATCATCGAGTACTGCTTGTCGACGGCGGTCAGGGTTTGCTTGAGCAGCGCGCTCTGGTCGCCTTCGCCTTCCTTCTTGGCCAGGGCGTCGCGGGCGGCGTCGGCGCTGGCCGGGGCGGCGGCCGGGGTGCTGGCCGCCGGCGGTGTCTGTTGCGCCACAGCGGGCAGCGCCAGCAGGGTGGCGGCAATGGCTGCGGCGATAGGCAGGGTACGGAAAATCATCTTGGTCATCCTTGAAGAGTAGTGGCGCTGCTGAGGGTTAATTGCGATGCATCCAGGTGCCGGCGGCGCCTGAGTTGACGGCGCGCAGCAACTGCTGGGCCGAGTTGGACAGGCCGTCCTGCCGGCCCTTGCCGGTGACGCGGTCCATGTCGGCCACGCCCAGTTCCTGGTCGGTCAGCGCCAACTGCGCCACCGGTGCTTGATCTTTGGCCGGGGAGATGATGAACAGGGTGTTCTTGTCCCACCAGCGGGCGAACTCCTCGACCGAGAACACGATGTTGCCGGCCGACGGGTCGGCGATGAAGACCACGCCGTCGCGGATGCCGCGCAGCACCACGAAGTGCTTGGAGCCGGCGTAGTCGATCGGCACGATGGCCGGTTCGGTGAGCGTCATCAAGTCCTTGATCTCGGCCTTGAAGCCGGCGCCGGCCATGCCCAGCGAGCCGACGTAGCGCTTCATGTCGAGCAGCGAAAAGCCGCGCCGTTCGATGATTTTTTCCTTCTCGCCCTTGTCGAGCATGCCTTCCATGGCCTGCTGCTCGTTGACCATCACGCCCAGGTGGTAGTTGAGGATGGTGACCAGCGCGGCCGAGCCGCAGCTGAAGTCGAAGGCCTGGCGCACGATGTGCTTGTACTTGAGTTCGGAGAACGGCTCCATCGTCACCGATTGCACGTAGGCGCCGCCGCCGAGCCGGGCTTGCGGCATCTCGTACTGGCCCTTGGGGCGGTCCAGCGGCTCGTGGCGCGACATGACGCCGGCGCCGCCGATGACGGCGGCGATCACGGTCAACAGGATCATCAGCATGGCGTCAGCCCTCGCGCGCGGCGCGCGCCATGCGCGGGAGCGTGCCCCTACGCGCGCGGTAAAAATGCTGGCGGCACTGGCGGAAAAAACTGCGGGCGTAGGCTGCGCCCAGAGGCGTCGGGCGCCCCGCTGTTGGGTTCATCTTGTCTCCAGTATTTGTAATTAGAACGGTCGTGCTTTATTAAGGCGACAACACGTCTTTCTTTTCTAGTAATTAATTAACGCATGGTTTGGCAAAACCGAGCATCTGTTTTTTTAGAGCTGTGACTCTAGATATTTTTGGTCGAACTTATGCTACTGGCCGGCTCGCCAGGCGCAACTATTTGACAACAAGCGTGCAACAACGACCACACTCCCGTCCTCACTCTGCATGGCTCCCTAGGCCAAGTCGTTGGCTTTGCAAGTCAGCGCGACATGCTGGACCGGCGTCGTGAGCGACTCCTATGATGGACTCAATTAATAGTCAAATATTAAGATTTTCACGGTACCAGGCAGTGCGCCGCAGCTCCTACCCGGAGCTTGGGGACGGCCTGCAGGACGTGAACGCGGACAAAAAATTTCAATCACAACCCGGAGATAAAAAATGCAAATCGTTAAAACCGCAATCGCAGCAGCCCTGGCAACCCTGGCTTTCTCGGCATCGGCCATGACCCCGATCCAGGACGCAGAACTGAGCACCGTCAGCGGCCAGGACGGCGTGTCGATCGCTGCCAATCTGAACATCAAGATTGACTCCTTCGTCTACACCGACACCGATGCGCTCGACGCCAACGGCCTGGGTGGCGGTTCGGTCAGCTTCAACGGCATCAAAGTTAACGGCCTGATCGCCGCTAACATCGACATCCTGTCGAAAAACTCCTTCCTGCAGGCTGCTGGCGCCGCCGGCGTGACCAACCCAGGCACCTTCTACACCGCCAGCAACGGCGACGTCGTGCAGATCGCCATCCCAGCGAGCGTGGTTGCTGACGGCCACTACCTGAACGTGTCGGTCGACGCGATCAAGATGGGCAACAGCAATGCATCGTTCGGTTCGGTGGCGATGAACCAGATCGACATGCGCGGCACCACCGTCTGGATCTTCGCGCACTAATCCAGCCTTGTCCGCGCTGGCTCGCAGGGTCTGTAGCTTGGCCTGAAAAGTCAGCGCGGCAAGCTGGACGCTTGCAACAGCGTAGCCCTAAGATGGTTACGCAGCATTGAAAAAAACACAAATACCTAGACCAAAACCTCACGGAGACAGCACATGCAATTCATCAAAACCGCAGTAGCAGCAGCCCTGGCAACCCTGGCCTTCTCGGCATCGGCCATGACCCCGATCCAGGACGCAGAACTGAGCACCGTTAGCGGCCAGGACGGCGTGTCGATCGCTGCCAACCTGAACATCAAAATCGCATCCTTCACCTACACCGACACCGACGCGCTGGACGCGAACGGCCTGGGTGGCGGTTCGGTCAGCTTCAACGGCATCAAAGTTAACGGTCTGATCGCCGCTAACATCGACATCCTGTCGAAAAACTCCTTCCTGCAGGCCGCTGGCGCCGCCGGCGTGACCAACCCAGGCAGCTTCTACACCGCCAGCAACGGCGACGTCGTGCAGATCGCCATCCCAGCGAGCGTGGTTGCTGACGGCCACTACCTGAACGTGTCGGTCGACGCGATCAAGATGGGCAACAGCAATGCATCGTTCGGTTCGGTGGCGATGAACCAGATCGACATGCGCGGCACCACCGTCTGGATCTTCGCTCACTAATCAGTCGAGCAACGGCGGCCGCGCCCGCGGCTGCCGTTCCCACATCATGAGCCCCCTCTATTTCCTGCGTTCGCTGTGGCTGTGCGCGGCCTTGGCCTGCTGCACGCTGACGGCGTCGGCGCAAATGCAAGCGCTGAGCGAAGAAGAACTGTCCAACACGCGCGGACAGGGCCTGGTCGCGCTGAGCAACACCAGCCTGGGCGGCTTCGATTTCAGCAAGGTCGCGCTGGACGCCGACATCACGCTGAGCGCCAACCTGCGCAATATGCGCCTGGGCGAATACACTTACGCCGCCCGCAACGGCACCGGCGCCGACCTCGATATCGGCCTGCTGCAGTTCGGCCGCAGCGATGGCACCGAGGCGCAGCGCCTGGTCCACATCAGCAATCCCTATTTTGAATTCGTCTACAAGAACGCGGCCGACGGCGCCTCGCGCGAGGCGGTCGGCATGCGCTTCGGTTTTGAAGGCATCAGCGGCGATATCGGCCTGAAGATCAACAGCCTGTCGGGCTCGATGAAGGTCAGCGGCCTGGCGGCCGACGGCAGCGCGGTGACGCTCGATAGCCACACCGATGCGCTGGGCGGCAAGCGCTGGGACGGCGGCTGCACCGCGCCTTGTTTGTCGCTGGCGCAGCTGGGCGGCGTGACGGCCGGCGATGCCGCCGGACCGAGCCGCGATTTCTGGATCTCCGTGTTGAAGACCGGCGTGCAATTCCCCAGCGCCGCCGGGGTGCCGGCGTCCGATGCGGCGCAGGCCGGCATCTGGCTGAACTGGCGCGACAAGCTGCAAGCGCTCAACACCAGCGGCCTGGTGCCGCCGAATCTGCCGAAGGGCCGCTGATGAGGGCCGCGCGCGCTTGCTGGCTGGTGCTGCTGGCCGCCGTGTGCGCGCCGGCGCCGGCGATGGAGCCCTTGACCGATGCGGCGCTGTCGACGGTGCGCGGGCGCGACGGCGTCAGCTTCGACTTGAACGGCTTCGCCATGAGCGGCGACGCGCGCGTGACCTACACCACGCCGATCGGTTCCAGCCTGTACGTGGAAAAATTCAGCGCCGCGCGCAGCGACAATCCGCTGCCGTTTTCCGATCCCTACAAACTCGACATCGTGGCCGGCGCGCCCGGCCTGGCCGATGTGATCAACATCGCCTTTCCCCTGAACACCAACGCCGACCAGCGCTGGCAGGCCACCTACGATTGGGGCGTGACGGCCGACGGCGTCACGCGCGAGCAGGGCAGCGTGGTGGTCAAGGACCTGGTGTTTTCCGGCGGCGGCTTGCAGTTCTCCACGCCGCAGGTCAACGACGGCGTGGCCTTCGGCGCCGCGCTGCGCATGGATATCGGCCAGCTGTCGTTCCAGCCGCGCGGCCGCAGCGACGCCACCGAGGCGATGGTGCTGAGCGGCGTGCACATCGGCGGCGTCGACGGCAACGGCGTGTTCAACAACACGCCGTGGATGCTGGCCAATGTGGCGTCGCAGCCGGCGGTGATCAACGCGCTGACCGACGAGACCGGGCCACGCCTGCACATCGGCATCGACTGGCCGGATGCGCGCTACGGCAGCGGCGTGGCGCCGGCCGGCGGCATCGTGGTCGACAATATTTCCTTCGTCAGCCCGGGGCAGGCGACGGTGGACCTGGGATCGTCGCGCATCGGCTCGATCCAGATCCAGTACCTCGACATAAAGTTCAAGCACTGATGGCGCGCGCACTGTGCTTATCGCTGCTGTTGGCGGCCGGCGTGGCGCAGGGCGGGCCGTTGCAGGCGCTCGACGACCACGAGTTGTCGCAGGTCAGCGGCCAGGACGGCATCAGCTTCGCGGCGCACATCTCGCTCAACGATCCGACCCTGGTGGGGGCGGTCAGCGACAGCCGGCTGTCGCTGGGCTTCAATGGCGACGGGCAGAACCGCTACATCGTGTTCAAGAATGTGCGCGGCATGGTGGACATGTTCGCCGTCAGCCTGGGCGTGCAGACGCGCTCCGACGGCGGCGGCGACTACATCGCCGTCGGCTTGCCGGGCTATGTACGCTACACCAACTTCGGCTTCGAATCGCTGAGCGTGCAGACGGATCCGAACGCGCCGGTCACCGGCAACCTGGGCAGCCTCAACATCAACGGCACGGTTTCGCTACAAGGCCAGGTCCGTCTCTGGTCGCATTAAACCTGGGGTCAAGTCCTGAACCTTCCCCTCAAATTTTGAAGATAGCGATTAACGATCTCAGCTCGCCAAGAGCGATGGTGA
>NZ_JBWKQE010000012.1:0-190376 GCF_059418605.1 Duganella sp. GW821-FHT07G03
ATGCATGCGCCGTTTTTAAGATAGAAAGTTAACAGCTTCCTCAAATGTTTACAAGAAATTTGAGGGGAAGGTTCAGGACTTGACCCCCGTGTTATTTGAACGGATCGTACCAATAGGCGCTGTTGGCCAACGGCGTTTGCGGCGACAGCAATGGATTGTCCAGCCTGAAGATGCGGCGCGAACGCAGCCCCGCTTTCTCGATCAGGCCGTCGTAAAACTGATGGAAGATCTGGTCGAAGCGGCCGTCCGCGATCAGCTGCTGCAGGCCATACTCCAAGCGCTGCGCCAGCCTCGGCGGCCCGCCGACAAAGAAGTAGCGCGGCAACGGCACGTAGATCGCCAGACTACGCTCGACCGCCAGCTGCGGGAACGTCGCCGCATATTCTTCGCGCTCGAACAGCGCCTCGTCTATCGAGCGCGGGAAGTACTGGAAGCGGTGCGCCGCCAGCATGCGGTGCAGGCCCGACGTGGTCGCGCCGGTCTGCACCGTGAAGCCGGACTGCAACAACACCGCCGTCGAACTCCACTGCCGCCCCGCCCCCAGGCTCTTGGCCTTGAGCTGCGCCAGCGTGCGCACCTTCGAGAACTCCGCCTGGTCGCGGCCGTCGATCAATGCGATGCGGTAGCCCGACAGCCCCTTGTCCACCGGTATCCGCACCGGGATCAGCTTCCGCTCCCATTCCAGCGATGTCACCTGCGCGCTCAGGTTGACGTCGCGCCCGCTGATCATCTCCAGCATCAACCGGTCGCGCTGCACGCGCAGCGTCGAGATCTTCAACTCGTAAGCGCCGTACTTGGCGCGCGAAGCCTCCAGTGCCGCCGTCAGCAGACGCTGGATGTGACTGTCGTTATAATCGGATTTGCTGGAGTTCAGGTCGATGACGTAGCGATCCAGCGCCGCCGCCTGCGTCTGCCAGCACAGCAGCGCCAGCAAGCAAGCCCAGCGGCGTAGGCTAATCGGCAGCCGGGGCCGGATACGTCACCTCGAGGATTTCCAGCTCCTCCACGCCGTGCGGCGCCTGGAAGGTGATGACGTCGCCTTCGCGCGCCTTGGTCAGCGCGCGCGCCACCGGCGCCACCCAGCTGATCTTGCCGTTCAGCGGATCGAGCTCGTCGATGCCGACGATGGTGATGGTGCGCGTTTCATCCAGCTGGTTGCAATAGGTGACCGTGGCGCCGAAGAACACCTGGTCGCTGCCGTGGTGCACGCTGGGGTCGACGATGGCGGCCGAATCCATGCGCTTGGTCAGGAAGCGGATGCGGCGGTCGATCTCGCGCAGCCGCCGCTTGCCGTAGATATAATCGCCGTTTTCCGAGCGGTCGCCGTTGGACGCGGCCCAGTGCACGATGCGCACCACCTCCGGCCGGTCGACGTCGATCAGCTGCAACAGCTCCTCCTTGATGCGCTGATAACCTTCGGGACGGATATAGTTCTTCGACCCGGCCGGGATCGCCAGCGCGAGCGCCGCGGCTTCCTCGTCGTCGTCCTGGTCCGACTCTTTGACAAATGCTTTGTTCATGCGGGCTATTGTAACGGCTTCGGCGGTGGACGGGGTGCTTAGCCCTCGCCCATAAATCCGCCGACAGTGCGTTCAGCTACAGCTTCAGCGCGACGGTGATGGTCTGCGGCACACCATGTATGCCATCGGCCTGCACGTCGAATTCGATCATGCCGGTGGTCAGGTCCGTCAGAACATAACTCCAATTTCCTTGCGTATCGGCGACCGTGCTCACCGAAGTCAGCCAGCCGGTGCTTTGGTTGGTTGCCGTCAGCATGACCGTGGCGCCAGGCGCCGCCGTGCCCGTCAGCGGCAGCTCGGGCTGACTCCAGACCGGCGCCGGCGCCACGATGGTCGGAATAACCGCGTCGTTGATGGCGACTGTTACCTTGACCGGCTTGATGACGGTGTATTCGACATCGCTGCTGCTCACCGTGTTGGTCACGGCGCCGCTATGCAGACCTTGTGCAATCCCGTCGTTCGGCGCTTGCACACTGACGACTTGCGGCTGGTTCCAGTTGTCCGGCGTAAAGGTCAGTTGTGGACGCGCCAGGGTCAATTGCGTATCAGCCGACAGCGCTACGTTGACGTCGGCATCCGGTGCCTGCGCAAGCACCGCGGTATAGGTGCCGGCAATGCCGCCTTCCGTCAAGGACAAAGCGCTGGCGGAGAGATTCAGACCGGGCCGCGCGCCGAAGTCGATCAGCATGATGCCGCGCCCGGGTCCGCTAGGCATCTGGTTGACCTGAGAGACCACATAGCGGTTATCTGCGCTAACCCGCATCGCCGCGCTATACGGTGCGGCGGCGCTACGAATTTTTTTAGTCAGGCGGTCGTAGACGTACAAGTTACCGCTGCCAAAGTAGGATACATACCGGCCATTGGCGCTTAACGATACGCCGCCGAACGTCGCCACCGCAGTTCCGCTGATCAGTTCAAGTTTTCCGGTGCTGCGGTCCCGCAAAAAAACGCCGCGGGTGGCCCCTCCTTGACTGGTGACCAGATTAGTCGCACCCGAACCAAATGCGACAAAATTAGCATCAGCGCTCATCGCAACTTCGGCCTCGCTGCCATTGCTGTGCACCCCAGTCGGGCTCACGTTGACCACTTCGGTCACACCTGTGACCTTGTCGAACACCGCCAAGTCATTAAAGACACTGTAAGGCGTGGCCCTGCCCGAATAAGACACGTAGCGACCATCCTGGCTGACGCTCAGCGGTACCAGCTGCTGGCCGACATAGGTTGATGTCGCGGCGGTTACCTGATCCGCTTTATTCACCATATTCCTGATCGTGAGCGTGTACGAGCCATTGCCGTTAGCGAGAACTTTCCGGGTGCGGAAAGCCGCATATTTCCCGTCCAGACTGAGGCCGATCGGATTGCTCAGGTCTATGATGGCGTTGACGGAGCCTTGCGCTACCAGCTCGGTTTTGTTTTTCAGACGGTCATACACCAAATACGATTGCCCGGCATATTTCAACTCGCTACCAGGTACGCCCATCTGCAACCCGTTACAAACAAACACCGCGTACAAGGCTTCATTGCTCAGGACCGGCAAGTCGCACTTGGCGTTCACGGGAGCGCCGCCGCCAATCTTCTGGTTAGCCTGAATCGTCGCACCGGTAGTTCGGTCATAAATATAGATATCGCTGGTCGTACCGGTCGGATTGTCCTGCCGAAATGCCAGATACCGGCCATCCGGACTGATGGTGACCGCAGAAAGGTTCCCGGCAGCAGCGCCCAGCGGTTGTAGATAGGAAATAATGGGCGCTGGCATGGCCGAGGCCCATGCCGCAATCGTCAAACCCAGTATGGCGCCGGCACAACGGGTGTAGCTCAATGTCTTCATGCGAACTCCTAAATGTATTTGGCAAAAAATAATTTCCAATGAGAAACTAATTAAATATTACCATGGAAACATTGCTTAAATTAGTTATTTGGAACTTAATTTCTCGTGGGTGACCACTTCCCCGCGAGCGCGAAGCTTCACGTATGATGATGCCCACAGAACAACGCTGAGACGATGAAACCCTTCCACCGCTTTTTCCGCTCGCTGTTTGCCCCGCTGGTCTACCTGGCGGCCCTGCTGTTGCTGCTGGAAGACTGGCTGTGGGACGTCGGCATGCGCGTGCTGCGCCGCCTGTCTTCCTGGCCGCCGCTGCACCGGCTGGAGGCCTGGATCTGCACGCTGGGCCCGCACGCGGCGCTGGCGCTGTTCGTGCTGCCGGCCATGCTGCTGTTCCCGGTCAAGCTGCTGGCGCTGTGGGCGATGGCGCACGGCCACGCGCTGCTGGGCCTGCTCGTCATCGTGCTGGCCAAGCTCATCGGCGCGGCGGCGGTGGCGCGCATCTTCCTGCTGACGCGGCCAGTGCTGATGACCATCGTCTGGTTCGCCCGGCTGCTGCACTGCTTCCTGGCGCTGAAGGAGCGCTGGGTCGAACGGCTGCGCGCCACCCGCGCCTGGCGCCAGCTGAGCGCGCTGGCCAAACGCTGGCGCCACTGGCGCCAGCACGCCGTGCCGTCGCCGCGCGGCTGGATGGCGCGCTTCCGCCGCCTGCTGCGGCGCTTCCGCGCCCGCTGGCGCGCCCGCTAACCCTTTATACGATTTATACGATTACCATGAGCGCAGCCTCCCTCCCCCACCCCGACAGCACGGCCCTGGCCGACGAACTGGAACAGGTGCGCGCCCGCTTCGACGCCATCGTCTCCAACACGCCCGGCCTGGTCTACCAGTTCGTGCTGCACGCCGACGGCAGCGTCTCCTTCCCCTACCTGAGCGACGGCTGCCAGGCGCTGCTGGGCCTGCCGGCGGCCGAACTGCGCGCGCACCCCGCCCGCTTCCTCGAACTGATCCTGTCCGACGACCGCAAGTCCTACGTCGACGCCATGCAAGCCTCGGCGGCCGCGCTGTGGAGCTGGAACTGGGAGGGCCGCATCTGGGTCGACGCCTGGAAGGACGTCAAGTGGATCAACCTGCGCTGCACGCCGCACGCGCTGGCCGACGGCGCGGTGCGCTGGGACGGCATCATGACCAATATCAGCGAGAGCAAGCAGGAACAGCTGGAAGTGCGCCACTCGCGCGCCCGCCTGGCCGAGCTCAGCGCGCACGCCGAACGGGTCAAGGAACAGGAGCGCAGCCGCATCGCGCGCGAGATCCACGACGAGCTGGGCGGCAACCTGACGGCGATCAAGATGGCGGTCGCCATGCTGGCGGCCCGCCTGCACGAGCTGGGCGACTACCCGGCGCTGCGCGAAAAAACCGACTACGTCGACGCCCTGGTCGACCGCACCATCGACGCCGTGCACCGCATTTCGCTGGACCTGCGCCCGGCGCTGCTGGACCTGGGCCTGGCGGCGGCGCTGGAATGGCAGGTCAAGGAATTCGAAAAACAGACCGGCATCGCCTGCAGCTTCAACGCCAACCAGCGCGAGATCGATCTCGACAACGACCAGGCCACCGCCCTGTTCCGCATCGCCCAGGAGGCGCTGACCAATATCGCCAAGCACGCCGGCGCCACCCGCGTCAGCGTCAAGCTGGCGCGGCTGCGGCACCACATCAGCCTGAAAATCAGCGACAACGGCAGCGGCATCCGCCAGGCCGACCGCGCCAAACCGGCCTCGTTCGGCCTGCGCGGCATGGCCGAACGGGCGCGCGCGCTGGGCGGCACGTTGGCGCTGAGCCACGCGGCCGGCGGCGGCACCGTGGTGGCGATCAAAATTAAGCGCGAAACCGAGCGCGCGACCCTCATCGCGGCCGCCGCCGGCGCTACAATAGCGGGTGAAAACATTTCTGCTGTGAAATAGCAAATAAAGTAAAAAATAGTAAAAAGAGGAAACAGAGACCCGCATGTCAGAAAAAGCCATCATCAAGGTCTTCATCGCCGACGACCACGCCATCGTGCGGGAAGGCTTGAAACAAATCCTGGCCGAGACGCGCGACATCGTCGTCGCCGGCGAGGCGGAAAACGGCCTGGACGCCATCAAGCTGTTCCGCAAGTCCGACTGCCAGGTCATGCTGCTCGACATTTCGATGCCCGACCGCAGCGGCATCGAGGTGCTCAAGCAGATCAAGAAGGAAAAGCCGGAGCTGGCGGTGCTGATGCTGTCCATGCACCGCGAGGACCAGTACGCGATCCGCTCGCTCAAGGCCGGCGCGGCCGGCTACCTGACCAAGCAGAGCGCGCCGCGCGAGCTGGTGACGGCGATCCGCCAGGTCGCAGGCGGGCTCAAGTACATCAGCCCGGCGCTGGCGCAGGAACTGGCCAACCACGTCGGCGAGGACCACGAGGCGCCGCCGCACGACAGCCTGTCCGACCGCGAATACCAGACCCTGACCATGATCGCCTCCGGCAAGACGGTGGGCATGATCGCCAAGGAACTGTCGCTGTCGGTCAAGACGGTCAGCGAGTACCGGGCCCGGCTGCTGGTCAAGATGAAGCTGAAAAACAGCGCGGAACTGACCCATTACGCCATCAAAAACCAGCTGATAGAATAGCGATTCGCTAGGCGCCCGCCGCGCGCTTGCCGCTTTGCCTACGCTTGATGCCCTAATGAAAGATGCCTTCCGGCCTTTTATTCAAGCTATGCCGATCGGCGCCCGGACTTATTATGGTTTAATGAACAAACCTTTACGAGGCCGTATCTGATGTCCAGCAAACCATCCACTCCCGAGCAGAATCCGGCCGAGATCGCGCGCGAGGCCTTCAAGCGCCTGGCCGTGCGCCGCATCGCGCCAACGCCGGAAGCTTACCGCGACATCTACAATGAAATCGCCGGCGTCGCCGCCGCGCCGGCAGCCCCGATAGGCGCGGCCGATCCCGGCCCGGAATCGGTGCTCAGCCAGTTCGCCACCCGCCTGACCGAAAACACCGGCGACCTGGCCGACTTCGGCCGCCGCTTCAACCGCGCCGTCAAGTCGCGCGACTGGGAGGGCTATGCCAAGGCGCTGTCGCAACTGGTGGAAAAACACTTCGTCGGCAAGAAAGGCGGCATCGAAGTGGCCGGCCTGCTGCCCGAGGACGAACAAAGCCGCACCCTGCGCGACCTGCTGAGCCGCACCCTGACCTTTGCCGTGGCGTCGCTGCTGTCGGGCGCGCCGGTGCTGGTGGCCGAGGCCGAATCGCTGGGCGCGGCCACCAAGCTGGCCCACAGCGAGGAGGCGCTGGCCGAGATCGCCCTGCGGCTCAAGCAGCTGTGCTACCAGATCGAGTTGCGCGGCGGCGACAGCGGCGAGCAGCAGGAATTGCTGCTGCGCCTGTTCAAGCTGCTGCTGGAAAACGTCAGCGAGCTGCTCGACGACGACAGCTGGCTGCGCGGCCAGATCGAATCGGTGCAGAACCTGATCACCGGCCCGATCGACGTGCGCGCGCTGGAGGAAGCCACGCGCAGCCTGAAGGAAGTGATCTACAAGCAGGGCCAGCTCAAGCACAGCCTGTCGGACGTCAAGCTCACCGTCAAGAACATGATGATGACCTTTATCGACCGCCTCGGCCAAGTGGCGGCCTCGACCGGCGACTTCCACGAGAAGATCGGCGGCTATTCGGAAAAGATCAGCAAGGCCGACAATATCGCCGAGCTCAACAACATCCTCGACGAAGTGCTCAAGGAAACCCGGCTGGTGCAGAGCGAGGCGCTGAAGGCGCGCGACAAGATGGTGCTGGCGCGCCAGGAAGTGCAGGACGCCGAGAACCGCATCCACGCGCTGGAAGCCAAGCTGCAGCATTTGAGCGAACTGGTGCGCGAAGACCAGCTGACCGGCAGCCTCAACCGCCGCGGCCTGGACGACGTGTTCGAGCGCGAGACCGCGCGCGCCGACCGCCGCGGCACGCCGCTGTGCATCGCCATCCTCGACCTCGACGACTTCAAGAAGCTCAACGACACCTACGGCCACATCGCCGGCGACGCCGCCCTGAAGCACCTGGTCAAGATCGTCAAGGACACCCTGCGCTCGATGGACGTGATCGCCCGCTTCGGCGGCGAGGAATTCCTGATCCTGATGCCGGAAACCTCGGTCGAGGCGGCGGCCAGCACCATGACCCGGCTGCAGCGCGAGCTGACCAAGCACTTCTTCCTGCACGATAACGAGAAAGTGCTGATCACCTTCTCGGCCGGGGTGGCGCTGCGCCGTCCCAACGAGGAACAGACCGAACTGGTCAAGCGCGCCGACAAGGCCATGTACACCGCCAAGCAGACCGGCAAGAACCGGGTGGTGGTGGCCGAATAAGCCGCAGTTTGATCGATTCCACCCCAGCCCGGCGCCCGCCGGGCTTTTTTTTGCCCAAAAACAAGGGTGAAAAATAATTATTTTTGCCCTAAAGATTCCGCCATTGCTGTCGTTTAAACGGGCATGGGTGTTGAACTTTAGGCCAGCCAGAGAAAAAATCCCTCCTTTCCTGCCCTCAATTTTCCCACTGGGCAACCGTTACCAGTAACAACAGCGGTTTGAATGTCTCGGAACGTGGAGGCAGACCAATGGGAACTGAGCATATTGCCGAATCGAAGTATCAGTCTGGAGAAACATCATGGCACAAGTCATTAACACAAATATTGCATCGCTGAATTCGCAACGTAACCTGACCACGTCGCAAGCCTCGCTGTCGACTTCCCTGCAACGCCTGTCTTCCGGTTTGCGCATCAACAGCGCAAAAGACGACGCCGCCGGCCTGGCGATTTCCGAGCGCTTCACCTCGCAAATTCGCGGCAATACCCAGGCAGCACGTAACGCCAACGACGGCATCTCGCTGGCTCAAACGGCTGAGGGTGGCTTGAGCACCGCAGGCGATCTGCTGCAGCGTATCCGCGAACTGGCAGTCCAGTCCGCCAACGGCACCAACTCCGATTCCGACCGCAAGTCGATCCAAGGCGAGGTATCGGCCCTGTCGAGCGAGCTGGACCGCGTGGCCAACACCACCCAGTTCAACGGCCAGAACGTGCTCGACGGCTCGCTGACCGCGTCGCAGTTCCAGGTCGGCGCCAACGCCAACCAGACCATCAATGTGGGCATCCAGTCGGCCAAGGCCACCGATATCGGCAACAACACGCTGGACTCGCTGGTCGACGGCACCGCCGCCAACAGCGCTTCGTCGATCGCCGGTGCCGCCAACCAGATCACGGCCCAGAAGCTGACCTTCACTTCCGGCACCGGCACCACCACCAACGTCAACGTCGGCGCAGGGGATAGCGCCAAGAAAATCGCCGCCGGCGTCAACGCGCTGAGCAATTCGAGTGGCGTCAAGGCAACCGCCGTCACCACCGCCACCATCGCCGGCGGCGCAGCCGGCAACGCCGTCATCCCAGACGGTTCGGTCCAGTTCCAACTGCGCGGCGACAACTCGGTGGAAAACGACGCCAACTCGACCGCAGTGACCATTTCGGCCCAGGTCAAGGGCGGCGACCTGTCGGGGCTGGCTCAGGCGATCAATGCGCAAGTCGGCACCACCGGCATCAGCGCCTCGATCCAGACCAACGCCACCAGCGGCTTCAAGGAAGTCAAACTGACCAATGCATCCGGTGCGGACATCCAGCTCACGAACACCAACGTGGTCAGCGGCGCAGGGGTTGACTCCCTGGCGGGATCGGCACTGCGTGGCGCAGACAAGCCAGCCAGCGGTGCGACTGCCGCCGTTCCGGGCAACGTCGTGGCAATCCCAACCGGTGCCGCCGCCGGCGGCGCCGCTACCCAGGTCACCGTCGGCGGCAGCCTGAGCTTCTCGTCGGATAGCGGTTTCACGCTGGCATCCGACACCGGTACCGACATCGTCAACGTCACGTCCGGTTCAAACCTGCAATCGATCTCCAAGATTGACGTCAGCTCCGTGGCCGGCTCCAACGCCGCCCTGCTGACCATCGACTCGGCACTGAACCAGGTCAACAGCAACCGCGCCGCGCTGGGTGCGATCCAGAACCGTTTCGCCTCGACCATCTCGAACCTGAACACGACGACGGAGAACTTGTCCGCTTCGCGTAGCCGGATTCAAGATACCGACTTCGCGTCGGAAACGGCCAACCTGACCCGCGGCCAGATCCTGCAACAAGCCGGTACCGCCATCCTGGCCCAGGCCAACTCGCTGCCGAACGGCGTGTTGTCCCTGCTGCGTGGCTAAAATCCGGGGCAGGGTTGACGCGGTAAGGTCGCTCTGAACAGGTTCCCCGGTTGATTTATTCAACCGGGGATTTTTCACAAAGGAAGCATCATGACTATCGATACCATCGGCTCGGCCTCGCAGGCCCGCCCCGTAGACCGCCCGGCCGCTGCCGCCGGCGGCGATACCGCCGCGCAAGCAGCCGTGCGCGCACCGGCCACCGAGGTGGAAACCGCGGCCGCAGTCAAAGGCCCGGCCAACGTGCCCACGCTGGACCAGGTCAACCACGCCGTGTCGCAGCTGAACAAGTCGGCGCAGGCCAAGTCGCAGGGGCTAGAATTCTCGGTCGACAGCGACACCAAGCGCACCGTGGTCAAGGTCATCGATCAGACCACCAAGGAAGTGTTGCGCCAGATTCCCTCGCCCGAAGCCTTGGAAATCGCCAAATCGCTGGAATCGAACACTGGCGCCTCCGGCTTGCTGATCCAGCAAACCGCCTAAAGCGGCCGCGCTCGCGCGCGCCGCTTTTTCTGTCCTTAGGGCATCCTGTCCGCAGGTCTGCCGCCGCCTCGGATTTCACGGATCACGCCCGTCACGGAGTCATGTCCCCGCCCCGCCATCTGCCGCCGTGCAACGCGTGCGCTGCCGTTTTTTCAGCTTTGCCTGAACTGGCAGGTGTTCCCCCCTCTCAAGTCCGGTTTGATTCTGCCGATATTGTCTTATATTATTGCTTTACTTAGGAGCACATCGTGGGCATCTCTTCACCGGGCATCGGCTCTGGCATTCCGGTCGACTCTATCGTCAGCAAGCTGATGGCGGTCGAGTCCGCGCCGCTGGCCGATTTCGACAAGAAGTCGGCCAGCTACCTGGCGCAGGTGTCGGCCTTCGGCAATCTGTCGGGCGCGCTGGGCACCTTCCAGAGTTCGCTCGCTGGCCTGACTTCGGTCGCCAGCTTTCAGTCGTTGACCAGCACCCCCAGCGATCCCACGGTATTTACCGCCTCCACGAGCAGCACGGCACAGGCCGGGAGCTACCGCGTCAACATCAACCAGATCGCACAGGCGCAGACGCTGGCCTCCGGCGGCTACAAGAGCACCACGGCCGCCATCGGTCTGGGCGCCAAGACCACGATCAATTTCTCGCTCGGCACCGTCAGCGGCGGCAGCTTCGGCCTGGCTGGCACCCAGTTGGGCGCCAGCCTGTCGAGCGGAGGCCTGACGCAGGGCTCGCTGAGCATCAACAACACCGTCATCGCCAGCGACGGCACCACCCGCAGCGCGCGCCTGCTGGCCGACGCCATCAACGCCAAGAGCACCACCACCGGCGTGTCGGCCAAGGCCGCCCCCACCGTCACCAGCGCCACGCTGTTCGGCGCCGGCGGCGCCTCCAGCTTCGGCGATGTTGACACCAGCGGCGGCGGTACCTATTCGCTATCGGTCGGCGGCGTCGAAATCGCCGCGCAGGCGGCCGGCGGGGCCGCTGGCGCCGGCGTCAGCGCGGCCTCGATCGACGCCGCGCTGACCGGTAACACCGCCGCCACCCGCGCGCTGGCCGAAGTCAATATCACCGTCACCGGCACCGCCGCCGCCGGCACCTTGCAATTTACCAATGCCGACGGCAGCAATGTCGCCATCGCCGAGGCAGTCAGCGGCACCGTCACCGGCGGCATCGGCAACAGCGGCACGGCCAACATCGGCTCAAGCACCACGGCGGTCGGTTCGATCTCGCTGATCTCGGCCGACGGCAGCCCGATCAACATCGGCGGCACCAACCCGGCCGGCGCCGGCTTGTCGGCCGGCGTCGGCGGCGCCTACCTGGGCGCCAGCTTCACCGCCGATTCGAGTCGTACCAGCGGCAACATCGTGATTGACAGCTCCAATAACACTTTGCAAGGCATCCTGGCCGCGATCAACAAGGGCAACTTCGGCGTGACCGCCAGCCTGGTCTCGGACGGCGCCACCGGTGCCAACGCCACGCCCAACCACCTGATCCTGACCTCGACGGCCACCGGCGCCAGTTCAACCATGAAGATTACGCTGTCTGGGTCCGGCGGCAACCCACCTGACCCGGGCCTGGTGTCCCTGCTGGGCTACGATCCTGGTGGCGTACAAAGCTTGAGCCAGAAGGCGGCGGCGGCCGACACGCAGGCCACCGTCAACGGCATCGCGGTCACCAGTTCCAGCACCAGCATTTCCGGCGCCATCGCCGGCGTCACCGTCAATGCGCTCAAGGTGGGCAGTTCGACGTTGGCGGTAGCCAAGGACAGTGGCACGCTGACCAGCTCGGTCAATGGTTTCGTCAAGGCATACAACGACCTCAACAGCCAAATCACCCAGCTGGGCGCCTACGATCCCGAGACCAAGACCGGCGGTCCGCTGCTGGGCGACACCACGCTGCGCAATCTGCAGGCATCGATCCGGCGCCAGCTTGGCACCTCGATCACCGGCTTGCAAGGCACCAGCCTGACCAACCTGTCGCAAATTGGCATCTCATTCCAGAAGGATGGCACGCTGAGCCTGGACAACGCTAAGCTGCAAAAGGCCATTGCCGGCAACTTCAACGACATCGCCGGCCTGTTCGCGGCCGTTGGCCGCGGCACCGACCCGGATGTCAAGTTCGCCAGTTCCGGCACCAACACCAAGGCCGGCGACTACGCGATCAACATCACTCAACTGGCCACCCAAGGCACGCTGCAAGGCACCACCGTGCTGCCGGCCGAAACCGTAATCGATGCCGACACCACCTGGACCGTCACGCTGAACGATACCACGCCGGCCACGCTGGCCAACACCGCCACCATTTCTCTGCCGGCCGGCAGCTACAACCCCAGCCAGCTGGCCACGTTGCTGCAATCGTCGATCAACGGCGTCAGCGCGTTTTCCAACGCCGGCGCCACGGTCGCCGCCACGGTCGGCGACGACGGCAAGCTCAAGCTGGCTTCGACCAGCTATGGCGTCAAGTCGAACATTCATATCGCCAGCGCCACCGGCACCGATATCTCGACCGTGTTCGGCGCCGGCGCGTCGGTCGATGGCCTGGACGTGGCCGGCACCATCGGCGGCTACACCGCCACCGGCAGCGGCCAGACCTTGACCGGTTCGCCCGGCGCACCGGTCGACGGCCTGAAGCTGACCATCACCGGCGACACCATAGGCTCGCGCGGCAGCTTCGGTTTCTCGCAGGGCTACGCCTATCAGCTCAACGCGCTGGCGGCCGGCTATCTGGGCGCCAAGGGCGCGATCACCGGCCGCACCACCGGACTGAACAACACGGTCAAGGACATCGGCAAGCAGAAGGACGCCTTCGCCTCCCGCCTGGCCGGTATCGAAGCGCGCTACCGCGCGCAATACTCGGCACTCGACACCTCGATCGCCAGCATGAACACCACCGCGTCATTCTTGACGCAACAGTTCGCGGCGCTTGCCAAACAATAACCGCTAACGCTTTAACAGGAGACAGAGTATGTTCGGATCGCGACAAACTGGCGTAAGCGCCTATGCCAAGGTTGGCATGGAAACCGGCGTGGTCGCCGCCAGTCCCCACAAGCTGATCGTCATGTTGTTCGATGGCGCCCTGGTGGCGCTGAACAGTGCGCTCAACGGCATGCGCAATGGCGACATCGCTGAGAAAGGCAAATCGATCTCCAAGGCCATCATGATCATCGACAGCGGCCTGCGCGCCGCGCTCGACAAGAATGCCGGCGGCGAGATCGCCGAGGGCCTGGACGCGCTGTACGAATACATGAGCGCGCGCCTGCTGACGGCCAATATGAACAACGATCCAGCCATCCTGGAAGAAGTGCAGCGCCTGCTGACCGAGTTGCGCGACGCCTGGAATGCGATCGCCGACACCCCTGCCGCCACCGGCATCCGCCCCACCAATCTCGCGAGCGCCTGATCCATGATGACGAGTCAAGACATTTTATCCGTGTACGCCGCCATGGCCGAGCTGACCGAACAGATGGTGCAGGCCGCCACCAACAGCGACTGGGACCAGCTGGTCCTGCTGGAACAGCGCTGCGCCGCCCACGTGCAGGCGCTGCGCGAACAGGAACCGGCGCAGCCGATGCAGGGCGCCGAGCGCGAACGCAAGATCAGCCTGATCCACCAGATGCTCAACGCCGACCGCCAGATCCGCGACCTGACCATGCCGTGGATGGCGCAACTGTCCAAACTGATCAATTCCACCGGCACTGAACGGCGCGTCGTCAACGCCTACGGCAGCGTCTAAAGCAGGGGCGCGCCATGTTGCCGCCCATGATCACCATCCTGCCGGTCGGTCCGGCAGCCGAGGTTGGCGGCGTCGCGCCGGTCGGCGACGGCCGCCAGGCGGCCTTCCAGCGGGCGCTGCAAAGCCTGGTCGGCCAGTCGGTCACGGCCGAGGTGCTGTCCAAGTTCAACGACGGCAGCTTCCTGGTCAAGGTGGCCGACAACGCGGTGCGCATGATGCTGCCGCCGGAAGTGCAGGTCGGCGCCGAAGTGCCGCTGACCGTGCTGACCGCCCAGCCCCGCCCCACTTTCCAGCTCGGCAATAACAGCCCCGGCAGCTCGTCCACGCTGGTCTACAGTGAGCCGGCCGAAGCCGGCGACGGCCTGTACTCGCCCACCCTGCCCTCGCAAGACGCGCCGGCCGCAGCGCCGGCCACGCCCCGTCCAGCGACTGGCGCTGCTACGCCTGGCCAAACGGCCACGCCCGGCGCCGCCGCAGCGGGCTTGCCGGCCGAGGTCGATGGACTGCCTGGTCAGCTCAAACCTGGCACGCCAGCGGCCGCAGGATCGCCGGCAGGCGCGCCAGTTCCGGCGACGGGCGCGGCGCAGGCAGCAGCGGCAGGCACTGCCAGCGCAGCCGTAGCGGCTGAAACCGCCGAAAACCCAGCCGCATCGGCAGGCCGTCCCGCCAACACGCCGGCGACCGCCGCCAACGCAGCGACGCCCGTCCTGACTATGCCAGGCACGGCCGCCGCAGCCGGCGCTGCCGCCGATGCCGGTGCCCGTGCCGCCACTGCCGGTGCTGCTCGCGCTGATGCCGCCGGCGCCAGCGCCGCCGCCCAGGCTGGCGCCGCAAGCGCCGCGCCAGCGACCGGCGGCGCGCTCCCGGCGGAAGGCGTCAAACCGCAAAGCCTGGCCGCCATCTTGCTCGGCAAAGCGCCGCTGACGCCGTCCAACGAATTGCCCGACCTCGACCCCAGCACGCCGCAAACCACGCTGAGCAACGCCGCCCGCGTGCTCACCACCGTCCTCAGCACGGCGCAGGGCGGCGCCGGCGCGCAACTGGCGCTGGTCGGCAAGAGCGCGCTGTTCGGCAATGCCGCGCCGGCCGCCGAGCAGCTGGCGCTGAAGCTGCAGGACACCATCTCGCAGAGCGGCCTGTTCTACGAATCCCATGTCACCGAATGGGTCAAGGGCGAGCGCACCCTGCCCGAGCTGATGCGCGAGCCGCAGATGCAGCGCATGCTGCAAAGCGGCGAAAGCGCCGCCCGCGCCGCCGCCAACGGTCCCGACCTGAGCGCCGCGCAGCTGATCAACCAGCAACTGCACACCCACGAGCAAGGCCGGGTGCAATGGAACGGCGAAGCGTGGCCGGGCCAGCAGATGCAATGGGAAATCCGCCGCGACCAGCACCAAGGCCGCAAGGACGAGGGCAATGGCGCCGACGGCGAACCCGAACAGATCTGGCGCAGCGGCGTGCGCTTCCGCTTCCCGATGCTGGGCGCGGTGTCGGCGGCGGTGACGCTGATCGGCGGCCAGGTGCATATCCAGGTGCAAGCCGACGACGGCGACAGCGCCGACACCCTGCGCGCCTACGCCAGCGTGCTGGAGCAGGCGATGGAGGCGGCCGGCACGCCGCTGTCCTCGCTGACCATCGCCCAGGAATCGCCATGACCGACGACCTGCGGCGCCGTCCGCTGCAGCAGGCGGTGGCCCTGACCTATGAGAACGGCGCCCCGGCGCCCAAGGTGGTGGCCAAGGGCCGCGGGCTGGTGGCCGAGCAGATCATCAGCGTGGCGCTGGAGGCCGGCGTGTTCATCCACGAGTCCAAGGAGCTTGTATCTCTACTCATGGATGTAGATCTAGATCAACAAATTCCGCCGACGCTCTATAGGACGATTGCGGAACTATTAGCGTGGCTATATCATATTGAATCAGCGCAAAAGTCTGGATTGCCGCTTCCAGCTGCGCCGGACACCAGCATCCCCCTTACAGAAATTTGACGCGAACGGCAGCGATGTACCCACACTTTCAGGATGCGGAATTGGAAAACTGGCACGATTTTGAAGTCGAATCACGGAAGGAGATCATCTCCTTGCTGCGCGGTATCGGCGAAAAGAATCAGTTGATCCGCATGTTGATCCATGGCGAATCCGACGTCTGCGTGACCTCGATCCTGGACGTGGACGAGCAGCACAGCGCGGTCTACCTGGATTGTTCGATCGACCGCGAGCAGAACAAGCGCATCCTGGCCTCGCGCCGGTTGTCGTTCGAGACCACGCTGGACAAGGTGCGCATCCTGTTTGGCGCCGACCGCATCGAAACGGCGACCTTTGAAGGCAGTCCGGCGTTCAAGATCGTCGTGCCGCCGTCGCTGATCCGCCTGCAGCGGCGCGAGTACTACAGGATTTCGACGCCGGTGACCAATCCGGTGCGGGTGCTGATCCCGCTGCCGGAGGAGCTGGGCGGCAGCACCACCTTCCCGCTGGCCGACATCAGCTGCGGCGGCATCGCCATCCTGGACAACAAGATGATCCTGGGCGACGCCATCGGCCGCAACTACCTCGATTGCAAGATCGACCTGCCGGAAGTGGGCCAGGTGGCGACCTCGCTACAGATCCGCAACTCGCTGGACCTGACGCTGCTCAACAACAAGACCAACCGCCGCCTGGGCTGCGAATTCGTCAACATCTCGCGCGGCATGCTGTCCTACGTGCAACGCTACATCACCAAGCTGGAGCGGGAACGCAACGCCCGCATCGCCGGCCTGATTTAACCCCGCTTTTCTTATACCTGCATGTTCATGATGTCGTGATAGGCCGACACCAGCTTGTTGCGCACCTGGATGGTGGCCTGGAAGTTGATGCTGGCCTTCTGCATCGAGATCATCATGTCCGACAGGTTGACGCTGTCGTCGCCCATCGCGAATTTCTTGCCCATGTCGTCGGCCTGCACCTGGCTGGTGTTGACGCCGTCGAGCGCGTTTTTCAGCGCGTCGGAAAACTCCACCCTGGTCGCCGCCGGCGCCTCGGTCTTGATCACCGGCGGCGTCAGCCCCGGACGCGTGGCGTGCGCCTTCAATTGGGCGATCATGGCCTGGATCTGGCTGCCGTCTATTCCACCTGTCTTCATTTCACTCTCCATCTTGTTGCTGCCATGGAATAAATTCCCACGGCACAGCCGAGCGCGGCGTTACAATACGGCACGGCTCTCTCAGTGCTGCCAGAATACCAAGAGCAAGGCCAGTTCCCATGGCCGAGCAGGACCGTAAACGGCGCTCTGTTTGGCCGATTGATTTGCCCGCAATCAGGCGATAATGGCTCATCCTCTCTAGAACCTCGCACCGGAAACCAACCATCATGGCCGTAGCCGAAACTATCGACAACGACACAGCAGCCGACGCCGCGGATGACGGAGCCGAGAAACTGCCCTTCATCCAGACGCCGATGGGCCGCAATTTCCTGCGCGCAGCCGGCGCGGCGGCCATCGCCGCCATCCTGCTCGGCCTGTGGCTGTGGAACAAGCCGCCCGACTACGGCGTGCTGTTCTCCAACTTCACCGACCGCGACGGCGGCGCCATCACGGCCGAGCTGGACAAGCTCAACGTCAAGCACAAGTTTTCCGAAAACGGCACCGCCATCCTGGTGCCGACCGAGCAGGTGCACGACATCCGCCTGAAACTGGCGGCCCAGGGCTTGCCCAAGGGCGGCAACGTCGGCTTCGAGCTGATGGAGAACCAAAAGCTGGGCGTGTCCCAGTTCCTGGAACAGGTCAACTACCAGCGCGCGCTCGAAGGCGAACTGGCGCGCTCGATCCAGTCGCTGGCGGCGATCGAGAACGCCCGCGTCCACCTGGCGCTGCCCAAGCCGTCCGTGTTCGTGCGCGACCAGCAAAAGCCGACCGCCTCGGTCATCGTCACCCTGCACCCGAACCGCCAGCTCGATCCGTCCCAGACCGCCGCCATCGTGCACCTGGTCGCCTCCAGCGTGCCGGAACTGCTGCCGGCCAACGTCAGCGTCATCGACCAGGCCGGCAACCTGATTTCCGACCAGAGCAAGAACGGCAGCGCCGGCCTCAACGCCAAGAACATGGACGAGACCCAGCTCAAGTATGTCAAGGACATGCAGCTGCAGGTCATCAAGCAGGTCGAGTCGATCATCATCCCCATCGTCGGCGAAGGCAATGTGCGCGCCGAGGCCACCGCCGACGTCGATTTCGCCCAGATCGAACAGGCGGCCGAAACCTACAAGCCGAACTCGCCGCCGGCCGCCTCCGCCATCCGCAGCCAGCAGAGCAGCGAAACCAACGGCAACAACGGCAGCACCAATCCGGGCGGCATCCCGGGCGCGCTGTCGAACCAGCCGCCGGGCACCGCCACCGCGCCGCTGACCCAGACCGCCGGCTCGCCGACCGCCACCGCGCCGGCGCCGGGCACGCCGCCGGGCGCCGCCGCCAGCACCACGGCCAACGGCCCCAACCACAAGGAATCGACCACCAACTACGAAGTCGACAAGACCGTGCGCTACGAGCAGCGCGGCATGGGCGGCCTGCGCCGCATGACGGTGGCGGTGGTGGTCAATTACAAACGCATCGTCGGCAAGGATGGCAAAGTCACCATCAAGGCCTATACTCCTGAAGAGATGGTCAAGATCAACGACCTGGTCAAGCAGGCCATGGGCTACAACCAGGACCGCGGCGACGCCGTCAGCGTGGCCAATTCGCCGTTCGACGGCGTCGACAAGCCGTTCGAAGCGCCGCCGGAATGGTGGCGCGATCCGGCCAACTTGCCGATGGCCAAGGATCTGGCGAAGTTCCTGATCACCGCGCTGATCCTGCTGTACATCGTGCTGCGCATCGTCAAGCCGATGATGCGCCCGGTGTTCAAGAAGATCGACGAGATCAACGCGCCGGAGCCGGAACCGGAAGAGCCGGAGGAAGTGGTCGAGGAAGGCCCGGACGCGGCCCTCATCGCCGAAGAAGAATTGCGCAAGATGGAAGAAAACACCGTGCGCTCCTACCGCGAAAATCTGGCCATGGCCAAGAAACTGGCCACCGAAGATCCGCGCATCGTTGCCAACGTGATCAAAGAATGGATAGGCGCAAATGACTGAGAATACCGGACTGCAAAAGGCCGCCATCCTGATGCTGGCCATGGGCGAGAGCGAGGCCGCCGAGGTGATGAAGTTCCTCGGCCCGCGCGAAGTGCTCAAGCTGGGCGCCGCCATGGCGACCATGAAGAACGTGCCGCACGAGGAAGTGGTGGGCACCTTGGACAACTTCCGCGACATGGTCGCGGCCGCCTCCACCGTGGGCCTGGATTCGGACGAGTACATCCGCCAGGTGCTGACCAAGGCGCTGGGCGACGACAAGGCCTCGGTGCTGCTGTCGCGCATCCTGGGCGGCAAGGACGCGTCCGGCATCGAATCGCTGAAGTGGATGGATTCGCAATCCGTGGCCGAGCTGATCCGCAACGAACACCCGCAGATCATCGCCACCATCCTGGTCCACCTGGAGCGCGACCAGGCCTGCGAAATCCTCGGCCACTTCACCGACCGCCTGCGCAACGACGTGGTGCTGCGCATCGCCACCCTGGACGGCGTGCAGCCGGCCGCGCTGCGCGAGCTGAACGACGTGCTCACCAAGCTGCTGTCGGGCAACGAGAACATCAAGAAATCGTCGCTGGGCGGCGTGCGCGCGGCGGCCGAGATCCTCAACTTCATGTCGGGCGAGCAGGAAGGCTCGGTGATGGACAACATCAAGAACTACGACAACGACATGGCGCAGAAGATCATGGACGAGATGTTCGTGTTCGACAACCTGATCGATATCGACGACCGCGGCATCCAGCTGCTGCTGCGCGAAGTGCAGTCGGAAATGCTGATCATCGCCTTGAAGGGCGCGTCGCAGGAACTGCGCGACAAGATCTTCAAGAACATGTCGGCCCGTGCCTCGGAAATGATGCGCGAGGACCTGGAATCGAAAGGCCCGGTGCGCCTGTCCGAAGTGGAAACCCAGCAGAAGCAGATCCTGCAAATCGTCCGCCGCCTGGCCGACGAAGGCCAGATCGTGCTGGGCGGCAAAGGTGAGGATTCCTTCGTCTAATGTCTCTGCTACCAAAAGAACAGCAATCGGCCTTCCAGCGCTGGGAGATGACCTCGTTTGGCGACGAGCGTCCCCGGGTGATCGCGCAGCGCGAAGCCGAGCAGCGCCTGCGCGACGCCGAACAGGCCCAGCTGGACGCCGAGCAGCGCGTGCAAGATGCGCTGCAGGAACAGCAGGAGGCGCTGGAAATGGGCCCGCCGCTGCCGCCGCCGATGGACTACCCCACCGTTGAAGAACTGGAAGCGATCCGCGAGGAAGCCCGCAAGGACGGCTACGACGAAGGCCACGCGGCCGGCCACGCCGACGCCATCGAGGCCGGCAAGCTGGTCACGGCCGATGAGCTGGAACACCTGCGCAGCCTGGCCGCCAACTTCACCACCTCGCTGCAGGACGCCGACCAGCTGATCGCCAGCGACGTGCTGGAACTGGCCCTGCAACTGGCCAAGGGCATGCTGAAAAACGCGCTGCAGGTCAAGCCCGAACTGATCCTGCCGATCGTGCGCGAAGCCATCGAATACCTGCCGGTGCTGCAACAGCCGGCGCTGCTGGTGCTGCACCCGGACGACGCCGCCGTGGTGCGCGGCGGCATCGGCGAGGAGCTCGACAAGGGCGGCTGGCGCGTGGTCGAAGACCCGCAGGTCGGCCGCGGCGGCTGCAAGGTCGATACCGCCAGCAACCAGATCGACGCCACCGCCGCCGCCCGCTGGCAGCGCCTGAGCCACGCGCTCGGCAAAGAAGTGGACTGGCTGGCCTGACATGGACGCCGCCGTCCCGCCCCTCCCACCCGCCTCCGCCCCGGCCAGCCCGCATGCCGGCCGCTGGAAGTCCTATCTGCACGATTGCGGCGCGCTGGTCGGCTTTGTCGAGCCGATGCAGGTGTCGGGCCGCGTCACGCGCGTGGCCGGGCTGGTGATGGAAGCGGTCGGCCTGCGCCTGGCCGTGGGCGCCGCCTGCACCGTGCCGCTGCCGTCCGGCGGCAAGATCGAGGCCGAAGTGGTCGGTTTCGAGGGCGACAAGCTGTTCCTGATGCCGCAAAGCGATGTCGAAGGCGTGGTGCCCGGCACCCGGGTGTTCCCGGTCGAGCCGGCCATTCCCCGTCCCGGCAGCGTCAACCATCCGCGCCGCCGCCCCAGCGACCGCGCGCGCCACCTGCCGGTCGGCCCCGAACTGCTGGGCCGCGTGCTGGACGGCGCCGGCCGCCCGCTCGACAGCCTGGGCCCGCTGCACGCCTCCGACAGCGCGCCGATCAACACCCGCCCCGCCAACCCGCTGGGCCGCGCGCCGATCACCGAAACGCTGGACGTCGGCGTGCGCTCGATCAACGCCATGCTGACCGTCGGCCGCGGCCAGCGCATGGGCCTGTTCGCCGGCTCGGGCGTCGGCAAGTCTGTGCTGCTGGGCATGATGGCGCGCTACACCGAGGCCGACGTCATCGTGGTCGGCCTGATCGGCGAACGGGGACGCGAGGTCAAGGAATTCATCGAGCAGATCCTGGGCGAGGATGGCCTGGCCCGCTCGGTCGTCGTGGCGGCCCCGGCCGACACGCCGCCGCTGATGCGCCTGCAGGGCGCGGCCTACGCCACCGCGATCGCCGAGCACTTCCGCGACCAGGGCCAGAACGTGCTGCTGATCATGGATTCGCTGACCCGCTACGCCATGGCGCAACGCGAAATCGCGCTGGCCATCGGCGAACCGCCGGCCACCAAGGGCTATCCGCCGTCGGTGTTCGCCAAGCTGCCGATCCTGGTCGAACGCGCCGGCAACGGCGAAATGGGCGGCGGCTCGATCACCGCCTTCTACACCGTGCTGACCGAGGGCGACGACCAGCAGGACCCGATCGCCGACGCCGCGCGCGCCATTCTCGACGGCCACATCGTGCTCAACCGCCGCCTGGCGGAAGCCGGCCACTACCCCGCGATCGACATCGAACAGTCGATCAGCCGGGCCATGCACTCGATCACCTCGCCCGAGCACCAGACCCGCTCGCGCCACCTGAAGCAGCTGTTCTCGCGCTACGAGCGCAGCCGCGACCTGATCAGCGTCGGCGCCTATGCGCCGGGCAGCGATCCGGTGCTCGACCAGGCCATCCAGTTGCATGACCGGATAGAGAATTTCCTCCAGCAGCAAATCAGCGAACGGGTGACCATGGGCGAGAGCTTGGCCCAACTTACCTCTCTATTCGACTGATGGGCGCTGACAACAGCCACCTATAATTGAGTCACCATGGCTTCCAAAGCGCAACTTGAAACACTGATGGACCTGGCGCGCCGGGAGTCCGACGATGCCGCCAAGCGGCTGGGCACGGCGCTCAAGGCCGTCGACGAAGCCAAGCAAAAGCACCAGATGCTGGTCGGCTATCGCGACGAGTATGCGAAACGCTTCGAGACGGCGCAGGCGGCCGGCATCACGCCCATGGCTTACCGCAATTTCCAGGCCTTCATGGAAAAGCTGGAGGTGGCGGTCAAGGGCCAGCTGGACATGATCAAGCACGCGGAATACCGCGGCGAGCAGGAAAAGGCCGCGTGGCAGGCCAGCGAACGCAAGCGCATGTCCTACTCCACCCTGAACGACCGGGCGGCGGCCGAAGCGCTCAAGCTGGAAAACAAGCGCGACCAGAAGCAGATGGACGAACACGCAGCACGGCAGGCCCACTACAAACGCTGACCCATTTAGACGCAACCAACCGACACGGCGCCATCATGCAAACCCAGAATCTCCAAATTCCTACCCTGAACGCCAACGCAGTGGCGGCGCCCAAGGTGAACCTGAATCTGAATGCCGGCGGCGCCGACAATACCTTCCAGCGCGCGCTGTCGCGCGAGATGGACCAGCGCCAGGCCAACGCCGGCAACGCCAACACCAGCCCCAACCTCGGCGCCAAGGCGCCCGAGCGCCCTGCCGCCTCGCGCCCGTCCGCGCCCAAGCAGGCGCAGCAGGCCAAGCCGACCCAGCCGCAAAACCAGCAAGCCGATGCGGCCGACAACAACCAGGCCGTCGCCAGGAACGACACCCAGGCCGCGCCCGCCGCGCCGGCGCCGGCCAAGACCCCTGCCAAGGACAGCAGCGCCAGCGCCGACGACAGCGCCGATAGCGCCGCCAGCGACGCCCAGGCCGCCGCCCAGGCCGATCCGGTGGCCGACATGCTGGCCCTGGTGGCCGCCTTCAACCAGCCGGCAACGCCGGTGGCCGCGCCGGTCGTCAGCGCAGCCGACACCTCGGCAGCCAACGCCGCCGTGAGCGCCGCCGACCTGGCCGCCCAGGCCGCCGCCGCCGCCGTGGCCGCCGCCGCCGCGGCGACCTCGGCAACCGCCGCAGGCGCCGCCAGCGACGAGGCCAGCACCGCGGTGAGCGCCAACGCGGCCGCCGCCCTGCCCGCCACCGCCGCGCAGGCCGCCGCCACGCTGGCCACCGATACGTCGAAAACCGCCCAGAGCGGCGCCGACACCGATGCGGCCGCCGATTTCAAGGCCGCCTTGGCGAAAGCCGGCTCGACCGCCCAAAGCACCGTCGATGCGGCCGCCGACGCCGCCGCGGCAGCCGCCAAGGCCGCCTCCGCCGCCAGCACCACGGCCGCCGCCACCGTCGTTGCCGCCAGCCCTGCCCCGGCCAAGCCGGTGACGGCCGACAGCAAGCCGGTCAGCGCCATACCCGACGGCCCGGTCATCGACACCCTGTCCGACACCAGCGACGCCGCGCCAGCCGCCCCGGCCGAACCGGCCGCCCCGATCAAGGTCGGTCCCGGCATGGAGCAGGCGGACCAGGTGGCCCGCGCCACGCCGCGCCAGTCCGATCCGCTGCAACCCGTGTTCAGCGGCAAGACCACGCAACCGGCCGAAGCGGCGCCGGTGCTCAAGGAAGCCGCCCCGGCCATCACCATCGCGCCTGGCGCGCAAGCGGCGCTGGAAGCGGCCAAGACCGCCGTCAGCGCCGTGCCGACGGACAAGCTCAGCAGCCGTGTCGGCAGCCAGGCCTGGGATCAGCAACTGGGGCAGAAGATCATCTTCATGGCCGCAGGCGGCGAGCAGAGCGCCACCATGGAATTGAATCCGCCCGACCTCGGCCCGCTGCAAGTGGTGCTGAGCATCAACAAGGACCAGGCCACCGCCGCCTTCAGCTCGGCCCAGCCGGAAGTGCGCCAGGCGCTGGAAGCGGCCATGCCCAAGCTGCGCGAAATGATGAGCGAGGCCGGCATCCAGCTGGGCAACGCCACCGTCTCGGCCGGCATGTCCAACCAGAACAACGGTTTTAACCAGCAGGCCAGCTCGGCGCAGAGCGGCGGCGGCCACCGTTCCGGCGCCAGCCTGGCCGGCGACAGCGGCGGCGCGATCGAGGCGCCGCGCAGCGCCCCGCCGGCGCGCCGCGTGCCGGCCGGCGCGGTCGACACCTTCGCCTGATCGCGCCGCGGCCGCGACAAAAACCGGGATCGGCCACCCTGCCTCCCGGTTTTGTTGTTTGTTTCACTACGGAAACCTCAAGCAGTGCCCGGATCGCCCTTCTTTTCGACGTATGCACTGCCGCAGTCCCAAGCGATAATGACATAATGGCGTCATGATCCACTTCCGCACCTTGCAAGGGCAATTTTGAAAGCGAACCCAAAAATGAAAGCCGATCAGAAAGTTGAAGCAGCCCCTAGCGGCGGCGGCAGCAAAAAACTGATCATCATCATCCTGGCGGTGGTCCTGCTCTTGGGCGCGGCCGGCGGTGGTGCGGCCTGGTTCTTCTTGCATGGCAAGGCCGACGCCGGCGAGGAAGAAGCGCCGGTCAAGAGCAAGGGCAAGAACGCCAAGAAGGTCAAGGCCGGTCCGCCGGAATACGTGCCGGTCGAGCCGTTCACGGTCAACCTGCAGCCGGGCGACAACGGCGGCGACCAGTACCTGCAAATCGCCTTCACGCTGGAAGTGGGCGGGCTGGAGGAGAAGGAAAACGTCAAGAACAATATGGCCAAGGTGCGCAGCCGCATGCTGCTGCTGCTGTCGAGCAAGCGCGCCATGGACATCAATACGCCGGAAGGCAAGGTCCAGCTGGCCAAGGAAATCATTACCCAGCTCAAGGAACCGTTCGAAGACCGCGGCTCGTCACAGGACATCGAAGATGTGCTGTTCACCTCGTTTATCATTCAGTAAGTAGAACGTCATGGCTGATAATTTTCTCTCCCAGGAAGAAGTCGATGCCCTGCTGAAGGGCGTCAACGGCGACCAGGACGACGTCCAGGCGCAGGAAGACGTCGCGGGAGTACGAACGTATAACCTGGCCACCCAGGAACGTATCGTCCGTGGGCGCATGCCGACGCTGGAGATTATCAACGAGCGCTTCGCCCGCCTGTTGCGGGTCGGCCTGTTCAACTTCCTGCGCCGCAGCGCCGAAGTCTCGGTCGGTTCGGTGCGGGTCTCCAAGTATTCCGAGTTCATCCGCAACCTGGTGGTGCCGACCAACCTCAACCTGGTGCACATGAAGCCGCTGCGCGGCACCGCGCTGATGGTGTTCGATCCGGGCCTGGTGTTCCTGCTGGTGGACAATCTGTTCGGCGGCGACGGCCGTTTCCACACCCGCGTCGAGGGCCGCGACTTTACCCAGACCGAGCAGCGCATCATCCTGCGCATCCTGGACATCGTGTTCGAGGCCTACACCAAGTCGTGGGAACCGGTCTATCCGGTCGAGTTCGAGTACATCCGTTCGGAAATGAATACCCAGTTCGCCAACATCGCCACCCCGAACGAGGTGGTGGTGGCGTCCACCTTCACGGTGGAGCTCGGTTCGGTGTCGGGCCAGATCCACTTCTGCATGCCGTACTCGATGATCGAGCCGATCCGCGATTCGCTGACCTCCAGCCTGCAGGGCGAGGCGCTGGAAGTGGACAAGCGCTGGATCCGCCTGATGACGCAGCAGATCCAGATCGCCGAGGTGGAGATCGTCGCCTCGCTGGGCACGGCCAAGGTCAATTTCGACGAGATCCTCAATATGCGCGTGGGCGACATCATCCCGCTGACCATCCCGGAACTGCTGTCGGCCACGGTCGACGGCGTGCCGGTCATGGATTGCAGCTATGGCGTGATGAACGGACAATACGCGCTCAAGGTGGAGAAATTGCTGGCCAATGCCGATAACATCAAATAACACCGGCGCAACCGCTGCCGGCGACCGCAATACAGGAGAGAAGCATGTCGGATAATCAAGACGATACGATGGACGACGATCCGTGGGGCGCGGCCATTGCCGAGCAAGCCCAGGCGGAAGCGGCCGCGTTGGAGAAACAGCAGTCGCAGGCGGCCAGCGCCGCCGTGTTCACGGATTTTTCCAGCACGCCGAGCAAGACCGAAACCCATAACGACATCGACTTCATCCTCGATATCCCGGTCCAGCTGACGGTCGAACTGGGCCGCACCAAGATCGCCATCAAGAACCTGCTGCAACTGGCGCAGGGCTCGGTGGTGGAGCTGGACGGCCTGGCCGGCGAGCCGATGGACGTGCTGGTCAACGGCTGCCTGATCGCCCAGGGCGAGGTGGTGGTGGTGAACGACAAGTTCGGTATCCGCCTGACCGACATCATCACGCCGTCCGAACGTATCCGAAAACTGAATAAATGACGCACCGACTGACCTTGGCTCTGATCCTCGCGGCGGCCTTGGCCGCCGCGCCTGCAATGGCCCAGCGCAGCGTGTCGGGCACCATCGGCGGCCAGCATGCGGCCGGCGCACCGGCTGCTGCCACGGCAACGCCGCCGGCCGCCCAAGCGCCTGCCGCCGCAGCGGCCGCCACGGCAACGGCAGCCACCGCTGCCAGCGCCCCGGCTGACGTGCCTGCTGCGGCGCCGGCGCCGGCGGCTACCGCGGCGACGGCGCCCCCCGCCGCCCCCGGCCCGCTGGCGATGACCATCCCCACCCCGCAAACGGCGGCCACCTCGGCCGGCGGCGGCCTGCTGCAGACCACCTTCGCGCTGATGTTCGTGCTGGCCCTGCTGGTCGGCCTGGCCTGGTTCCTGAAGCGCTACGGCCCCAAGAACTTTGGCGGCGGCAACAGCAACATCAAGCTGGTCGGCGCGCTCAGCGTCGGCACGCGCGAGCGCATCCTGGTGGTGGAAGTGGGCGAACAATGGATCGTGGTCGGCGCCTCGCCGGGCCGCATGAACGCGCTGGCCACCATGCCGCGCCAGGAAAGCAGCGTCGCGGCCACCACCGCCGCGCTGCCGACCGCCAACTTCGCCGAGTGGTTCAAACAAACGATAGACAAGCGCAATGGCAAATAAGCAGGCCGGCATCACCCAGGCTACGGCCGTCAAATCCCTGTTGATGCTGGCCGCGCTGGCGCTGCCGCTCGCGGCCGGCGCCGATTCCAGCATCGGCATCCCGGCCTTCAACGCCGCGCCGGCGCCGGGCGGCGGCACCAGCTACACGCTGCCGATCCAGACCATGCTGCTGATGACGGCGCTGACCTTCATCCCGGCGGCGCTGTTGTTGATGACCAGCTTCACCCGCATCATCATCGTGCTGTCGCTGCTGCGCCAGGCGCTGGGCACGCAGTCGGCGCCGCCCAACCAGGTGATGGTCGGGCTGGCGCTGTTCCTGACCTTGTTCGTCATGGGCCCCACCTTCGACAAGATCTACACCGAGGCCTACCTGCCGCTGCAGGAAAACAAGATCAACATGAGCGCGGCCATGGACAAGGGCGCGGCACCACTAAAAACTTTCATGATGAAGCAAACCCGGCAGGCCGACCTGGCCTTGTTCGTCAAATTGTCGCGCAGCCCTGCGCTGCAAGGGCCGGAAGACGTGCCGCTGCGCATCCTGGTGCCGGCTTTCGTCACCAGCGAACTGAAAACCGCGTTCCAGATCGGCTTCGCCATCTTTATTCCATTTCTGATTATCGACATGGTGGTCGCCTCTGTACTGATGTCGATGGGGATGATGATGATGTCGCCGGCCGTGATCTCGCTGCCGTTCAAGCTGATGCTGTTCGTGCTGGTGGACGGCTGGCAACTCTTGCTCGGTTCGCTGGCCCAGAGTTTTTACTAGGAGAGCGCCATGACACCGGAAAGTGTGATGACCATGGGCCGCCACGCCATGGAGGTGACCTTGATGATCGCCGCCCCGATGCTGCTGGTGGCGCTGATCATCGGCCTGGTGGTCAGCATCTTCCAGGCCGCCACCCAGATCAACGAGGCGACGCTGTCCTTCATCCCCAAGCTGGTCGGCATCTTCGTGGCGCTGGTGGTGGCCGGGCCGTGGATGCTGTCGGTCATGCTCGACTACATGCGCGAAGTGTTCGGCGGCATCCCCGGCCTGGTCGGCTAGATATTTTGCCAAGATGTAACAATTTACGATTCAATAAGAAATTGACTTAAAATAAGAAGGTTGATGCTCGGTGGAAATAAATAGGGAAAACGCCTCATGATTTCGTTCTCCACTGCCGATATCAATCTGTGGATCGCGGGTTTGTTGTGGCCGCTCACGCGCATCCTGGGGCTGCTGGCGGCAGCGCCGCTGTTCGGCAATTCCAGCGTGCCGGCCACGGTCAAGCTCAGCCTGGGCGTGCTGCTGGCCATGGTGGTGGCGCCGGCCGTGCCGCTCCTGCCGGGCTCGGATCCGACGTCGCTGGCCGGGCTGCTGATCCTGGCGCAGGAGATGCTGATCGGGCTGGCGATGGGCTTCAGTATCCGCATCGTGTTCGCGGCGGTGGAGATGGCGGGAGAAATCTCCAGTTTGACCATGGGCCTGGGGTTCGCGACGTTTTTCGACCCCAACACCCAGGGCCGCTCCTCGGCGATCAGCCAGTTCCTGGCGCTGGTGGCGACCATGACGTTCCTGGCGGTGAACGCCCACCTGGTGTTGCTGTCGGTGCTGGTGGAAAGTTTTTACACGCTGCCGGTGTCGGCCGCGCCGGTCTATGGCGGCGGCTTCAAGCAGCTGGCCGACTGGGGCGGCAAGATATTCAGCACCGGTGTGCAGCTGTCGCTGCCCATCGTCGCCGCTTTACTGATTACCAACGTTGCGCTGGGCATCTTGACCCGCGCGGCGCCGCAACTGAATTTGTTTGGCATCGGGTTTCCGATTACTTTAGGTGTAGGTTTGCTGGTCATCGCCATGACACTCCCGTACTTGGCGACGCCCGTGCAAAACCTGTTTTTGGAAGGCATGGAACGCGCGCGGCTGATGCCGCGCACCTGGTCGCAGCGCCCGGACGCAGCCCGACCGGCAAACTTGCCGGTTCGGCCTCCGGGGCCGCGCCCATAGCGAAATTCAATAGCCGACCAGCATGTTTTTTGGTTTCCATGAGGCAATTATGCGCGTATCATGGGGGCTCCCCGGGAGAACAACGCAATGACTACGATCGTAACCAGTTTCACAACCGACCAGATCGTCAGCCTCACGGTTGGACAGATCGGCCTGTTCACGACCGAAGACATGCAGGCGCTCAACTCCGACCAGCTCGGCGTCATGAGTTCGACCCAGGTGCGCGCCATCACCACCCTGCAACTGAACTACCTGACCACCGACGCCCTGCCCGGCCTGACCACCAACAACATTCCGCTGCTGACCCAGGTCCAGCTGGCCGCGCTCAACACCGACCTGATCGGCGCCCTCAGCACCGACCAGATCGTCGCGCTCAGCACCCGCGAAATGCAGGCGCTGACCAGCGGCCAGCTCAACCGGCTGAGCTCGGACCAGGTCGTCGCGCTGGAAACGGCGGACCTGCACGCGCTGTCGACCGCCCAGCTGAGCCTGCTGGGCTCCGACCAGGTCGCCAGCCTGACCACCGACCAGCTCGGCTCGCTGGCCAGCCTGCAGCTGCGCGCCTTCAGCACCGGCGCCGTGCAAGCCATCGCCACCGACCACATCCAGTCGCTGGCCACCGCCATGCTGGCGCAATTGACCACCGCCCAGCTCAACGCCCTGACCGTGGACCAGCTGGCCGCCATCGGCTCCGACCAGATCGCCGCCCTGAGCTCGCTCCAACTGAGCTCCTTGTCGACCGCCTCGCTGATCAACCTCAGCAGCGACCAGATCGCCGCGCTGGAAACCCGCGACCTGATCTGGCTGAGCAGCAGCCAGGTCGGCGCGCTGACCGCGCTGCAACTGCCCGGCCTGAGCACCGACCAGATGCACGCGCTGCGCAGCAATGAAATCGCCGCGCTCACCACCGACCAGCTGCCGGTGCTGAGCACCGACCAGATCAACGCGCTGAGCGCGCTGGCCGCGCTCAATTCCGCCCAGATCGGCGTGCTGACCACCGAGCAGCTCACTTCGCTGACCACCAAGACCATCGCCGCCCTCAGCAGCGCCCAGCTGAAGGCGCTCAACGCCGGCCAGCTGCAGGCCCTGAACAGCGACCAGATCATTGCCCTGTCGACCGCCCAGGTGGCCGCGCTGACCACCGATGCGCTCACCGCGCTGACCACCGACCAGATGCTGGCGATCGAGACGCGCGACATCAACGCCCTCACCACCGCCCAGATCCGCGTCCTCAGCAGCGACCAGCTGGTGGCACTCAACAGCGCCCAGATCGCCGCCCTGAGCAGCGCCGACGAAGCCGCCCTGCTGCCCGACCAGCTGGCCGCGCTGACCACCGACCAGATCATCGCGCTGAAAACCATGGCGCCGCTGGGCACGCTGCAAATCCAGGCGCTGACCACCGACCAGCTGATCGCGCTGCAAAGCAAGGCCATCGTCAACCTCAGCAGCGTGCAGCTGGCGGCGCTGACGCTCGACCAGGTGCAAGCGTTGAGCAGCGACCAGATCATCGCGCTGACGGCGCTCCAGTACAGCAACATGAGCAGCAATATGCTCAACGAGCTCACCAGCACCCAGATCGGCCAGATCGAAACCCGCGACATCGCCGCGCTGCGCTCGGTGCAGATCGCCCGCCTGTCGACCGACCAGCTGGTGGTGCTGCTCAGCGAGCAGTTCGCCGCGCTCAGCAGCAGCGCCATCGCCGCCCTCAGCACCGACCAGATCAGCGTGCTGACCACCGACCAGCTCAACGCGCTGTCGACGCTGGCGGGCCTGTCGAGCCGCCAGATCAGCTCCTTCACCACCGCGCAGCTGAGCGCCTTGTCCACCCACAACCTGGCTACCCTGGCCAGCAACCAGCTGCGGGCGCTGAACTCGGACCAGATCCAGTCGCTGACCACCGACCAGATCGTCGCGCTCAGCGCGGCCCAGTTCCGCGGCCTGAGCTCGGCCGCCATCGCCGCCCTCAGCACCGACCAGGTCGTCGCCATCGAGACCCGCGACATCGCCGGCCTCAACACCCAGCAAGTCAACCAGCTGGGCACCGACCAGATCGTCGCGCTCAACACCGCCCAGATCGCCGCGCTGAACTCGGCCGACACCGCGGCCCTGAGCACCGACCAGGTGCAGGCCCTGAGCAGCGCCCAGCTGGACGCGCTGCGCTTCCTGACGGCGCTGACCACGCGCCAGATCCGCGCGCTCACCACCGGCCAGATCGGCAGCCTGACGACCGCCGACCTGACCAGCCTGACCACCCGCCAGTTCACCGCCTTCACCAGCGACCAGCTGCAAGCGCTGACCACCGACCAGATCATCGCGCTCAACTCCGCCCAGCTGGTGGCGCTGAGCACCGGCGCCCTGAGCGCGCTGTCGACCGACGCCATCGCCGCCATCGAAACGCGCGACATCCGCGCGCTGCGCAGCGCCCAGATCGCCCAGCTGAGCACCGACCAGATCGTCGCGCTCACCACCGACCAGCTGGCCGCCTTCACCACCGGCGAAATCCGCGCGCTGACCGCGGACCAGCTGTCGGTGCTGAGCAGCGCGCAGATCGTCGCGCTGTCGACGCTGGGCCCGCTGGTCACCAAGCAGCTCGTCGGCCTGACCACCGACCAGATCGCGCAGATGACGACCACCGACTTCGCGTCGCTGCTGACCAACCAGCTGGCCGCCTTCAACAGCGTCCAGGCCGCCGCGATCAGCAGCGACCAGGTGCTGGCGATGTCGACCGCGCAAGTGCGCGCCCTGAGCACCGACGCCATCGCCGCGCTCGGCACGGACCGCATCGCCGCGCTGCGCAACGCCGACCTGATCTCGCTGAGCACGCGCCAGATCGCGGCCCTGGGCAGCGACCAGTTGGCGGCGCTGAGCACGCAACAATTGCGGGTGCTGACCACCGCCGAGGTGGCCGCCCTGACGCTGACCCAGATCGCCGCCCTGACGTCCGGGCAGATCGACGCCCTGGCCACGCTGGCCGCGCTGACCACCCGCCAGCTGGCCGTGTTCAGCACCGACCAGCTGTCGACGCTGAACCTGGCCGACCTGCGCGCGCTGAGCTCGCGCCAGATCCACGCGCTCAACACCGACCAGCTGGTCGCGCTCACCAGCGACCAGATCGCCGGCATGCTGCCGGCCCAGCTGCGCGGCATCGCCGCCGCCGACATGGCGGCGCTGACCACCGCGCAGATCGCCGCGCTGACCAATGCCGAACTGGTCTCGCTGAGCACCGCGCAGCTGGTCAACCTGAGCACCGACCAGATCGTCGCGCTGAGCACCCACCAGATCACCGGCCTGAGCACGCAGGAAATCGCCGCCCTCAGCTCCGACCAGAAGGCGGCGCTGAGCAGCGACCAGCTGGGCGCGCTCAGTTCGCTGGCCAGCTTCTCGACCGCCGCCATCGCCGCCCTCACGACCGCCCAGATCGCCTCGCTGCCGCTGGCCATCCTGGCCGGCCTGACCACGCGCCAGATCGCCGCGCTGACCACCGACCAGATCATGGCGCTGACCACCGACGAGATCGTCGCACTGGGCACCGCCCAGTTCCGCGTGCTCAGCAGCGACCAGATCGCCGTGCTCAGCTCCGACCAGGTGCAGGCCATCGAGCTGGTCGACCTGCAGGCGCTGTCGACCCGCCAGGTCACCGCCCTGACCACCAACCAGCTGAGCGTGCTGACGCCGGGCCAGTTCGGCGCGCTCAGCACGCGCGACATCGCCAGCCTGAGCACCCAGCAGATCGCCGCCCTGTCGACCGCCCAGGTGGCCAGCTTCGCCACGCTGGCGCCACTGACCAGCACCCAGATCGCCGCCCTCACCACCCTGCAGATCGCCAGCCTGGCGCTGGCCAAGATCGCCACGCTGAAAACCAGCCAGATCGCCGGCCTGACCAGCCTGCAAGTGGGCGCGCTCACCACCGACCAAATCGTCGCGCTGAGCACGGCCCAGGTGCGCAGCCTGAACGCCGCCACCCTGGCCGCGCTGTCGACCGACCAGATCGCCGCGATCGAAGTGGTGGACGTGGCCGCGCTGGGCACCGGCCAGATCACCGCCCTGTCGAGCGACCAGCTGGCGGCGCTGACGGCCGGCCAGTTCGCCGCGCTCAGCACCCGCACCCTGGCCAGCCTGACCACCGACCAGATCGCCAGCCTGCTGCTGGCCCAGGTCGACAGCCTGGCCTCGCTGGCGCCGCTGACCACCAACCAGCTGCTGGCGCTCACCAGCGCGCAACTGGCCAGCCTGGGCCTGGCCCAGATCGCCACCCTGAGCACCCGCCAGCTCAACGCGCTGGCCAGCGCCCAGCTGCAGGCGCTGACCACCGACCAGATCGTCGCGCTCGACACCAAACAGATCCGCGGCCTCGGCGCCGCCAGCCTGAACGCGCTGAGCACCGACCAGATCGCCGCCATCGAGCTGGTCGACATCGCCGCGCTGCGCACCGTCCAGGTCGCCGCGCTGGGCACCAGCCAGGTCGCCGCGCTGACCTTGGCCCAGCTGGGCGCCTTCACCTCGCAGGAAATCGCCGCGCTGACCACCCGCCAGCTGGGCGTGCTCACCACCGACCAGTTCGCAGCACTGGGCAGTCTGGCCGGCCTCAGCACACGCCAGATCGGCGGCCTGTCGAGCGACCAGATCATCGCGCTGACGCCGGCCCAGGTGGCCGCCCTCAAGACGGCCCAGATGGCCGCCTTCAGCACCGCCCAGATCCAGTACTTCACCAGCGACCAGATCCCGCTGCTGAGCACCGGCCAGGTGCGGGCGCTGTCGGCCGCCGTCATCGCCGCGCTGACCACCGACCAGATCCTTGAACTGAACGGCGCCGACCTGGCCGCGCTGAAAACCAACCAGCTGATGGCGCTCACCAGCGACCAGCTGGGCGCGCTGTCGCTGACCCAGTACGGCACCCTGATCAACAGCGAAATCGCGGCCCTGACCACCCGCCAGCTGAGCTTCCTGACCAGCGACCAGATCGCCGCGCTCAACAACCTGGGCGCGCTGACCACCTTGCAGATCAGCGCCCTGAGCACCGACCAGCTGGGCGCGCTGACCGCCCAGCGCTTCGCCACGCTGAGCACCAGGCAACTGGCGGCGCTGACCAACCAGCAGGTGCTGGGCATCAGCAGCGACCAGATCGTCGCCCTCTCGACCGCCCAGATCCGCTCCCTCAACACCGCCCTGCTGGTCGCGCTGAGCACCGACCAGATCGACGCCATCGAAGCGCTGGACTTCGCGGCCATGAGCAGCGCCCAGCTGCGCGCGCTGACCACCAACCAGATGCAGGCGCTGCTGACCGACCAGCTGCACGCGCTCAGCCAGGCCGCCATCTCCGCCTTCTCGCAAGCCCAGCTGGCGGTGCTGAGCAACGCCCAGGCCAGCGCGCTGGGCAACCTGGCCGACTATTCGACGTTGCAGATCGCCGCCATGTCGACCACCCGCATCGCCAATATGTCGCTGGTCGACATCGACCTGCTGAGCACGCGCCAGATCGGCGCGCTGTCCTCGCTGCAAGTGTCGGTGCTCAACAGCGACCAGATCATCGAACTGAACGGCGCCCAGGTGGCCGCCATCAGCGTGGCCGCGCTGGCCGGCCTGAGCACCGACCAGATCACCGCCATCGAAGCGGGCGACCTCACGCTGCTGAAAACGGCCCAGTTGCAGGCGCTCAGCAGCGACCAGTTGCAAGCGCTGACCAGCGACCAGATCGGCGCGCTGACGAGCCGCGAACTGGCTGCGCTGAAGGCGGGCCAGGTTGCGCTGCTGACCACCAGCCAGCTGGTCAACGTGAACAATATCGGCGCCATGACCTCGGCGCAGATCCGCGCCCTGGGCTCCGACCAGCTGAGTTCCCTGCTGCCGTCGCAGATCGGCGCGCTGCGCACCGCCCAGATCGCCGCGTTGAGCAACACCCAGATCGTCAACCTGGGCAGCGACCAGATCATCGCGCTGACCACCGCCGACATGCTGGCGCTGAACACGCGCACGCTGGCCGCGCTGACCACCGACCAGGTGGTGGCGCTCGAGCTGGCCGACATCGCCGCCCTGCGCTCGGCGCAACTGGTGTCGCTGACCACCGACCAGATCGTCGCCATCAACACCAGCCAGATCGCCGCGCTGGCCAGCGGCGCCATCGCCGCGCTGACGGTCAACCAGGTGCGCGCGCTCACCACCGACCAGATCGTCAACCTGACGGAGACGCAGTTCCGCGCGCTGTCGACCAAGGCCATCGCCACCCTCAGCACCGACCAGTTCGTCGCGATCGAGCTGGCCGACCTGGCCGCCTTGCGCAGCGGGCAGATCCGCGCGCTGACCTCCGACGAGCTGGTCAGCATGACCAGCACCCAGCTGACCAACCTGAGCACCGCGCAGATCGCCGCCCTGAGCAGCACCCAGCTGAGTTTCCTGACGCCGGACCAGTTCGTGCTGCTCGGTTCGCTGGGTTCGCTCAACACCACCCAGGTCTCGACCCTGACCACCGACCGCATCCAGGCGCTCAGCGACGACCAGCTGGGCGCGCTGAGTAGCGGCCAACTGGCGGCGCTCAGCAGCCGCCAGGTGCAAGCCTTCACCACCCACCAGATCGTGCAACTGTCGCTGGCGCAGTGGCGCGCGCTGAGCACCTCGGCGCTGCGCGGCCTGTACAGCGACCAGATCGCCGCGATGGAAGTGGAAGACCTGTCCGGCCTGAAAACCGCCCAGATCGCCTCGCTGAGCACCTTGCAGATTGCGCTGCTCAGCATCGACCAGTTCGGCGTGCTGACCACGGCCGAAGTGGCCGCGCTGACCGCCACCCAGGCCAAGGCCCTGACCACCGACCAGCTCAACGGCCTGGCCACGCTGGCCGGCCTGACCACCTTGCAGGTCAGCGCGCTGACCACCGACCAGCTGGTCTCGCTCAACGGCGACCACATGGTGACCTTGCGCACCGCGCAGATCGCCGCGCTGACCAAAAACCAGCTGCAAGCGATCACCTCCGACCAGTTGGCCGGCCTGAGCACCGCGCAGATGCGCGCGCTGAGCGTGACCGCGCTGGCCGGCCTGAGCACCGACCAGATCCAGGCGATCGGGCAGGACGACATCGCCGCGCTCAGCAGCCTGCAACTGAACTCGCTGACCAAGGCCCAGTTCTCGTCGCTGACGCTGGCCCAGGTCAGCAGCCTGGCGACCCAGCAGATCGCCACGCTGAGCCCGGGCGACATCACGGCCCTGAGCACCCAGCAACTCAATACGCTCAGCACCCTGGGCGTGCTCAACGCCGGCCAGGTGGCGGCGCTCACGTCCGACCAGCTGGGCAGCATCGACGTCGACCACTTCGCCACGCTGCGTTCGGCGCAGATCGCCGCGCTGACCTTGAAGCAGATGTCGCTGCTGACCACCGACCAGCTGGGCGCGCTGAGCACCCAGCAGGCGCGCGGCCTGAACATGACCACGCTGAGCACCGACCAGATCGCCTCGCTGAATATCGACGCGGTCGCCGCGCTCAGCTCGGCCCAGCTGGTCACGCTCAAGACCAACCAGCTCGCCGCGCTGACCGGCACCCAGTTCGCCGCGCTGTCGACCCGCTCGCTGGCCTCGCTGGCGGTGACGCAGATCCGCGGCCTGAGCACCGACCAGCTGGCCGCGCTCGGTTCGCTGAGCGCCTTCACGCCGACCCAGATCACCGGCTTCAGCTCCGACCAGATCGTCGGCCTGTCGATCGACATGATCAATGGCTTGCGCACCGCCCAGATCGCCGCCTTCGGTGCGACCCAGTCGCTGGGCCTGACCACGGCGCAGATCTCCTCGCTCGATCCGACCCTGGTGGCGGCGATGTCGGTGGCCGCGCTCAACGCGCTCAGCGCCGACCAGGTCCATTCCTTCGACGGCAACGACATCGTGGCGCTGAAGACCGCGCAGCTGTCCAACCTGACGGCGACCACCATCGCCAACTTCAGCGCCGGCCAGGTGGCCGCCTTCACCACCGCGCAGATGCGTTCGCTCAAGGCCAGCCAGATCAAGGCGCTGACGCTGGAGCAGCTCGCCGCCCTGACCGTGACCGAAATCTCGGTGATGGCCGCGACCCAGGTGTGCGCGCTGACCGCCGACCAGCATGCGGCGCTGACCGCCGAGCAACTGGCGGTGCTGCCGCTGGGCAGTCCGCTGATCCTCGACCTGAACGGCAACGGCATCAGCACGCTGGGCCTGGACGCCGGCGTCAAGTTCGACCTGTACGCCGACGGCGATCGGCTCAACACCGGCTGGGTAGGCCAGGGCGACGGCCTGCTCGCGCTGGACCGCAACCACGACGGCCAGATCAACGACGGCAGCGAGCTGTTCGGCACAGCCACCAACAGCGGCGCCGGCGGCAAGGCCAAGGACGGCTTCGCCGCGCTGGCCGAGCTGGACAGCAACCACGACGGCGTGGTCGACCGCAAGGATGCTCAGTTCAGCGAGCTGCGCGTGTGGGTGGACGCCAACGCGGACGGCGTCAGCCAGGGCGACGAACTGAAGACGCTGGCAAGCCTGGGCATCGCCAGCCTGACGGTGGCCGCCACCAAGGTGAGCGAGCTGGACAACAACAACTGGATCGGTTTGCGTTCCAGCTACACCAGCACCGACGGCACGGTGAGCCAGATGGCCGACGTCTGGTTCCTGGCCAGCCGGGCGGCGCAAGCGAGCGCGCTGACGCAGGCGATCAACAGCTACGGCCAGCAGGCCGGCGTGGCGGACGGCGGCAACAGCGCCAGCGGCCAGCTGACGCCGGCGCCGACGGCGCCCGGTCTGGCCGGCCATGTCGCCGCGCTGGCCGAGCAGCTGCAGCACTACGACGCCACCACCGTCCTGAGCGGCAGCGCCACGGCCGGCGAGCAAGACTGGTTCCGCAGGCAAAGCACCGCCAGCGGCATCCTGGCAGCCAAATAACCACGGGGGTCAGACTTCCCCCCGTGGTAAAAAAGCCCCATCGGCACTGAGCGCGTTCTTGAGCGCGTTCAGGCTGATGGGGCTTTTTTTGTCCGCGCCAGCGGCGCCGGCGTCAGGTGATGTAGTTGAACAGCGAGAGCCCGGACAGGCTCTTGAACGATTTCTGCGCCGCGTCCAGCGTGGTCTGCTGCTGGGTGAACAGCGAGATCGCCTTGACCGTGTCGACATCCTGCAAGTTCGACAGCGTGGTGGCGTACTGCAAATTCAAATCGTCGCCGGAGCTGTCCAGGTAGTCCAGCTCCTTCAGGCGCGATCCCACCTCCGACTGGATCGACAACAGATTGTCGGTGGCATTGTCGATATTCACGTGGGCCTGATTGAGCTTGTTGTTCAGGTTGGCCTGCCCCGCCGGGCCGTCGCCGGGCGCGCGCAAGGCGGCGATCAGGTCCGACACGGTGGTGAAGATCGATTGCTTGGTGCTGGGCTGCACCGTGAAATTGTCGAGGTCGGCCGGATCGCCCTTGACGTCGAACTGCACCCCGTCGAAGGTGATGTTCTGGCCGCTGACATAGGGCTGCGGCACCGCCGGCACCGGCGCCGCGGGCACCGGCTGGTTCAAGGTCAGGTCGGTCACGGTGTAGGTGGTGACCTTGGGGATGCCCGGCGTGGCCGGCACCACCTGGAAATCCACCTGGTACTTGTGGCCGGTCAGCTGGGTCGCGTCCTTGACCGAGCCGGCGCTGATGATGCCGGAACCGCCGCGCGTGTAGTTGGCCGGATCGGCGAGGGTGGCAAAGGTGCCGTTGCCGCTCGCATTGTTTTCAAATACCGAGGAACCGGAATCGCTGATCGGCAGCTTGCGGGTCGACCCCACCTGCAATTCGCGCTGGCCCTGGTCGCCCTGGTAGGCGGCGCCGGTGGCGGTCTGGGTGAACGGCAAGGTGGTCGACTTGTAGCCCGAGAACACATAGCCGCCGGTGCCGTCGGCGGTGTTGGCCTGGCCCAGCAGATCGGCCAGCCGGCCTTCCAGCTCGGTCGCCAGCGACTCGCGGTCCTTCTGCGTCATGCTGCCGTCGCCGGCGTTGACCGCCAGCGTTTTGACGTCCTGCAAAATCGACGTGGAACTGGCCAGCGCCACCGTCTCCATCGACAGCGTGCCCTTGGCGTTGGAGCGGTTGGTCACCAGCTGGGTGTTGATCGATTGCGACTGCGTCACTTCCAGCGCGCGCGCGGTGGCGATCGGATCGTCGGCGGCGGACAGGTTCTTGCGTCCGGTCGACAGTTGTTGCTGGGTACGGGCGAGCGCGGTCTGCAGGCTGCTGATCTGCCCTACGCCGACGTCGTAGATCGTCTTGGAACTAATGCGCATGGACATGATAATTACCTAAGGTTGAGCAATACATCAAACAGGGTGCTGGCCACTTGCATGACCTTGCCGCTGGCCTGGTAGGCCTGCTGGTAGCGTAACAGATTTGCCGCTTCCTCATCCAGGTTCACACCGGAGACGCTCTGCTGTTGAGCGGTGGCCTGGCCCACGGCGGCGTCGGCGGCCGAGCCGCTGATCTGCGCCTCGCGCGCCTTGTTGCCGACAAAGTTGACCATCTGCGCGTAGGTGGTCTGATAGGTGGCGTTGCCGTTGTCGAGGATGTTCTTGGTTTGCAGGCCGGCCAGCAAGGCGCCGTTGCGGCTGTCGCCGACGCCGCTGACATTGGGGCCGATGGTGAACGTGTCGAGGTCGGCCGGCGTGCCGCTGATGTTGAAGTTGACGCCGCCGAAACTGATCGCCGCGCCGTCCGTGTAGGGCACCGTCGGCGTGCCGGCCGGATACACGGTGGCCACGCCGTTGACCGTCACCGTCACGTCCTGCGCCGGCGGGAAGCCCGATAGCGAACCGCTGGCCTTGTCGAAGGTCAGCGTGACCGGCGCGGCCAGCGCGTTGCCCGGCGTCAGGTAATTGACGTCCACGGTGCCGGCGCTGATCTTGGCGTTGCCGGCGTTGGCGGTCGGCGCGGCGGTGGCGATCGGCGCCGCCAACGCGATCTTGGTGCGGTCGCTGATGGCGACGCTGAACTGGTCGGCCGCGGTGTAGGTCGGCCGCACCAGGAAGTTGTCCTTGTCCACCGGCGCGCCGGTGATCGTGTAGTCGACGCCGTCGATGGTTTGCGGCACCGCCTGCGGGAAGGGGTTGATCTGCGTGATCTGGCCGTCGCTCAGGCGGGTGACGTTGAAATTGGTGCCGTCGTAGTCGACGCTGTAATCGCTGGCGGTCAGCTTGCTGGCGTCGGTGACGACGGCGCTGACGTCGGCCGTACTGACCGGCGAGTTGTGGCTGTTGATGCCGACATAGGCGTTGATCGGCTTGAAGAACGCCGTGCCGAGCGCGCCGTTCTGGTCCTGGCCCAGCACATGCTGGGCGTTGAAGCTGACCGCCAGTCCGGCCGCCACCTGGCCCAGCGAGTTTTGCGCGCGGTCCATGGCGCCGTTGCGGAACGAGACCAGGCCGCCCAGCTGGCCGCCGGTCAGCACGCTCTCCGGCAAGGCGCTGAAGACGCCGCTGTCGCTTTGGTAGCCGACCGTCACGCGGCTGGCGTCGGTCGGCGAGTTGGAGGTCGCCAGCTGGAAGGCGGTGCCGCCCACCACCAGCGGCTGGCCCGTGCCGAACTCGACCGTCAAGGTGTTGTTGTCGCCCGGGATGACGGTGGTCTTGATCAGCTTGTTCAGCTCGGTCAGCATCTGGTCGCGGTGGTCCAGCATGTCGTTGGGCGCCTTGCCGTCCGTGGTCAGGCCGGCGATGGTCTTGTTGATCGCGGCGATCTGGGTGGCGTAGGAATTGATTTCGCCGACGTTGGACGTGATCTGGCCGTTGACGCCGGAAGCGATCTCCGACAGCCGCGCGCTCAGGCCCTGGAAGCGCGACGCCAGCGACGAGGCGGTCGACAGCATGGCCTGGCGCGACGCGGCCGAGGCCGGATTCGAGGTGGCGTCCTGCACGCCGTTGAAGAAGTCCTGCAGGGCCGGCGACAGGCCGGCGGTGGGGTCGGCCAGCAGGTTGTCGATCTGGCTGATCTGCTTGGTGTAGGCGTCCAGCGAGGCCTGGTTGGACTCGGCGTTGCGCAGCTGGACCGCCAGGAAGTTGTCGTAGTAGCGGCGCACCGTCGTCACCTCGGTGCCGGTGCCGACGAAGCCAAAGCCCTGGTCCAGGGTGGCGGTATCGGACTGGATGGCGGCCTGGCGGCTGTATCCAACCACGCCGGCGTTGGTGATGTTGTTGCCGGTGGTCGACAGCCCCACCTGGGCTGCCAACAAACCGCTTTTGCCGATACTGAGAAGACTGGACATAATGTTTTTACTCTATTTGTAGATGGTAACGGCAGTTTGCCGCCAAACTTGATGAAATAACTCGATCAGCCCGCCAGCGAACGCTTGATGATGCTGGTGAGCTTGTTCGCGTAATTCGGATCGGTGGCGTAGCCGGCCTTCTGCAAGCCGTGGGCGAAGCTGCTGGCGTCGCCCGCGCTGGCCAGCACTTTTTCATAGCGTGGATTGCTGGCCAACAGCTTGGCGTAATCCTTGAAACTGTCGCTGTAGCTGTCGTAGGCGCGGAAACGCTCGACCTTGGTCTGCGCCTTGCCGTTGACGTATTCGGTGGTGGTGGCCTCGACCACCTTGCCCTTCCAGTCGCCGCCGGCCTTGATGCCGAACAGGTTGTGGCTGTTGCTGCCGTCGCGGCCCTTGATCTCGCGCTTGCCCCAGCCGCTCTCCAGCGCCGCCTGGCCCAGCATGAACTTGGCCGGAATGCCGGTGGCGCGGCTGGCTTCCTCGGCGTCGGCGCCGAGCTTTTGCTGGAAGCTGCGCACGTGCGGCGCCTGGCTGCCCTTGTTGATGTTGGTGGCCGGAACCGCACTGTTGTCGTCGACCGAGCCCGCCGCGCCGCCGGGGCCGCCGGCCGCCGCGATGGCGCGCTGCAACTTGGCGTCCATCAGGCTGGACAGGCCGCCGAAGCTGCCGCCGTTGGCGCCGCTGCTGGCATCGACGGCCTCGTTGCCGATCGCCAGCGCCTTCTGGTCGGCGGTCTTGGACAGCTGGCGTATCAGCATGTCCGACAGGCCGATGCCCTTCTTGGCGATATTCTGGCTGGTCTGCTGGTCCAGCATGGTGGTGAACATCTTGGTCTGCTGGCTGTCCATCATGCCATCCTGCGGCGTCGCTTCGCGCATGCTCTTCATCATCATGTTGACGAACATGGCTTCGAACTGCGTGGCGGCGGTCTTCAACGCCTCCGGGCTGCCGGCCTTGGCCGACTGGCGCAGGCTGCCCATGTCCTTGAGGTCGAGGGCGAACTTGCTGCTGAGGTCGTTGGATGTATTCGCGTTGGGAACTGAGCTCGTCATGATGCGCCTCGCTTAGATGATTTCCAGCTCGGCGCGCAGCGAACCCGCCGCCTTCATCGCCTGCAAAATGGCCAGCAAATCCTGGGGCGTGGCGCCGATGGCGTTGAGCGCCTTGACCACCTCGGCCAGCGAGGCGCCGCCCTTGACCATCATGACCTTGCCGCTGTCGGCCTTGATGCCCACCTGCTGGTTGGGCGCGACCACGGTGCGCCCGCCCGACAATGGATTGGGCTGGCTGATCTGCGGATCGGCGGTCACCGAGATCGACAGATTGCCGTGCGAGATGGCGCAAGTGTCGAGCGTGACGGCGCGGTTCATCACCACCGAACCGGTGCGGGCGTTCATGATGACCTTGGCCGGCTGCTCGGCCGGGTTGACCTGCATGTCCTGCAAGGTGCCGATGAAGCTCACGCGCTGGTCGCTGCTGCTGGGCGACTGCACGCGGATCACGCGGCTGTCCAGCGCGTAGGCGATGCCGGAGCCGTATTTGTCGTTGATCGCCTCGACCACGCGGCTGGCGGTGGCGAAGTCGGCGGTGTTCAATTCCAGCTTGATGAAGTTGCCCTCGCCCAGGGTGGAGGCGACCGCGCGCTCGACCGTGGCGCCGGCCGAAATCTTGCCCACGCTGAGGTGGTTGACGGTCAGCGAACTGCCGCCCGCGCCGCCGGCCGCGACGCCCACGCCGCCCACCAGCACGTTCCCTTGGGCCATGCCGTAGACCTGGCCGTCGGCGCCTTTGAGCGGCGTCATCAAGAGCGTGCCGCCGCGCAGGCTCTTGGCGTTGCCCATCGACGAGACCGTGATGTCGAGCGTCTGGCCCGGCTGCGCGAACGGCGGCAGCGAGGCCGTCACCATCACGGCGGCGACGTTCTTCAATTGCAGCGAGGTGCCTTGCGGCAGGTTCACGCCCAGCTGTTGCAGCATCGAGACCACGCTCTGCACGGTGAACGGCGTCTGCGTGGTCTGGTCGCCGCTGCCGTCGAGGCCAACGACCAGGCCGTAGCCGATCAGCTGATTCTGCCGCACGCCGGCAATGCTGGCCAGGTCGCGCAGGTGCTCGGCGTGGGCCGGCTGCGCCAGCAGCGCGGCCGCCACCAGCGACAACGCGGCCAGCCTGCGTGCGCCCAGCATGAATGATTGAGTGCTGTCCATGATCGCCATCAGAAAGGTAACAGGCTTTGGAAGAAGCGCGAGGCCATCGACGTCATCTCGGCGCGGTCGATCTGGCTGTTGGTGCGGTACTCGACCTTGGCGTCGGCCACGGCGGTCGACTGCACGGTGTTGCCGGTGGCGATATTGTCGGGATTGATCATGCCGGAGAAGCGGATGAATTCCACGCCCTTGTTCATCGCCACCTGCTTCTCGCCGGCCACGATCAGGTTGCCGTTGGCCAGCACCTCGACCACGGTCACGCCCATGGTACCGGTGAAGGTGTTGCTGGCCGACTGGTTGTCGCCGTCGGCGTACTTGCTGGCGTTGTTGGCGGCCAGGGTGGCGCCGAAGGTCGACTGCAGCGGATGCGGCACGCTGGCGCTGACGCTGCCGGACTTGTTGCCCGAGCTGGCGCCGGCTTTGACGGCGGAGGTCTTCTCGGTGATGACCAGGGTCAGCACATCGCCCACCTGGCGCGCGCGGCGGTCTTCGAAGATCGGACGGAAGGCGGCGTTCTGGTAGATCGCACCGTTGGTCGGCGCCGCCTGCAGCTGGGCGCTGGTCAGCGGACGGGCCGACATCGGCATCTGCACGATGGAGGTCGGCGTGGCCATGCAGCCGCTCAGGGCGGCCGCTGCTGCAACGATGGTGATGGCGGTTTTCATGCTCTATGTCCTTGCAAGTGCGTTACATCTGCGACAGCTTGGCCAGCATCTGGTCGGAAGTCGTGATGGCCTTCGAATTGATTTCATAGGCGCGCTGGGTCTGGATCATATTGACCATTTCCTCGACCACGTTGACGTTCGAGGTTTCCACGTAGCCTTGCAGGATGACGCCGGTGCCGTTGGTGCCGGGGGTGTTGGTCTGCGCGTTGCCGGAAGCGCCGGTTTCCACGTACAGGTTCTCGCCCTTCGACTCCAGCCCGGTCGGGTTGATGAAGGTCGACAGCTGGACGCTGCCGATCTGCTGCGGCGCCACCTGGCCCGGCAGCGTGACCGAGACGGTGCCGTCGCGGCCCACGGTGATCGATTGCGCGGTGATCGGGATGGTGATGGCCGGCTGCAGCACGAAGCCGCTGGAGGTGACCATCTGGCCGTTGTTGTCGCGCTGGAAGGAGCCGTCGCGGGTGTAGGCGGTGGTGCCGTCCGGCAGCAGCACGTTGAAGAAGCCGTTGCCGTTGACCATCAGGTCCTTGTCATTGCCGGTCGACTGCGGATTGCCCTGGGTGTGCACCCGCTCGATCGCCACCGGCCGCACGCCGGTACCGAGCTGCATGCCCGACGGCAGGTTGGTCTGTTGCGACGACTGGCCGCCAGGCTGGCGGATATTCTGGTACAGCAAATCCTCGAACACGGCGCGCGACTTCTTGAAGCCGTTGGTGCTGACGTTGGCCAGGTTGTTGGACGTGACATCGAGCGCAGTCTGTTGCGCTTCCATGCCAGTCTTGGCGATCCACAGTGAACGTATCATGATGCTTCTCCCGTTGCTCGGATGGGAGCCGTCAAAAGCGACAGCTACTCATCCCACGCCACCATTATGCGGGACAGGGCATCAACTCAAAGCGAGGATCTGGGTGGCTTTTGCGGCGTTATTCTCGGCGTTCTTCAGCAAACTCATTTGCATCTCGAACTGCCTTGCCAGACTGATCATGTTGACCATGGAGTCGACCGGATTGACGTTGCTGCCCTCCAGCGCGCCATCGACCACGCGCACCGCCGGGTCGTTCTCGGCCGGCGTGCCGCTGACTTGCCGGAACAGGCCGTCGTCGCCGCGCACCAGTCCCTTGACGTCCGGGTTGACCAGCTTGATCCGCCCCAGTACATTGGCCGGGCCGGGCTTGAAGTCGGTGGAGATGGTGCTGACGGTGCCGTCGCCGGCCACCATCACCGTGGTGTCGGGCGGAATGGCGATCGGGCCGCCGTCGCCCACCAGGGTCTGGCCGCTGGTGGTTTGCAGCAGGCCGTTCTCGCTGACCTTCAGGCTGCCGTTGCGGGTGTAGGCTTCCGAACCGTCGGCCGACTGCACCGCGATCCAGCCCTGGTCGCGCACCGCGATGTCGAGCGCGCGGCCGGTGGTCTGGATCGGGCCGGCCCGCATGTCCGCGCCGACCGTGGAGTTGACCACGAAGGCGCGGGTCTGCAAGCCGTCCGACACCACCGGCACCGCCCGAAACGTATCGAGCTGCGCGCGGAAGCCGGTGGTGGTGGCGTTGGACAGGTTGTTGGCAACGGTGGCTTGCTGATCCATCACGTGCCGCGCACCTGTCATCGCGGTATAAACCAGGCGGTCCATGGCTTACTCGATTAACGGAGGTTGACCAGGGTTTGCAGCACCGAATCCTCGGTCTTGATGGTCTGCGCATTGGCCTGGTAGACGCGCTGCGCGGTGATCATGTTGACCAGTTCGGCCGTCAGGTCGACGTTCGACACTTCGACCGAGCTGGCGCGCAAGGAGCCCATCGAGCCGGCGTTCGGCACCCCGACCTGCGGCGTGCCCGAAGCCGAGCTTTCCGCCCAGGCGTTGTTGCCCAGCGGGGTCAGGCCGTCGACGCTGGCGAAGTTGGCCATGGCGATCTGCCCCATCGGACGCGACTTGCCGTTGCTGTACTGGCCCAGGATCACGCCGTTGGCGTCGATGGCGTAACGCTGCCACGAGCCGGCCGAGTAACCGTTCTGCACCGAGCCCAGGTCGTTGGTGACGCTGCCGTACTGGGTGGTCTTGTCGAAGGTGGTGGCGACCGTCATCGGCTGCTGGGCGCCGGTGTCCGGGAAGATCGGCAGCTGGATATTAAACGGCAGCGTTTGCGGAGTCGGCACCATCAGGGCCATCGCCTCAGGGTCCAGCACGCCGGTCTTGGTGAACAGCAGCGTACCGGCCTTGACAGCCGGCACCGTGATGGCGGCCGCCAGCTTGGCGTTGATCTGGTCCGGCGTCATGCCGGTGATGGAACCGCTACTGGTCGGATCGAGCGCGACAGAAGCGGCCGTCAGCGCGTCCAGCTGTGCCTGCGAGGCGGCGGCCGGTGGGACGCTGGCTGCCGCCAACATCGACTGGTAGGCCTGCGCCGCGTAGGCGCCGGCGGCGAGGGCAATATCGGCAGCCACCGGCGGCGTGGCGCGCACGGCATCGTTGTAGGCGGTGCGTAAGCCCTGCACGGCGACGTCGCTATTGATCGCCGCCGCCACGCCGGCCGAAACGATTTCCTTGTTGTCGGCCGCCGCGTACACGTCCCAGGTATTGGCATCGGTCTTGACGTAGTAAGTCGTCATGATGTGCGAGGTGCCCAGGCTGTCGTACACGTTCAGCACGGTCTGCTTGTTGTAGCTGTTCGGATCGCCAGCATCGAACGGTATCTTGGCCGGCACTTTCTCGGCCGAGCTCAGGTTCAGCTGGAAGTTGGCTGTGGAAGTTTGCACCGGCGTCAGGTCGGACTTGTCCAGCGTCAGCGGCACCGGCGCGCCCAGCTGGATCACGCCGGCCGCGTTCGACAGATAACCGGTCAGCTGCGCGCCCTGGGCGTTGAGCAGCGTGTGGGTGTTGTCTTCGTGGAACTGGCCGTTGCGCGAATACTGCACCGCGCCGTTGACCACTTCGCGGAAGAAGCCGCCGCCGTTGATCGAGATGTCCAGCGGGTTGTTGCTGGTCTCGATATTGCCCTGCGTGAATTGCTGGGCCAACTTGGCCGTCGTCACACCGATGCCGGGATTGTTGCCCGACACGCCGTTCAGCGAGTTCGCGTACAGGTCCGCAAACTGCGCCTGCGAGCCCTTGAAGCCAACCGTGCTGGCGTTGGCGATGTTGTTGCCGATAACGTCCAGCGATTTGGATGCTGCGTTCAGGCCGCTAAGTCCTTGTTGGAACATGGTATTCCCCTATGCTAGGTGTGACGTGTGAACTGCGTTACAAAACTTCTTTGACATCGGACATGGCGAACTGTCCGAGCGAGGTATTCAATTTGACGCCGCCGCTGCCGGTCGACACGCTGGCCACCGCCGCCAGCTGCAGCGCGGTCGCATCGGGCAGCGTCTTGCCGGCGCTGACCGCCTTGACGGTGAAGGTGTAGGCGCCGGCCGGCGCGGCGGTCTTGCCGTCGGTGCTGCCATCCCAGGTGATCGGGTAGGTGCCGACGTCGGTGCTCTTCATGCTCATGGTGCGCACCGTGGCGCCGCTCTTGTCCTGGATCGAAATCGTCACGCTCTCGGCCGGCGAGGCCAGGTCGATGCCGAACACGCTGGTGCTGGTGCTCTTGCCGGCGTCGTCGGTGCTGGTCGACAGCTGGATGCCGGCGCCCTTCACCAGCACGCCCTTGCCGATCAGGTTGGTGGCGGTCAGCGATTGCGAAGCGGCCTGGTCGGTGCGCAGCGACTCCAAGGTGGCATTGACCTTGTTGATGCCGGTCACCGTCGACAGCTGGGCCAGCTGGCTGGTCATGGCCGCGTTGTCCATCGGGTTCAGCGGGTCCTGGTTCTTCAGCTGCGTGACCAGCAGCTTCATGAACTTGTCCTGGTCCGCGCCGATGTCGTTGGACGTGCTGCTGGTGTTGCTGGTGTTGCTGGTGGTGTTGACCGGCGCCGCCACTGGCGTGTCGATCACTGAGCTGATAGTCATGATTGCCTCTTAAAAATTACTGGCCGATGGTCAGGGTCTTGAGCAGCAGCGTCTTGGCCGCGTTCATGGTCTCGACGTTGGTCTGGTAGGAACGCGAGGCCGACAGCATGTTGACCATCTCGTCCACCACGTTCACGTTGGGCATGGTCACATAGCCCTTGTCGTCGGCCATCGGATGCTTGGGGTCGTACATCTGCTTCATCGGCGACTGGTCTTCCACCACCTGCTTGACCCGCACCCCGGTCGAGGCGCCGCCGTCGGCCGGCGTGGTCGCTTCGAACACCACCTGGCGCGCGCGGTAGGCTTCGCCGCTGGCGCTGGTGGCGCTGTCGGCATTGGCCAGGTTGGACGCCACCACGTTGAGCCGCTGCGCCTGGGCGCTCATGGCCGAACCTGAAACATTGAAAATATTAAACAGCGACATGATCAGCTACCTCCCTGTATCGCCGCCATCATGGATTTGATCTGGGCGTTGATTGCGGTGATGCCAGCCTCGTAGCGGATGGCGTTGTCGGCGAACTGGTTGCGCTCGACGTCCATGTCGACCGTGTTGCCGTCGACCGCGCCCTGCACCACGCCGCGGTACAGCAGCGGCGTACCGTCCGCCATCGTGGTGCCGTCTTGCTGAGGGTTGGGGTAATGCTTGCTGGCGGTGGTCTTCAGCGTCGCGGTGGCGTTGGTCTTGTCCAGCGCGGCCTGCATGGCGCTGGAGAAGTCGATGTCGCGCGCCTTGTAGTTGGGCGTGTCGCCGTTGGCGATGTTCGAGGCGAGCACGCTCTGCCGCTGAGAGCGCAGCCCCAGCGCGGCTTCGTTGAAGCGCAGATAATCGTCGAGTTTCCCAACCATGACAGCTCCCTATGGACGTACTTGTTATGACAGGATCGATGATACGGAGTTGCCCCTGGTAACCATCGAGCGATAAGAAAGCGCTTTTCGGTCCTATTCAAGGCTTCAAGTCCAGACCGCCAGACTATGATGGCAATATTGAAGAGGACTCCCACACCATGAAACGACTGCTCACCACTGCCGCCCTGCTGGCCCTGCTGCCGGCGGCCCAGGCCCAGGCTCAGCAAGCCGCGCCTTTGCGTCAGGACGCGGCCGCGCTCAAGCGCAGCGTCGAACAGTTCCTGCAGGTACAAAGCGGCGGCCTGCCCGGCCAGGTCACGGTCGCCGTCGGCGCCGTCGATACTCGCATGAACCTGGCCGCCTGCCCCGACCCGCAAGCCTTCTTCATGCCCGGCGCGCGCGCCTGGGGCAAGACCACGGTCGGCGTGCGCTGCGTGGCGCCGGCGGCGTGGACGATCTATATCCAGGCCACGGTCAGCGTGGTCGGCGACTACATCGCCAGCGCCGCGCCGCTGGCCCAGGGCCAGGCCATCGAGGCCGGCCAGTTGGTGACCCTGAAGGGCGATCTGACAACATTGCCGGCCGGGATAGCCACCGACATGGGCCAGGTGATCGGCCGCAGCACCAATATTTCGCTGCCGCCGGGCACGCCGCTGCGCCTCGATACGCTGCGCAGCAAGCCGGTGGTGCAATCCGGCCAGCTGGTGCGGCTCGTTTCCAGCGGCAACGGTTTCAGCGTGTCGGCCGAGGCGCGCGCCATGAGCACGGCGGGCGACGGCCAGGTAGTGCAGGTAAAAACTTCCGGCGGGCAACAAATAACGGGAATCGCCAAGGCGGGCGGGCTGGTGGAGGTGGCGTTTTGATCGAACGCCAGGGGGGCTTGAGGCACGGCAGCGCTAAAGTTTTGGCGTCTGCCGCCGTTACATACTCAGATCCCGGAGTTTCGTACTCCTACCAGAGAAGGATAGCGCTGTGAAAATTAACGATACATTGAAGAGCACGACCGGCTTGCCGTCGTCGACGCCGGCTTCTACCTCGACTGCGCGCGGCGCAGACAAGGCGGCAGCCCCGGCGACGCCTGCAACGTCCGACAACGTGCGCCTGTCGCCGCAAGGCCAGGCATTGGCGGCCAGTGCGGCCGGCGGCGCCAGCGCCGTGTTCGACACCAAAAAAGTCGAGCGCATCAAGCTGGCGATTGCCGACGGTCAGTTCCAGGTCAACTCGGAAAAAGTAGCGGATGGCTTGCTGGACACAGTCAAGGATCTGCTGCACTCTCGCAAACGATAGGTCTACCATGTCAACCGCTACCCCGCTGAACAGCCTGCGCGAAGAAGAACACATCATGACGACCCTGCTGGGCGTTTTGAAGCAGGAGCAGCAACACCTGGTGGCGGCGGAAATCGACGGCCTGACGGCGGTCACCACGAAGAAATCGGCACTGGTCACGCAGATGACCCTGTTGTCGGCCCAGCGCCACCGCGCCCTGGGCAAGGCCGGCTACCCGGCCGAGGAAGCCGGCATGGATGCCTGGGTTGCCGCCAGCGGCGCCGACGCCGCCGAAGCGTCCGTCCTGTGGCAGGCGCTGCAGCACCATGCGCGCGAAGCCAAGGAGCTGAACCGCATCAACGGCATGCTGATCAACAAGCAGATGAACCACACGCAAGGCGCGCTGCAAGCGCTGCGTCCGCAATCGGCGGGCGCGAACAACTTCTACGGCCCTGGCGGCCTGCCCACTTCCCTGCCCCGCAGCCGCGGCTTCCTGGCCGGCTGATCCAGATTTACTGCTGAGCCGGCGCCGGCGTCGGCACTTCCGTCACCGTATCCGGGATACCGGACAAGATCGTGACCGCCACGCGGCGATTGCGCGCGCGGCCGATCGGGTTGTCGTTCGGCGCCACCGGCACGTTCGAGCTGAAGCCCACCGCCGTCAGCCGTTCCGGCGCCACGCCGGCGTCGATGAATAGCCGCACCACGCTGCTGGCGCGCACCGCCGACAATTCCCAGTTGGACGGGAACAGCGTGTTGCGGATCGGCTGGTTGTCGGTGTGGCCTTCGACCTGCACCTTGTGATCGTCGTTTTTCAGCAGGCCGGCGACGGCACGCAGCGCCTCGGTCGACTCATTGGTCAGGCGCGCCTCGCCCGGATCGAACAGCACCGAGGCGTTGATCTCGACGCTGACGCCGCGGCTGTTCTGCGTGACCCGCACCTTGCCCTCCTTGACCAGCGGCGCCAAGGTGGACAACAAGTCCTGCGCCAGCTTGGTCATCTGGGTTTTTTCCTTGCGCAGCAGTTCGGCGTGGCGCCGCAGGTTGGGATTGGGGATGGGCAGGTTGGGCACTTCGGTGGTGACCGGCTTGGCCGAGCCGGCGCCGCCGAAGGCGTCGCCCAGCGCCACCGACAGCACCTTGTAGCGGCCGATATTGACCACCGAAATCGCATACATCACCACGAAGAAGGCGAACAGCAGGGTGATGAAGTCGGCGTAGGAGATCAGCCAGCGCTCGTGGTTCTCCGGTTCGTCGTCGAACTTCCTGCGGGCGCGCCGGTTCTGCATGTCAGTGTTCCCGCAGCAGCGTGGCGATGCGTTCGTCGATGACGCGCGTGTGGTCGCCGGTGGCGATGTCGTAGAACACGGCGGCGGCGATTTCCTGCTGGTGCACCGCCTGCGTGACGATGGCCTTGAGCTTGTTGGCGATCGGGTAGAAGAACAGGTTGGCCAGGCCGACGCCGTAAATGGTCGACACGAAGGCCACGGCGATGCCGGAACCGAGCTTGCTGGGATCGGTGAGGTTTTCCATCACGTGGATCAGGCCCAGCACCGCGCCCAGGATGCCAATGGTGGGCGAATAGCCGGCCGCCGATTCCCAGATGCGCACCGCCTGGCGTTCTTCCGTTTCGTAGGCGGTGATTTCGGTGTCGAGGATCTGGCGCAGCTTGTCGGGATTGATGCCGTCGACGATCAGGCGCAGGCCCTTGGTGTTGAACTTGTCCTTGGAGGCGAGCATATAGCGCTCCAGCGACAGCAGGCCGTCGCGGCGCGCCGCCAGGTTCCAGGCGTTGATGTCGCGCGCCAGCAGCACGCGGGTGTCGGCCGGCGGCGCGAACACCAGGCGCAGCATGCGCAGGCCGCGCACAAAGGTCTGGAACTTGGTCTGCAACAGCACCGCGCCGAAGGTGCCGACCACGACGATCGCAAACGCCGCCGGTTGTAACAACGACGCCAGCTTGCCGCCCTCGAGCGTCTGGCCGACCACGATGCCGGCCAGCGCCAGCAGCACCCCGGCTACGCTGGCCCAGTCCAAGACCGCTCCCGAAGTGAGGCGCGCAACCGTGCCACGGCCTGCGTATGCAGCTGCGATACGCGCGATTCCGATACGCCCATGACGGCGCCGATTTCTTTCAAGTTGAGCTCCTCTTCGTAGTACAGCCCCATCAGGATCTTTTCGCGCGGCGGCAGCGCGTCGATGGCGTCGATCACGGCCTGGCGGAAGTCGCCGTCCAGCAGCGAGCGCAGCGGATCGCTCTCCTCGTCCGAGCAGTAACGGTCGAGGAAGCTGTCGTTGCCGTCGTCGTCGTGAAAATCCTCGTAGTACACCAGCTGGTGGCCGCCGCCGTCGGACAGCATGTCCTGGTAGTCGGCCAGCGACAGCTTGAGCATCTTGGCCACTTCCGACTCGCTCGGCGGATGGCCCAGGCGCTGTTGCAGCGTGCTCATCGCGGTTTCGATCTTGCGCATGTTCTGGCGCATCGAGCGCGGCAGCCAGTCGCTGCTGCGCAGTTCGTCGAGCATGGCGCCGCGGATGCGCAGCACGGCGTAGGTTTCAAACTGGGCGCCATGGGTGTCCTCGTAACGGCTGATGGCGTCGAGCAGGCCGATCATCCCGGCTTGCACCAGATCGTCGACTTCGACGCTGGGCGGCAGTTTCGCCTTCATGTGATGGGCCAAGCGCTTCACCAACGGCATATGCTCCGTCAGCAAAGAATCCTTGTCCACTTTCCCTTTGACCGTGTACATAGCCTGTTTATTATTGATTAAGCGCTAAAATTATGATGCTCCCTTAACGGAAAGATGGCGAGCCGGCCAGCGCGAAGCGCCCCGCCAGTTGACGAAACGCGACCGAAGCCCCGGCCAGCGGAAACGCATCGACCACCGCACGCCCCAAGCGTGCCGCGCGCTGCAGGTATTCATCCGCCGGCACCGATCCCATCGAAACGAGGTTCACCGCCAGGTATCGGCTTGCTGCCTGTGCCATATTATCGTATACCACCTTTGCTTCCGATTCGGAAGCCCCGGTGACCAGAATTCCAAACGGCCGCCGACCGAGCTCCTGGTTCAGGCGCTTGATCATACTGTACGCGGCCTTGATCGAGGTAGCGCTATTCGATACCTGCACCACGATTTCCGAGCTGGCCATGACCGGCACCGGGAAGGCCACGCCGTCGAACTCGCCGTCGACGATGACGATGCCGGTCTGCTTGGCCAGCACGTCGAAGGCCTTGGCCAGGCGGCGCGTCTCGTCCGGGCCGCTGCGCGCCACGCCGCGTGTCATCGACGCCACAGCGAAGCCTTGCGGCACCTGGTGGATCACCTGGTTCAGCGCGCACTCCTGGCGCGCCACGTCGAGCAGGCTGGCGCCGCCATCCACGCCGAGGCGGCTGGCCACGCCGTGGGCGCTGGCGCAGGCGTCCACCAGCAGCACGTCGTTGCCGGCCCGGGCCAGCGAGGCGCCCAGGTTGACCAGCATGGCGCCCTTGTCGTCCTGCGGCGTGGCCGACAGGAAGGTGACGATGCGGGGCTGGGCCCCCGCCAGCATGCGGCGCAGTCCCTCCGCCTGGTCGAAATCGAAATTAGCCAAGGTGCACCTCGCGCATTGCTTGCTGGGCCTGGCCGTTGCTCATCAGCAGAGGCAGTTCGGCGTCCAGGTATTGGGTGCTGACGACGTCGCGTTTCAACTTGAAAGCGCGATCGATCAGGTAGGCCGGATCGGCCAGGTGCAGGTCTTCCGGCACGCGTTGGCCGTTCGAGACGTAGAACAGATTGAGTTTTTGGCGGATCACCACGTCGAGCACATTGCCGATCGCGGCCGCTTCATCCAGCTTGGTCATGATGCAGCCGGCCAGGCCGCTGCCCTGATAGGCGCGCACCACTTCGTTCAGGGTTTCCTGGGTGGCCGTGGCGTTCAGGCACAGCAGGCGCTTGACGTCGGCACCGGCGCCTTGCAGCATCGAGACCTGTTCCGTCACCATCTGGTCGCGCTGGCTGACGCCGACCGTGTCGATCAGCACCGTGTGCTTGTTCTTCAGTTCCTTCAGGGCGATGCGCAGGTCGGCCTCGTCCTTCACCGAGTGCACCATCACGCCGAGGATCTTGCCGTAGATGCGCAGCTGCTCGTGGGCGCCGATGCGGTAGGCGTCGGTGGTGATCAGGGCCAGCTTGTCCGGGCCGTGGCGCATCACGCAGCGCGCGGCCAGCTTGGCGGTGCTGGTGGTCTTGCCGACGCCGGTCGGGCCGACCAGCGCGAACACGCCGCCCTGTTCGATCAGCGCGTCTTCGTTGGCCATGGTTTGCAGGTTGCGGGTCAGGACGTTCTTGATCCAGCGCAGGCTGTCGGCGGCGTCGCGGTTGGCCGGCAGTTTTTCGATCAGGTAGCGCGCCAGGCTGGCCGAGAAGCCGGCCGCCAGCATCTCGCGCAGCACGGCGGCTTTCTGCGGCTCGCGCGCTTGCGTGGTGCCCCAGGAGATTTCGGCCAGCTGGGTTTCCATCATGCCGCGCATGGCGCGGATTTCACTCATCATGCCCTGCATTTCGGCGGCGGCGCTCTGCTTGGCGCCGGCGACGGCGGCACTGACCATGGCGGCGATCTGATCGACGTCCAGCGCGGCCTGGGCCGGCGCCGGCGCGGCGGCTGCGGCCTTGGTGGCGCTGGCGAACGACGAAGCGGACGCCACCACGCGGCGCACCGGTTGCGCTGGCGGGGCGGCTGGCGCCTGGGTTGGGGTGCTGGATTCGAAGCGCGGCTCCATGCGCTGTTCCAGGCGCGGCTCATGACGCTGATCGGCGCGGCCTTGCGGGCCGGCGCTGCCCAGGTCGAGCGACGGCGCCGGTTCGGCCATCGGCGAGTGCGGCGCCGGCATGGCCAGCGAGGCGGCATCGTCGTTGGCCAGGGCGAGGATTTCAACGCCGCCATCGGCCTGGCGGTTGGACAGGATCACGGCATCGGGGCCGAGCGATTCGCGCACTTTGCGCAGCGCCTCGCGGGATGTCGGTGCGGTAAATTTTTTGACGTTCATGGCCGGCTCTCAGGAATCTAAGTCAAGCAGTGCGTCTTCCGGATGAGACGCCTTTACTCTGACAGTGCCATTATTAACGATGCACTCTGGAAACGATCCGAGGAACAGGGGGGCAAATGGGCCGCATTTCGCCATTGCGGCCGAGGCGGCTTAAGGGCTGTGGAAAACCTCATCCAGCGAGGTGGCGCCAACGAAGTTTTTTGCCCATGCCGACAGCTGCGATTCATCGGCCGCCAGAAGCCGTGTGCGGACAGCAGCATCCAGCTCGCCGAAGCGTTGCTGCAACAAGGCGGTCAGCAAGGCAGACTGCCCTTCTTGCCGTCCTTCTTGCCGTCCTTGTTGCCGTCCTTGTTGCCGTCCTTCTTGCCGCCCTTCTTCAAGTCCGTGCTTGCGCCATTGCTCCATGCAAAGGCGTTCCATCGAAGATATGTAAGGCATAGTTCGCCTCCTTTCCAATTGCAAAGCCACGTAGGCCACCCGAACTTCCAATGCTTGCGGCAATCGCATGATCCAGTCGATCACCCGGTACAAATTGATGATACGCCGCTTGTCCCAATCTCGCTGATACAGAAGTTTGGTGAGCCGCAATTTGGCGGCGCGCCGGCGGTGGGGACTTCCCCTGGTCTGCCGCGCCTGCAAATGCGCCAGCGTCACCAATGCAAAGGGGTTCTCGTGCCACTGCAACTCGTCAAGACGATCGGCGAAGTCCAATAGTTTAACGACAGGGAATTCAATCCCCATCGTGCAGCCAAGCAAACGGTAACTGAACGACGAAGGCCGCCAACGCTTGCCACCATCGGTCAGCAACGCCATGCTGGCTACCGCACGGTGGTAGCGATCATAGACGCGATAGTTGTAGACGAACATACGTTCCGCAAAGTCCGTATCGCGCCAGCCCTGCACTTCCAGATGTAGCAGCACCCATTGCTCGCCGCCATCATGCAGCTGCACCGAAACCAGCTTATCGAGCAAGCGTTTGCCCAACTCGGCATCGCAAGTCAGCGCGGAAAATTCCTGATCGAGAAATGTGTACGGCCGCGACCAATCGATCGCGGCATACGCAAGAGGGAAATAAAAGGCCATGAACTCGGGGAAGTGGTGCATGACCGCTTCCTTCCATGGCGTATCGAAATCGTCGTCATCCATGCAAGCAGTCTAGGCCGCCCACATGGATGCATCCGCGATCCGCTCAAACTTAAGCCGGCTGCTGGCCCACCAGCGCCGTCACACGGATGGTCTTGGTCTCCGGGATCTCCGCATGCGACAACACCTTCAACTGCGGCAAAGCGCGGCGCAGGAAGCGCGACAACAAGGCCCGCAGTGGCCCCGGCACCAGCAGCACCGGCGTCAAGCCCAGCGCCTCCTGCTGCTGCGCCGCCGTCTGCGCCTGCTGGGCGATGGTGTCGGCCAGCCCCGGCTCGATGCCGGCGCCGTCCGGACCGCTGGCCGCCAGCGCCTGCATCAACAGGCGTTCCAGGCGGTTATCCAGGGTCATCACCGACAACTCGCTGGCGCCGGGGAACAGCTGTTGCACGATGGCGCGTCCCAGCGCGATGCGCACCAGCGCCGTCAGGTCGCCCGGGTCCTGCGTGTGCACGGCGTGCTCGGCCAGTGTCTCGATGATCGAGCGCATGTCGCGGATATGCACGCCTTCCATCAGCAGGTTCTGCAACACCTTCTGCAGCGTCGACAGCGAGACCATCTTCGGCACCAGGTCTTCCACCAGCTTGGGCGCATCCTTGCCCAGGTGGTCCAGCAGCGACTGCACCTCGGCCCGGCCCAGCAGCTCGGAGGCGTGGGTCGTGATCAGGTGATTCAAGTGGGTCGCCACCACGGTGCCGGCGTCGACTACCGTATAGCCCATGCCCTGCGCCTGGTCGCGCAGATTGGCGTCGATCCACGTGGCCGGCAGGCCGAAGGCTGGATCGGTGGTCGTCATGCCCGGCAAGGTGCCGCTGGCCATGCCCGGATTGATCGCCAGGAACTGGCCGTTGAAGGCCTCGCCCGTGCCCACTTCCACGCCCTTGAGCGTGATGCGGTAGGCCGACGGCTTCAATTCCAGGTTGTCGCGGATGTGCACCGGCGGCGCCAGGAAACCCACCTCCTGCGCGAACTTCTTGCGGATGCCCTTGATGCGCTTGAGCAGCTCGCCGCCCTGGGTCTTGTCCACCAGCGGAATCAGGCGATAGCCCACTTCCAGGCCCAGCGTATCGACCGGCATGATGTCCTGCCAGCTGGCCTCCTCCTGCTCCGGCGCGGCGGCCGGCGACGCCGCCGCTTCGGCCGCCGCCACTTCGGCGATCTTGCCCTCTTCCGCCTTGCGCGTCATCATATAGGCCGAACCGGCCAGCACGCCGGCCAGCAGCAGGAACACCAGGTTGGGCATGCCGGGGATCAGGCCCATGCCGCCGATGATGGCGGCGGTGATGTAGAGCACCTGCGGCTTGGCGAACAACTGCCCCACCACCTGGGTGCCGATGTCCTGCTCGCTGGCCACGCGCGACACCACGATACCGGCCGCGGTCGAAATCACCAGCGACGGGATCTGCGCCACCAGGCCGTCACCGATGGCCAGCAAGGTGTAGTTCTTGAGCGCGTCGGCAAAGGTCAGGTCGTGTTGCAGCAGGCCGACCAGCAGGCCGCCGACCACGTTGATCACCGTCACCAGGATGCCGGCCACGGCGTCGCCGCGCACGTATTTGCTGGCACCGTCCATGGCGCCGTAGAATTCGGCTTCCTGCGCCACTTCGCTGCGGCGCTTGCGGGCGTCGGCCTCGCCGATCAGGCCGGCGTTGAGGTCGGCGTCGATCGCCATCTGCTTGCCCGGCATCGCATCCAGGGCGAAACGCGCGCCCACCTCGGCGATGCGGCCCGCACCCTTGGTCACCACGGTGAAGTTAATGATCGTCAAAATAATGAAGACCACGATACCGACCGTGTAGTTACCGCCGATCAGGAAGTGGCCGAAGGCCTCGATCACCTTGCCGGCGGCGTCGGGACCGTTGTGGCCCTCGGTCAGCACCACGCGGGTCGAGGCCACGTTCAGCGACAGGCGCAGCATGGTCGACACCAGCAGGATGGTCGGGAAGGCCATGAAGTCCAGCGGCTTGACCGTGTACAAGCTGGTCAGCAGCACGATCACCGCCAGCGCGATGTTGAAGCTGAAGAAGATGTCGAGCACAAAGGCCGGCAGCGGCAGCACCATCATCGCCAGCAGCATGATGATCAGGATAGGCGCGGCCAGGCTGCTCTTGTTGCGGCTGTTGGCGATGCCTTGCAGCCATGGCGGCAGTTTCAGGTTGCTCAGGGCGTTCATGCGGGTGCTCCGTTATTCAAGTCGGGTTTCTGCTTGTGCGATGCGGGGTTGAGCGGATCGAGCTCAGGCGGCACATCGAGTGTCTTCGGTACATCCGGGCGGTTGCCGTCGCCCTTGCTGAACAGGCGCAGCTGGAACACATAGGCCAGCACTTCGGCCACCGCCGAGTACAGCGCCTCCGGAATCTCGTCGCCGATCTCGGTGTGCTTGTGCAGCGCGCGCGCCAGCGCCGGCGCTTCCAGCATGATCACCTTGTGCTCCCTGGCGATCTCGCGGATCTTGGCCGCCACCTCGTCGGTGCCCTTGGCCACCACCTTCGGCGCGCCGCGCATGCCGTCGCTGTACTTCAGCGCCACCGCGTAGTGGGTAGGATTGGTCACCACCACGTCGGCGGTCGGCACGTCGGCCATCATGCGGCGCTTGGCCATCTCGCGTTGCAGCTGGCGAATCTTGGCCTTGATTTGCGGATTGCCGTCGGATTCCTTGGATTCCTGGATCAGCTCCTGGCGGGTCATCTTCAGCTTGTTCGCGTAGTGCCACATCTGGTAGGGACCGTCGATGGCGGCGATCAGGCCGAGCGCGCCGACGATGAACAGGAAGCTGCTGCCCAGCATATTGAGGGTGTGCGTCATGCCCAGCTTGAGCGGCTCGACCGCCAGGCCGATCACGGCGTCCTTCTGCTTCATCACCACCAGCCAGGCCACCATGCCGACCACCAGCGCCTTGGCCACCGCCTTGAACAGCTCGACCAGCGAGTTGGACGAGAACATATTGCCAAGGCCGTTGGCGGGATTGAGTTTGTTGAAATTGGGCGCGATCGCCTTGCCGCTGAACAGCCAGCCGCCCACCAGCAGCGGCGACGCCAGCGCGACGATCATCACCGCGATGCCCAGCGGCAGGCAGGCGAGCATCACCCGCACCACGTCGACGCCGATGCGGTTGAGCAGGATGTCGGCATCGAAGATTTGCTCCTGGCTCAAGCTCAGGCCGGACACCAGGGCGGCGTTGAGCTGGCGCACCAGCCCGTCGCCGGTCATCCACAGGCCGGCGCCGGCCGCCATCAGCACGGTAAACGTCGCCACTTCCCGCGAACGGGGAACGTCGCCCTCTTCACGCGCCTGCTCGAGGCGCTTGGCTGACGCGGGTTCGGTCTTTTCTGCGTCGCTGTCTTCTGCCATGGAATCTGCCTGCTGCGGGGTTTATCTCGACAGTGCCATTATCGACCGCGGCAGGACCGGGCCATCGCCCGAATACGGCGGTATTTCCGGCCCTGCTCGTAGATTCTTTACGGCAATTTCCGGCCGTTCGGCTCGGCGCTCGCCTGTTTGACCGCCTGCTCGATGGCGCCAAACACGGATTTGCCGTCGCCGCCCAGCATTTCGATGCGGATGGTGTCGCCGAACGCCATGTAGGGCGTGAGCGGCGCGCCGCCGGCGATGGTCTCCAGGCAGCGCTGCTCGGCGATGCAGGAATAGCCGCGCTTGGCGTCCTTGTTGGACACCGTGCCCGAGCCGATGATGGACCCGGCCCGCACATTGCGCGACTTGGCCAGGTGGGCGATCAACTGCGGGAAGTTGAACACCATGTCGACGCCGGCCTGCGGCTTGCCGACCAGCTTGCCGTTCCAGGTCGACAGCAGCGGCAGGTGGACCTTGCCGCCCTTCCAGGCGTCGCCCAGCTCGTCCGGCGTGACCGCCACCGGCGAGAAGCTGGTGGCCGGCTTGGACTGCACAAAGCCGAAGCCCTTGGCCAGCTCGTCCGGAATCAGCTTGCGCAGCGACACATCGTTGACCAGCATCAGCAGGCGGATGCGCTGGTGCGCCTGGTCCGGCGTCGCGCCCATGCTCACGTCGTCGGTGATGACCGCCACTTCGGCCTCGAAATCGATGCCCCACTCCTCGTGGAACAGCGCGATGTCGTCGTGCGGGCCGAGGAAATCGTCGCTGCCGCCCTGGTACATCAGCGGGTCTTCCCAGAACGACGGCGGCAGCTCGGCGCCGCGCGCCTTGCGCACCAGCTCGACGTGGTTGACGTAGGCCGAGCCGTCGGCCCACTGGAAGGCGCGCGGCAGCGGCGCCATGCAGTTCTCCGGCGCAAACTCGAAGCTGCGGCGGGCGCGGCCCTGGTTCAGCTCCTGGTAGATGGCGTCCAGCTGCGGCGCGATGAAGCTCCAGTCGTCCAGCGCGCGCTGCAAGGTGCGCGCCACGCCGTCGGCCAGTTGCGCGGTCTTCAGGTCGCGCGACACCACCATCAGCTGGCCGTCGCGGGTGCCGTCCTTCAGCGTCGCCAGCTTCATGCGGCGGGCGCCAACAGCGCCAGTTGTTCCGCCGTCAGATAGCACCACTCGCCCTCGGCGATGCCCAGCGACTCCAGCGTCAGCGCGCCGATGGCGGAGCGATGCAGGGCGCTGCAATGGTTGCCGGCGGCCGCCAGCATGCGCTTGACCTGGTGGTACTTGCCCTGCTCCAGCACGATTTCCAGCTGGTGCTCGCCGCGCTTGACGCAGGTCTGCGCCGCCAGCGGCGCCGGTTCGTCGTGCAGCTGCACGCCGGACAGCAATTGCGCCACCAGCTCGTCGGTCACCGCTTCCTGCGTGGTGGCCTGGTAAATCTTCGGCACATGGCGCTTGGGCGACGATTGCGCGTGGATGAAGGGGCCGTCGTCCGACATCAGCAGCATGCCGGTGGTGTCGTGGTCGAGGCGGCCGACCGGCTGCACTTCGCGCCAGCTGAACTGTTCGGGCAGCAGGGTCAGCACGCCGGGGTGGTGGCTGGGCTTGCGCGAGCATTCGAAATTGGCCGGCTTGTTGAGCGCGATATACAGGTGCTCGCGGTAGACCCATTCTTCGTCGAAGATGGTCAGCACCAGGCCATCGGTCTCGATGCTGGCTTTGTAATTGTCGTGCACGACGCCGCCGATGCTGACTTCGCCATCCTCGATGAGGGAGCGGCAATACTTGCGGGTGCCATAACCCTGCGATTGCAGGATGCGGTCTAGGGATAGTTTACTCATGGCCGGATTTTACAGGATGGCGGTGGCAGCGGGAAGGCGCAAATTATTGCAGTGCAGCATTCATTCTAGATAGTTATCAACCTTGATGAATATCAAGTCCCGCGCCAATTCCGTTGATAAACTGAAATTGCACTAGGAATCCGCCTAGTGCATTAGGAAAGCTCAGCAGGACCTACCATGTCTACCCTACTCTCCGTTACGACAGCGGCTCAAGAACAGGCCGCCATGCACAGAACCGAACTGCTGCTGGCGCGCTGCCGCAGCTGCCTGCCGCCGGACGCCGCGCCCGCCGGCGCTCTGGAACAATGGCATGCCAACCGACAAGCGCAGTTCCTGGCTTGGCTGGATGCCGGCGGCTTCGCGCAAAGCGACGCCGCAATTGAAAACAGCGGCATTGCGCCGCTGTTTTCAGCCCCATTACAGGACTCTTTACGAGGAATCGAAATTCTCTCTACTCCGCATCAATGATGCAGCTGAGTAGTTCCATCAAACTGAACAAGATCGTGCTGACAACAAGATAAACTGTTTATATCGGCCTCCCTTGGAAAGAACTACAACACCACTATAGTCCACCGGGTCGGATATGCAAGCATGAATAAGGCTGGATTGATAATGTTAATCGCGAGTCCAGTGATGCGATCACTGCGACTAACGGCCAGCCTGCCTTTCCGCCCGCCTAGCGCAGGCTGGGCTTGACGTTGTCCAGCGCCGATTTGACCGCGCCGGCGCCCATCGCCGCGCCGAATTTCTTCAGCACGCGCTCCGGCAAGCCTTCATGCTGGGTGTAGTCGATGATGTCTTCGGCCTTGACCACGTCGCGCGCCACGCTGTCGACCGTGCCGAAGGCGTCGGCCAGGCCCATGTCGATGGATTTGGCGCCGGTCCAGAACAGGCCGGAGAACATTTCCGGGCTTTCCTTCAGGCGCTTGCCGCGGCCGCTGCGCACCACCTGGATGAACTGCTGGTGGATCTCGTTGAGCATGGTCTGCGCGTATTGCTTGTGCTTGTCGGTCAGTGGGCTGAACGGGTCCATGAAGCCCTTGTTCTCGCCGGCCGTCAGCAGGCGGCGCTCGACGCCGACTTTTTCCATGATGCCGGTGAAGCCGAAGCCATCCATCAGCACGCCGATCGAACCGATGATGCTGGCCTTGTTGACGTAGATGCGGTCGGCGCCGGCGGCGATGTAGTAACAGCCAGAGGCGCAGATTTCATCGACCACCACGTACAGCGGCTTGGCCGGATAGCCCTTGCGCAGGCGCACCATCTCGTCGACGATCATGCCCGCTTGCACCGGGCTGCCGCCTGGACTATTGATGTGCATCACCACCGCCACCGAGCCGCTGTCGGAAAACGCCTTGTTCAGCGCGGGTATCACCACCGAGGCGGCGCCGCTGCCCTCGGACTCGATCGCGCCTTCGATCTCGATCAGCGCCGTGTGGCGGCCCAGGGTTTCTTCCGAGCCGGTCCAGCTGATATCCAGGTAGGCGCTCAGCCCGACCACGATCACCAGCAAGGTCACGGCCTTGAAGAAGATGCCCCAGCGGCGCGCCGCCTTCTGCTCCTTGAGCGTGGCAAACACCAGCTTTTCCAGCACCTCGCGCTCCCAATTGGACGCTGTGACCGTTGCCTTGACCGGCACAGGAGGCGCCGATGCTGGTTTTTCGGCGTTGTTACCGCCATTTTCGCTAGTGTTATCGCTCATAGTTCTCGTTTAAGGTCAGTCAGGCGCGCGCGGGGCGCACGTAGTCATCCGGTTGCCAAAAAATCTGCTGATCGCGCTCAACGACGCTGATCGGGCGCAAACGTCCGCCTTTGCATGGCCCGCCGGCGCAGAAACCGCTTTCCGGCACGTAGATCGCGCCGTGCGTGGAGCACATCAGGTACAGCCCGCTGGACTCGAAGAACTCGCCTTCGGCCCAGTCCAGTTCGATCGGCACGTGGGCGCAACGGTTCAGGTAGGCGTATGCCTTGCCGCCGTAGCGCACCACGAAACCGGTGCCATCGTCGCCGCCGGCCGTCACCGGGAAGCGCACGCCCTTGCCGCCCTCCAGCACGGCGTCGGCGGCGCAGATCAGGATATCTTCGTCAGCCATTATGCGTGCTCGCTCAGCCATTGATGCAACTCGGCCACCGTGGCGGCCGAGTACAGCGGCTTGCAGGCGGCCAGCTGATCGACCGGATGGGCGCCATACTGCACCGCGATGGCAGACGCGCCGGCATTGTTCGCCATCAGCAAATCATGCGAAGTATCGCCGATCATCACGGTACGGCGCATATCCTGGCCCAATTCCCGCGTCAACTCCTGCAACATGGCGGGATGTGGCTTGGAGAAGGTTTCATCAGCGCAACGGGTGGCGTCAAACATGGACAACAGCTTGACGTCATTCATGGCGCGGTTCAGGCCGACCCGGCTCTTGCCGGTGGCCACCGCCAGGAAATAGCCGTTCTGCGACAGTTCCGTCAGCATGTCCTGCACGCCGGGGAACAGGGTCAACTCGTGGTCGCGCGACAGGAAGTGATAGCGGTAACGTTCCACCATGCGCGGATAATACGATGAATCGATCTCCGGCAACACCGCCTGCATGGCTTCATGCAGGCCGAGGCCGATCACATGGGCGGCAACGTCGTCGCGGGGGATCGGCAGGGACAAGTCCCTGGCCGCCGCCTGGATGCACTTCACGATGGTTGACGTTGAATCCATCAACGTTCCATCCCAATCGAAGACGATTAAATCAAATTGCTTTCTTGCCATGTGTTCCGGCCTGCTATGGCGGGCCGGCTCCTTCAATAATATTTGCGATTAGTTAAGAGGTTTCCCCAAGCTTACCAAGAATCGCTCACATTCGGCAGCCAATGGCGCGTTCAGCGTCATGATTTTGCCGGAATCTGGATGGGTAAAGGTAATCTGATGGGCGTGCAGGAACATGCGCTTGAGCGCGCCGCGCGTGGCGTCGGCCTTCAACAAAACGCGGTTCAAGGCGAAATCGCCGTATTTGTCGTCACCCAGGATGGCGAAGCCGGAAGATGCGAGGTGGACGCGGATCTGGTGGGTGCGTCCGGTCTTCAGTTCGGCTTCCAGCAGGGCGAAGTCCTTGAATTTCTTCAGCAGCGAGAACACCGTGTGCGACGGCATGCCCTCGGCCTGCACCGCCACGCGGCGTTCGCCGTCGGCCGTGGTGTATTTATGCAGCGGCAGCTTGACGTGCTGGCGTGCATTCTTCCAGTCGCCCGCCACCATCGTCAGGTAACGCTTGTCGGTATGGCCGTCGCGCATCTGTTCGTGCAGGTTGGTCAGCGCCGAACGTTTCTTCGCCAACAACAGCAAACCGGAGGTGTCGCGGTCCAGCCGGTGCACCAGTTCCAGGAACTTGGCGTCCGGACGCGATGCGCGCAACTGCTCGATCACGCCGAAGGACACGCCGGAACCGCCGTGCACGGCCACGCCGGCCGGCTTGTCGATCACCAGCAGCTGAGCATCCTCGAAGATCACCTTGAATTCGGCGGCCGGCACATGGGTGGTGTCGGCCTTCTCGGCGATGCGGATCGGTGGAATACGAACGACATCCCCTTGTACCAGACGATACAGTTGATCGATGCGCCCTTTGTTAACGCGCACCTCACCCGAGCGCAGAATGCGATAGACGTGGCTCTTCGGCACGCCTTTGCAAATACGCAATAGGTAGTTGTCGATACGCTGACCGGCTTCTTCTTCAGTAATGGTGACGAACTGCGCTTGGAGCGGAACGTCCTGGGGTGTTGAAGGTGGGATAACATCTTTTTGTTGCTTCATTTGCTCTGTCTTCCCAGAAATCTCTCTAAGTCCTTCATTTTGAATATATAATTGTTAGCGCTGTGGCTCAATCTGCGGCAAGTGTAAGAATAAAAGCACATTTTACACAGGGGCGTCTCCACTGGCCTCGCCAAATTGCAAATTCAGAGGAAAAAATGTATACGCACCACCCCTGCCGGAATCAAGGTTGCACCGTTGTTGTAATCGGATGTCAGTAGGGATGCTGAATTAATATGGTTGGATTGTAAGGATAAAGTCCGGCCAGCTCGGTCTAATGTCGAGCTGGCCGGTTGATGAAGTTGATAACGCTTGCCGTTTTCGCCAAACCCCATGCTTTGCTGCAAGCTCGACGGAAGGCTGAAACAAGCCTGGTTACCGAAGTTGCAATACTTGTAGTATGTAAGCCTGGTCAGGATTTGGCTCTCAACGACGTTGCTCACCGCCTGCATTTCTCTGCCGTCTTTCAGAGGCCGCATGGATGAGTTGTAGGTGATGCGAGCACTCGGCATGTCGATCGACCTCATGCGCCCAGTTGCGGCCGCAGCGCGGACGTTTTCGTTCGCGTTGCTGCGCCGCACAGGATGGGCATACCCACCGCAATCACATTAATTCTCGCGTATATCCCTGTACCACGCTGCCTCGGTCCTAAGAAACCGAGCGGCACAGAGATGACCTACGGGTCGCGGAGTTAATAAAAATGAAACGCATGTTGTTTAATGCTACGCAGCAAGAAGAATTGCGCGTAGCGATCGTCGACGGTCAGAAACTGATCGATATCGACATCGAAACCGCCGGCCGCGAACAGCGCAAATCCAACATCTACAAAGGCGTGATCACCCGCATCGAGCCGTCGCTGGAAGCTTGCTTCGTCAGCTACGGCGAAGATCGCCACGGTTTCCTGCCTTTCAAGGAAGTAGCACGCACGTACTTCCGTGAAGGTGTGGATGTCCGTACCGCCTCCGTCAAGGAAGCGCTGCGCGAAGGCCAGGAAATCATGGTCCAGGTCGAAAAGGAAGAGCGCGGCAACAAGGGCGCCGCCCTGACCTCCTTCGTCTCGCTGGCCGGCCGCTACCTGGTGCTGATGCCGAACAACCCGCGCGGCGGTGGTGTATCGCGCCGTGTCGAAGGTGAAGAGCGCCAGGAACTGCGCGAAACCATGGACAAGCTGGACCTGCCGCCAGGCATGTCGGTGATTGCCCGCACCGCAGGCATCGGCCGCAACGTCGACGAACTGCAGTGGGACTTGAACTACCTGATGCAACTGTGGCGCGCGATCGAAGGCGCCGGCAAGTCGGCCTCCGGCGCGTTCCTGATCTACCAGGAATCGTCGCTGGTGATCCGCGCCATCCGCGATTACTTCCAGCCTGACATCGGCGAAATCCTGATCGACACCGACGACATCTACGAACAGGCTCACCAGTTCATGAGCCACGTGATGCCGGACATGGTGCACCGCGTGAAGCGCTACAGCGACGACGTGCCGCTGTTCTCCCGCTTCCAGATCGAACACCAGATCGAAACCGCCTACAGCCGCACCGTGCCGCTGCCATCGGGCGGCGCCATCGTGATCGACCACACCGAAGCGCTGGTGTCGGTCGACGTCAACTCGGCCCGCGCCACCCGCGGTTCGGACATCGAGACCACCGCCTTCAACACCAACTGCGAAGCCGCTGAAGAAGTGGCCCGCCAGCTGCGCCTGCGCGACTTGGGCGGCCTGATCGTGATCGACTTCATCGACATGGAAGTGGCCAAGAACCAGCGCGAAGTCGAACAGCGTTTGAAAGACGCGCTGCACCACGACCGTGCCCGCGTCCAGATGGGCAAGATTTCCCGCTTCGGCCTGATGGAACTGTCGCGCCAGCGCCTGCGTCCTTCGCTGTCCGAGGGTTCGCACGTGACCTGCCCGCGCTGCTCCGGCACCGGCCATATCCGCGACACCGAATCGTCGGCCCTGCAAGTGCTGCGCATCATCCAGGAAGAGGCGATGAAGGAAAACTCGGCCACCATCCACGTGCAGGTTCCCGTGGACGTGGCGGCCTTCCTGCTGAACGAAAAGCGCGGCGAAGTGCTGAAGATCGAAACTCGCCACCGCATCAGCATCATCCTGGTGCCGAACAAGCACCTGGAAACCCCGCACTACAAACTGGAGCGCATCAAACACGACGATCCGCGTCTGGAAGAAAGCCAGGCGAGCTATTCGCTGGCCGAGCAAGCCGAAACCGACATGGCCTACAGCAAGCGCCAGAAGGAAGAAGCCAAGCCGCGCCAGGAAGCCATGGTCAAGACCATCACCCCTGACCAGCCTGCACCGCTGGTCGAGCGCAAGCCGACCGAAACCGTCATCAAGCCAGCGCCGGCCCCAGTGCCAGCACCGGCCGAGCAAGGTTTCTTCGCCAAGCTGTTCAGCTTCCTGAGCCCGAAACCGGCGCCGACGGCCCTGCCGCAGCAGCCGACCATCGTGGTCAAGGCGCCGTCCGGCGACCGTGGCGACCGCAACGCGCGTGGCCCACGTGGCCGCAACCGTAACGGCAAGGCCGCAGGCCGTGGCGAGCGCGAAGAGCGCGAACCAGGCGCAGCCCGTCCGGCAGCGGACGAAGCGAAGGCAGTCGACGCCAACGGCCGTCCGGCACGCCCACCGCGTCCACCGCGCGAGCCGCGCGAACCGCGTGAAAACCAGGCAGCAGAAGGCCAGGCGCCACGCGAACGCGCAGAGCGTCCGGAACGTGCGGAACGTGCAGAGCGCACGCCACGTCCACCGCGTGAACCACGCGGCGAGAAAGCCCCGGTCGAAGCCAAGGTTGAAGAATTGGCGCTGAACGTCGGCGTGCCGTCGACCGGCCCGGTGACCGAAGCAGCCACCAGCATCCTGAAAACCGCGCCGAGCGCCGGCCCGGAAGGTGATGAAAACGAAGCAGCGGTGGACGGTGAAGAACCGCGTCGTCGTCGCCGTCGTGGTGGCCGCAACCGCAATCGTCGCGACCGTGACGGTAGCGAAGGTGTGGAAGGCGCGGAAGGCCAGGAATCGGCCGCGGGTGAAGCTGGTGAGCAAGGCGAGCAGATCGCCCTGAGCTTCAGCGCACCAACCGCCGAGGCAGCAGTTGCTCCGGCAGCAGCCACGATGGAAGCAGCGGCCGTGGAAGCAGTGGCCGTGGTTGAGCCAGTCGTCACCGCGCCAGTGCTTGCCGAAGCGCCGGCCGCCGAGCCAGTCGTGGCAGCAGTCGTCACGCCGGAACCAGCGCCAGTCGTTGAAGCGCCTGCCGTTGTTGCAGCGCCTGTAGTGGAAGCTGCGCCAGTCGTCGCCGAGCCAGTAGCTGTTGTGGTGGAAGCACCGGCAGCGCCGGCGCAGGTCGAAGCACCAGCAGCCCCAGTCGTCGCGGAAGCGCCGGCCGTGGTGGTGGAAGTTGCCGCACCAGTCGTGGTGGAAGCCGCGCCGGTCGCAGCAGCTCCTGCTCCAACGCCAGCCCCTGCTCCAGTGGTGGCGCCAGTGGTTGCCGAGCCAGTTGCTGCGGTCGTCGCAGCGCCGGCGCCAGTAGCAGCACCAGTGCCAGCACCGGTGGCGCCATCGGCCCCGATCGACCTGCAAGCAGTGCTCGGCTCCGCCGGCCTGACGCTGGCAGCCACCGATCCAGCCAAGCTGCGCGCCGCGCAGGAAGCAGCCGCCAACGCCGTAGCACCGGCCCGCGTTCCACGCGAACGCAAGCCGCTGCCGCCGCAAAATGACGAGCCGCTGGTCCAGGTGGACACCCGCCGCTAATCGCAGCGGATAGCAAAACCAAAAAGCCCCGCCGGCACCGAGCGCGCTCTTGAGCGCGTTCAGGCCGGCGGGGCTTTTTTAATCCGGGGTTGGCGGCAGCGTGCTATCGTAGCTTCTTGGAGTTGCCCAACCGTTGTCCCGCATTTCAAAAACAGCAAGATTGTAGAGTCATGGCAGAGAAAATTATTATGATGGCCAGCCAGCGCCCCGCGCCGCCCGCCATCCCCGCTATCCTGGAGGCGCCGACCGGCCTGTTGAGCGATCAACTGGCCCGTCCGCTGCACGACCTGCGCATCTCCGTCACCGACCGCTGCAATTTCCGCTGCGTCTACTGCATGCCCAAGGCGGTGTTCGACAGCGACTACCAATACCTGCCGCACACCTCGCTGCTGTCGTTCGAAGAAATCACCCGCCTGGCGCAAACCTTTATCGCCCACGGCGTCGAGAAGATCCGCCTGACCGGCGGCGAACCGCTGCTGCGCAAGAACATCGAACGGCTGGTCGGCATGCTGGCCGAACTGAAGACCGTCCACGGCAAGCCGCTCGACCTGACGCTGACCACCAACGCCTCGCTGCTGGCCCGCAAGGCGCAGTCGCTCAAGGACGCCGGCCTGCAACGCATCACCGTCTCGCTCGACGCGCTCGACAACGCCACCTTCCAGAAAATGAACGACGTCGACTTCGCGGTCGAAGACGTGCTGCACGGCATAGACGTGGCGCACCAGGTGGGCCTGGGCCCGGTCAAGATCAACATGGTGGTCAAGGCCGGCATGAACGACCAGGAGATCCTGCCGATGGCGCGCCACTTCAGGAACACGCCCTACATCCTGCGCTTCATCGAATATATGGACGTCGGCGCCTCCAACGGCTGGAAAATGGACGAGGTGATCCCGTCCGCCGAAGTGGTGCGCCGCATCCACGCCGAGATGCCGCTCGAGCCGCTGTCGGCCAACTACACCGGCGAAACCGCCGCCCGCTGGCGCTATATCGACAACAACGGCGACGGCGGCGGCGAGATCGGCCTGATCTCGAGTGTATCCCACGCCTTCTGCGGAGACTGTACCCGCGCGCGCCTGTCGACCGAGGGTAAGCTCTACACCTGCCTGTTCGCCACCAGCGGCCACGATCTGCGCGCCCTGCTGCGCGACGGCCGCAGCGACGCGGAAATCAGCACCGTGCTGGCGCAGCTATGGCGCGCGCGCGGCGACCGCTACTCGGAACTGCGCACCAATGACACCGACGGCCTGCAACGCAGCGCCAATAAAGTGGAAATGTCTTACATCGGAGGGTAGTTTGTCTTTGAAGAGCAAGGTCACCGGACTGATACTGGCGGGCGGGCGCGGCACGCGCATGGGCCGCGTCGACAAGGGTTTGCAGCCGTTCCGCGGCGCCACGCTGGTGGAACACGTGATGCGCCGCCTGGCGCCGCAAGCGGCCAGCGTCGTCATCAACGCCAACCGCAACCTGCCGCAATACCAGGCCGTCGCCGGCGCAGCGCCGGTGCTGCCGGACTACCTGGACGGCTTTGAAGGCCCGCTGGCCGGCCTGCAGATCGGTCTCCAGTACTGCCCCACCGAACTGCTGCTGACCGCTCCCTGCGACTCGCCCTTCCTGCCTGAAGACCTGGCCGAACGCCTGTACGCGGCGATGCTGGCGCAGGATGCCGACGTGGCGCTGGCCGTCACCATGGAATCCGAAGCCGGCGCCGAGCCGCACCGCCAGCCGCACCCCGTATTCGCCCTGCTCAAAGCCAGCCTGCTGCCGCAGCTGGACGCCTACCTGGACACCGGCGCGCGCCGCATGGAAAGCTGGTTCAAATCGCTGCGCGTGGCCGAGGTGATGTTCGACCAGGCCGACGCCTTCCGCAACATCAACACGCTGGCAGAGCTGCAACAGCACGAACGCGCCCCAGCGCCCGCCGCCGCCACTGTCCGCGCAGCCGATCCCGGCGCGCTGCCCGTGGCCGAGGCGCAGCGCATCATCTGCGAGCGCGTGACGCCGGTCGCGGCCACCGAACGGCTCGCGCTGCGCGACGCCCTCGACCGCGTGCTGGCCGAAGACATCATCTCGCCGATCAACGTGCCGGCCTACGACAACTCGGCGATGGACGGCTACGCGCTGCGCGGCGCCGACCTGCCCCCTGCCGGCGCGCCCGACGCCACGTTCAAGGTGGTCGGCATCGCCTACGCCGGCCGCCCGTGCGCGCAGGCGCCGCAAGCCGGCGAGTGCATCCGCATCATGACCGGCGCCGCCATCCCGCCCGGCTGCGACAGCGTGCTGCCGCAGGAACTGGCCGCGCACATCGGCGCAGACACGGTCACGATCCGGCATGGCGCCATCCGCACCGGCGCCAACCGCCGCTTCGCCGGCGAAGATTTGAAGGCCGGCGGCATCGCCCTGGCCCAGGGTAAAATCATGCGCCCCGCCGACCTGGGCCTGGTGGCCTCGCTCGGCATCGGCGAAGTGGCCGTGCGGCGCAAGCTGCGCGTGGCCTTCTTCTCCACCGGCGACGAACTGCGCTCGCTGGGCGAGCCACTCGACGACGGCTGCGTCTACGACAGCAACCGCTACACGCTGTTCGGCATGTTGACGCGGCTGGGTTGCGACGTCATCGACATGGGCATCGTGCGCGACGACCCGGCCGCGCTGGAGGCGGCGCTGCTCGACGCCTGCGCCAACGCCGACGCCATCATCACCTCCGGCGGCGTCTCCGAAGGCGCGGCCGACTACACGCGCGACATCCTCGGCCGCATCGGCGACGTCGACTTCTGGAAGCTGGCGATGCGTCCCGGCCGGCCGCTCGCCTTCGGCCAGATCCGCAGCGAGGCAGACAGCGCCTGGCTGTTTGGCCTGCCCGGCAATCCGGTGGCGGTGATGGTATCGTTCTACATGTTCGCCCGTCCCGCGCTGCTGCGCATGATGGGGACGCAGGCCACGCAACAGGCAATGCAGGCCCGCAGCATGGCGGCGATCCGCAAACGCCCCGGCCGCACCGAATACCAGCGCGGCATCGTCAGCGCCGGCGCCGACGGCGCGCCGCAAGTGCGCCTGACCGGCGCGCAGGGCTCCGGCATCCTGAGCTCCATGACGGAGGCGAACTGCATCGTCGTGCTGCACGAGGCGCAGGCGGACATCGCCGCCGGCGAGATGGTCGAGGTGCTGCTGTTCGACGGCTTGATCTGAGCAAATGATCCAAACCGACGTAGCCGCTGCCCCACTCCTGCGCATCCGCAACCTGCAATCGCCGCTGGCCGGTCCGTTTTCATTCGACCTGGCGGCGGGTGAATGCCTGACCATCTCTGGCCCCTCGGGCGCCGGCAAAAGCCTGCTGCTGCGCATGCTGTGCGATCTCGATCCCAACACCGGCGAAGCCCTGCTGGACGGCCTGCCGCGCTCCGGCATGAGCGCACCCGCGTGGCGCGCCGGCGTGGTCTACCAACCCGCCGAAGCGGCATGGTGGCTGCCCACCGCCGCCGACCATTTCAAGCCCGCGCAAATGGCGCGCGTGCGCGAACTGCTGCCGCAACTGAACCTGTCGCCGGCGCTGCTGGACGCCGACATCGGCCGCCTCTCCACCGGCGAGCGCCAGCGCATGGCCCTGGTGCGGTCGCTGGCCTGCAAGCCGCAGGTGCTGCTGCTCGACGAACCCACCGCCGCGCTGGACCCGGCCGCCGTCGCCGCCACCGAACAGCTGCTGCAAAAAGAGCTGGCCACAGGACTGGCCATCATCCTGGTCACGCACTCGGAAGCGCAGGCACAAACGCTGGGCCACCGCAGCATGACGATGTGCGAGCGCCGCCTCACCGAAAATGGGGCCGCACCATGAGCACCGGCATGACGCCTATCCAACCGGGCGCCTTCGACCTGGCCATCGCCTCCTCGCTGGTGCTGCTCAATGCCGGCATCTCCGCTTACCTGGGTTTGCGCATGCAGCGCAAGATACTGTGGTCCGCCACGCGCATGGTGGTGCAGCTGCTATTGGTCGGGCTGGTGCTGCGCTGGGTGTTCGCGCTCGCTTCGCCAGCCGCCACGCTGGCCGTGGCAATGCTGATGATCGTCGCCGCCGCGCGCGAGGTGGCGATGCGGCCCGCGCACGGCCTGCGCGGCTGGCCCGGCGTGTGGCTGGCCACCGTCAGCGTCGGCCTGTCCAGCGTCGCCACCGCGATGCTGGCGCTGCTGACGGTGCTGCATCCGACGCCCTGGTACGAACCGCAATACGCGATACCGCTGATCGGCATCGTGCTGGGCAACGTACTCAATTCGGCCAGCCTGGGATTGGACACCTTCTACGGCGGCGTGATCAACTCGCGCAACGCCATCGAAGCGCAACTGGTGCTGGGCGCCACCCGCAACGAAGCGCTGGCGCCGCTGATCCGCGAATCGGTGCGCAAGGGACTGATCCCGCTGATCAACCAGATGTCGGCCGCCGGCATCATCACCCTGCCCGGCATCATGACCGGCCAGATCCTCGCCGGCATGGACCCGATGGACGCGGTGCGCTACCAGATCCTGCTGATGTTCCTGCTGGCCGGCGGCAGCGGCCTGTCGGTCACGCTGGCGGTCTATTTGGCGGCGCGCAGCGTCACCGACGAGCGCCACCGCCTGCGGCTGGAACGCCTGGCCAGCCGCTAACCTAGTCCTCCTGCTGCTGCAAACGCAGCAGCGCCTCGGCAGAGTTGGCGAACAGCGCCGCGTCCTTCTCGATGCGGCGGAAGGCGCGCCCCAGGCTGGCGCGCATGAAGGTGCTGTGCGCGTAGCGCGTGACCTTGCTGTAATAGCGTTCCGCCAGCTGGTTCACCGCCGCCACATATTGGTCCATCAAATCCGGCGCGATCGAGAAGTTGTCGTAGTTGATCACCGCCGGCACCTTGCGGCCCAGCGGCGCCAGACGCTCAGCCACCATCGCGCAGATGGTGGCGATGGTCTCGGCGTCACTGATTTCAAAGCCCTCGAAATTGACGAAGAAGAGCTGCTGCTGCGCGTCGAACACCAGCCGCTGCTCCAGCGGCAGCGCCAGGAAGTCGGCGCGCCAGTTCATCGCCAGCGGCGCGAAGATGCGCGCGTCCATCACCTTCAGCTGCGCGCTGATCGCCGGCTTGAAATCCATGTGCGCCAGGATGTCGCGCTCGACATCCACACCGGGCGCGATCTCGATCAGCTCCAGCCCGGACATGCCGCCGTCCAGCACCAGCCGCATCACACAGCGCTCGGTGATGAACAGGGCCTCCTGCCCACGCCGCGCCGCGTACTCGCCGCTGTAGGTACGGTGCTCCACCTCGTCGACGAACTTGCGGGTCGCCCCCTTGTCCGCAGTGAATGTGCCGACAAACACCACCTTGCGCGCATTCTGGCTGATGTTGATGAAGCCTCCGGCGCCGGCCAGCTTGCTGCCGAATTTGCTGACGTTCAGATTGCCATGGCGGTCGGCCTGCGCCAGCCCGAGCACCGCCACATCCAGCCCGCCGCCGTCGTAGAAATCGAACTGGTAGGGCTGGTCGATGACCGCGTCGGCGTTGGTGGCCGCGCCGAAGTTCAAGCCGCCGGCCGGCATGCCGCCGATCACGCCCGGCTCCGCCGTCAGCGTCACCAGGTCGAGCAGCTTCTCTTCCGCCGCCACCGCCGCCACGCCTTCCGGCATGCCGATGCCGAGATTGACCACGTTGTTCGGCCGCAGCTCCATCAGCGCGCGGCGGGCGATGATCTTCCGCTCCGACATGGCCATCGGCGCCACCGCCGACAGGGGCACGCGCAGCTCGCCCGAGTAGGCCGGGTTGTACGGCTCGGCGAAAGTCTGCATATGGTATTCGGGCTTTTCCGCCACCACCACGCAATCGACCAGGATGCCGGGAATCTTGACCTGGCGCGGATTGAGCGTGCCGCGCTCGGCGATGCGCTCCACCTGCACGATGACGATGCCGCCCGAATTGTGCGCGGCCATCGCGATCGCCAGCGCCTCCAGGGTCAGCGCCTCGCGCTCCATGGTGATATTGCCCAGCGCGTCCGCCGTGGTGCCGCGGATGATCCCCACGTGCACCGGCTGCGATTTGTAGAACAGGTATTCCTTGCCGCCCAACGTCATCAGCTCGACCAGCTCCTCGGTGGTGCGGGCGTTGATCTTGCCGCCGCCGTGGCGTGGATCGACAAAGGTGCCGAGGCCGACGTGCGTGATCAATCCCGGCTTGCCGGCGGCGGTGTCGCGAAACAGCTGGCTGATCACGCCTTGCGGCAGGTTGTAGGCTTCGATCTTGCCGGTCATGGCCAGCTGCTGCAGCTTGGGCACCAGGCTCCAATGGCCGCCGATCACGCGCTTGAGCAGCCCCTCGTGGCCGAAGTGATTCAGGCCGCGCTCCTTGCCGTCGCCCTGGCCCGCCGCGTAGAGCAAGGTCAGGTCGCGCGGATGACCGCCGCTGTCGGCGGACAGGAAGCGCCGCTCCAGCGCCACCGCGATATTCTCCGCGAAGCCGACGCCGACAAAGCCGCCGGTGGCGATGGTGTCGCCGTCGCGTATCAGGCCGACCGCGTCGGCCGCGCTGACGATCTTGTTGCGCTGGACGGCTGGTGTGCCGACCGTGGAAAAATCGAAAGTACGCGGGGTGACGGCAGGCATGGCTATCTCCGTTCTATTCTATGTCGAGATCATTCTTGTCAATTTCAGGTCCCAGCAGCAGCTGCGCCGCTTCGCTCGGCAGCGCCTCCACCGACTTCAGCTTGCGCGCCATCTGGCGGCTGCGGGTCTCGGCCGATTCGATATTCTTGGCGGCCCGCTCCAGCGCCAGCTTGGTGGCCGACAGCACGTCGCCGAACTTGCCGAACTCCGTCTTCACCGCGCCCAGCACCTGCCACACTTCCGACGAACGCTTCTCCAGCGCCAGCGTGCGGAAGCCCATCTGCAAACTGTTGAGCAGCGCCGACAAGGTCGACGGCCCGGCGATGCTGATGCGGTGCACGCGTTGCAGCTCGTCGGCCAGGCCGGGACGGCGCATCACTTCCGCATACAGGCCTTCGGTCGGCAGGAACAGGATGGCGAAATCGGTGGTGTGCGGCGGCGACACATACTTTTCCGAGATGGTCTTGGCCTCGCCGCGCACCGCGCGTTCCAGTTCGCGGCCGGCCAGCGCCACGCCTTCCGCGTCGGCGCGGTCGGCGGCGTCCAGCAGGCGCTCGTACTGCTCTTTCGGGAACTTGGCGTCGATCGGCATCCATACCGGCGCCCCGCCCTCGACCTGGCCCGGCAGCTTGAGCGCGAACTCCACCCGCGCGCCGCTGCCGGCGATGGTCTCGACGTTCTTTGCATACTGCTCCGGCGTCAGCACCTGCTCCAGCAGCATCTCCAGCTGCACTTCGCCCCAGGTGCCGCGCGTCTTCACATTGGTCAGCACCCGTTTCAGGTCGCCCACGCCCAGCGCCAGCTGCTGCATCTCGCCCAGTCCCTGGTGCACGCGCTCGAGCCGCTCGGACACCTGCTGGAACGAGGCGCTCAGGCGCGCCTCCAGCGTCGCGTGCAGCTTTTCGTCGACGGTCTTGCGCATCTCTTCCAGCCGCGCGCCGTTGTCCGCCTGCAGATCCTTGATCTTCGCTTCCAGCGTGGCGCGCACTTCCTGCATGCGCGCGGCGTTCGATTCGGTCAGCCGCGCCAACGTTTGATTCATGCTGTCGGCGAACTGCTTCAGGCTGCGGCCCTGCTCGTCGCGGCCGACCAGCCCCTGCGCCTCCAGTTGCCGGCGCAGGGCTTCGAACTGCTGCACGCTGGCCGCGTGCGTGGCTTGCGCCGTGGTCTGCAACTGCATCCGCACTTCGCGCTCGACGCGCTCGATGCGTTCGGCCAGGCCGCCGTCGGCGCCGGCCACGCCACGCGCGCGCAGCAGCGACAGCAACTGCAAGCCGATGACGGCGGCAACGGCGATCAACAGCACATAGAATTCGATCTGGTTCATGGGGTCAATCCGGCTTGTTGCGCATCCAGTCGGCGGTTTGATAGAAGGACTCCATCAACCGCAACCGCAGCGCTTCGGCGATGCCGACATCCTCCATCGCCCACGCCATCGCGCGCAACCACTGGTCGCGCTCCTGGGTGCCGATGGCGAACGGCATGTGCCGCATGCGCAGGCGCGGATGGCCGTGCGCTTCGATGTACAGGTCCGGCCCGCCCATCCAGCCGCTCAGGAACATGAACAGGCGCTCACGCGCGTTGTCCAGCGTGGGCGGGTGGGCGGCGCGCAGCAGCGCGAACTCCGGTTCCAGTTCCATCAGGTCATAAAACCGGTCGACCATGTCGCGCACGCGCGATTCGCCGCCGATCACTTCGTAGAGAGTTTGGGATTCAGTCATAAGCTCCATGATAGCGTACCAGGCGGTGGATTGCCGAGCGTCTGCGACGGCGTCACACCAGCGCAAGCCGGCGCATGCGCCGGGTCGACGACCAGCTTTCCAGGTCGGCCTCGGCGCGGATATCGTCGCAGGCCTGGATGATGCGCGACAACTGCGTCCGGTCCAGGCCAGAGTTCAGCGTCAGCCGCACCAGCGAGCGGTTCTTCGGCGTGGCCGGCGCGCAGAACATGGCGCCGTAGACGCCGCGCCGCTCCAGCAGCTTGCGCAGCGCCAGCGTCTTCGGCTCCGGGCCCGGCTCCAGCGCGATGATCTGCTCGCTGCCGTCGCTGACGTTGTAGCCCAGCGCGCTCAACTCCTCGCGCACTTCGGCCGCATGCGCATGCAGCGCGGCGCGGCGGTCGTCGGCCGCGGCGATGAAGTCGATGGCGGCGTCGAACCAGGCCAGCTCATGCCCCAGCAGGCAGGAACTGAAGATGGCCGGGCGCGACTCCGACAGGAAGTAGCCCTTGAATTTGCTGGAACAGGTGATGAAACCGGCGCGCCCGGCAAACGCCTTGGCCAGCGACGCCGTGCGGAAATGCACCCGCTCGCTCAAGCCCAGCGCCGCCACCAGGCCGGCGCCGCGCGGGCCGTGCGTGCCCAGCGAATGCGATTCGTCGACGATCAGCAGGCAGCCGCTGCGCTCGGCGATCTCCACCAGCTCGCGCAACGGCGCCACGCTGCCGTTGGTGCTGTACAGCGCATCGACCACGATCAGGCCGCGCCCGTGGCGCGCCAGCTGCTTGTGCAGATGCTCCAGGTCGTTGTGCAGGAAGGGCACGGGCGTGGCGCCGGCCGACTGCACGCCCTCCCACAGCGAGGCGTGCGCCTGCATGTCCAGGTAGACCGGGATGCCGGGCGCGGCCAGCGTCTGCACCAGGCCGACGTTGGCGGCCCAGCCGGACTGTGCCAGGATGCCGTCCTGCGCCCCCATGAAGCGGGCGAACTTGCGCTCCAGCCGGTGCTGCGCGCTGCCCTCCTGCAAATACACGGCCGACATCAGCAGCTCGCCCTGGTTGTTGGCCAGCGCCGCCATCTGCGCCTGCATCAGCGTCGGCTCGCCGGCCAGGCACAGGTAGTCATTACCGGCCAGGAAGACCGCGCCGGCGGGCGTCGGTTGCCATGCATGCGGGTGCTCGCCGCCCAACAGTAACTCGATACGGGTAACGTAGTGTTCATCCATGCGCCGGGTCACAAAATCGGGCAGGTGTTGCTCGGCTGGCAAAGCAAAAACCTGGTCATGTATAGGTTCTTGGGCAATCGCATTCGACATTTTCAGATTCCTTTCGTTGTTTGGGAAAAGGTTGTTTTTTTATGAATCTAATACCAACCTTGAGGCCAAAAAAACAAGAGGTAATTGATACCGATCAATTAATGATTTGATATTCATGAGCGCGTTGCAATTTAAGGCGATCATGGCACCTTGATAAAAGTCAATTTGCCCATGACGCCACCACTGCAAGAACGCTGGAAACGCTGGCAGCACGGCCTGGTCCAGTCACTGTTGCTTTACCATGGCCGCGAAGACCATGCCCTGGTGCGCGTGCTGTTGCTGGCCAGCATAGGCACGGTGGGCATGCCGCTGTACTACGTGATCTGGCAGAACTTCTTTCCGCAAGAGTACGAAAGCCTGCCGCTGCGCCTGCTGGGCATCCTGCTGTGCGCGCTGGGCCTGTTCGCCCGCCAGTTCAGCCGCCGCATGCTGCACCTGTACCTGCTGGTCACGCTCAGCTACATTTTCCCGTTCTTCTTCACCTTCATGTTCCTGATGAACCACGGTTCGGGCGTGTGGAGCGAGTCGCTGCTGATCGGGCTGGTGGTGCTGTTCCACTTCGACACCGGCCTGGCCGCCAAGGCTTACCTGACCGGCACCACCATAGCCTGCATGGCCGCCGCGCTGCTGGGCGAAGGCGCGGCCATGCTGAGCAGGCCGGTGCTGCAACAGCTGCCGATCCACCTGTTCACCATTGCCGTGCTGTCGGCCGCCAAGATCAGCCGCCACGTGCTGGCGCAGGAAAAGCTGGCCGGCCTGGGCGCCGGCCTGGCCACCGTGGCGCACGAGCTGCGCACCCCGCTCACCAGCGTCGACGCCAATGTGCGCGGCCTGCTGCGCATGTACACCGACACCGGCAACCGCTCCAAGGAGGACCGCCTCAGCGCCGTCGACGCGCTGGCGCGCATCCAGTTCGAGGTGCGCCATATGAACCACATGATCGACCTGTTCCTGCTCAGCGCGACGGCGGTGCGGCAGAACCTGCGGCCGGTGGAAGAGGTGAAGATGGAGGGCGTGGTGGAGGCGGTGCTCAAGCGCTACCCCTTCTCCAACGCCACGCAGCAAAAACTGGTGACGCTGGAAATGCGCCGCGACTTCAGCTTCGCCGGCCAGACCGAGTTGTCGGTGGTGATCCTGCTCAACCTGCTGCGCAACGCGCTCAAGGCGGTGCAGCGCGCCGGCAAGGGCCGCGTGCGCATCGTGGTCGACGGCGCGCACCAGCCGCCACGCCTGCTGTTCATCGATACCGGCTGCGGCATCCCGGCGCAGCAGATGCCGCTGATCTTCCGCCGCTTTTATTCCCATCCGCCGCACAACGGCGCCGGCATCGGCCTGGCCTTGTGCGAGGAGATCATGATGGCCTGGAGCGCCAGCATCCATTGCGTCTCGCGCGAGGGCGCCTACGCCATCTTTATCCTTGAATTCCCCCAGCAGCAGCCCATCCAGAGGTGACCCCATGCATTTGCCAGTCTATTCCCATCCCACCCTGACCGTGCTGGTCGACGACAGCGATTCCTTCCTGCGCAGCCTGTCGTTCCAGCTCGACCCCAAGCTGGCCAGCCAGACCTTCCACGACACCACCGCCGCGCTGCAATGGCTGCGCAAGGAACCGCAGTCGGGCTGCGTTCCGCTGCACGTCAACTTCGACATGCACAACCTGCCGGCCGACCAGTGCAACGTGGCGCTGGACCTGGAGCGCATCTACCGCATCGGCGAACAGCGCCATCGCTTCGCCACGCCGTCGGTGCTGGTGGTCGACTATTCGATGCCGCAGATGAACGGGCTGGAATTTTGCGAAGCGGTGGCGCACCTGCCCTGCAAGAAGATCCTGTTCACCGGCGCGGCCGACGAGAAGATCGCCGTCAGCGCCTTCAACCGCGGCCTGATCGACCGCTACATCAAGAAGAGCGACGATCACGCGCTCGATATCCTGGAGCTGGAAATCACGGCGCTGCAACAAGATTACTTCGAGACCCAGTCGGAAACGCTGCGCGAGCTGGTGCTGCTGCATAACTACAACTTCCTGGGCGATCCGGCGCTGGCGCGGCTGGTGCAGGACCTCTACGCCACCATGGGTTTTGTGGAACACTACATCTTCCCGAATCCGACCGGCATCCTGTTCCTCGACAAGCACGGCAAGGCCAGCCTGATGATGATAGAAACCGAACAGGGCATGTATGCGCAGTACGAGATCGCGCGCGACAGCGATGCGCCGCCGTCGTTGATGGATGCGCTGCTGGAGCGGCGCGTGCTGCCGTTCTTCTCCGATCCGGACGGCGACGGCATGTATGCGCGCCGGGTCGGCGACAACTGGCACCGCTACTGCGCGGCGCCGCGCGTGTGCCAGGGCCGCGAGACTTATTACTGGGCCCTGTTCGACCTGCCGCCGCACTACTTCGATCAAAAGCCTCGTTCCTACGCCGACTTCCTCAAGGAGCGGGCGGCGCAGGAAAGCCTCGCCGCCTAGTGCGGCTGTTTCAAACCGCCCGCAGCGAGGCGCAGCGACGAAGACAGTGCGCCTGCACGGCGAGGCGCTGCAACGAAGCTGCGGGCGGTTTGAAGCGGCCGCCTAACTTTCGCGCAGTGTTTGCAGTGGGGGTTGGCGCAGCACGTTGCGCAGGCCCAGCCAGCCGCCGGCGATGGCGCACAGCGCGCCCGCCACCAGGCCGACCAGCCACACGACCGGGCTGAAACTCCAGGCGAACTTGAACTGGTAGGTGGCCAGCGCCCAGCCCATGCCGGCCGCGCCGGTCGCCGCCAGCACCCCGGACAAGGCGCCCACCAGCGAGAACTCGATCAACTGCGCCTGCGACAGCTGCTTGCGCGTCGCGCCCAGTGCGCGCAGCAGGCCCGATTCGCGGGTGCGCTCGTCCTGCGATCCCATCAACGCCGCGTACAGCACCAGCACGCCGGAGGCCAGCGTGAACACGAACAGGAATTCCACCGCCGTCACCACCTGGTCCAGCACCGCCTGCACCTGGCGCAGCAAGCCGCCGACGTCGACGATGGTCAGGTTGGGATAGTCGCGCGTCAGCGCGTTCATCACCGCGCCCCGGCCTTGCGGCAGATGGAAGGCGGTGATCCAGCTCTGCGACACCTCGGTCATCGCCGCCGGGTTGATGATGACGAAGAAGTTGACCCGCATCGAGCCCCATTCCAGCTTGCGCAGGCTGGTGATGGTGGCGTCCACCGCCGTGCCGGCGATGACGAAGCGCAGCTTGTCGCCCAGCTTCCACTTGAGCGTCTTGGCGATGCCCTCCTCCACCGAGGCTTCCGGCGCGCCCGGCTTATCGGCGAACCACTGGCCGGCGCTGATCTTGTTCTCGGCCTGCATCGTCGCCATGGTCGACAGGTTGAATTCGCGGTCGGCCAGGCCCTTGGCGCGGTCCTCGGTGTAGGTCTCGGCGGTGACGGGCTTGCCGTTCACGGCGGTCAGGCGGCCGCGTATCATCGGATACTGCGGCGCGTAGCTCACGCCGGCCGCCTGCAGGCGTTTGCCGATGTCGGCCGCCTGCTCCGGCTGGATGTTGATGATGAAGCGGTTCGGCGCGTCCGGCGGCGTGGCGTTGCGCCAGGCCGTCATCAGGTCGCCGCGCACCACGGTCAGCACCAGCAACGCCATCATGCCCAGCGCCAGCGAGACGATCTGCACCACCGTCGCGCCGGGGCGGCGCTGCAGGGAGGTGATGGCGAAGCGCCAGCTTTGATGGTCGATCGCGCGCCGCAGCGGCTTGAGCGCGGCCAGCGCACCCCAGCCCACCAGCCCAAACAGCGCGAAGGCGCCGAGGAAGCCGAGCGCCGTGTACAAAGCTAGCTGCACATCGCCCGCTTGCCACAGCAGCAGCGCGACAAAGCCGGCCAGGCCCAGGCCGTAGGTGGCCAGCGCGGTCACCTGCGGCGGCTCCTGCTCGCGGCGGATCACGCGGTTGTGCGGCACTTTGCGCAACTGCAGTATCGGCGGCAGCGCGAAGGCGGCCAGCAGCAGCATGCCGGTGGCCACGCCCTGCAGCGCCGGGTAGATGGTCGGCGCCGGCAGGCTGGCCGAGACCAGCTTGCCCAGCACTTCCAGCAGCACGTAATGGCCGCCGAAGCCGACCGCCACGCCCATCAGGCTGCCAGCCAGGCCGACCAGCAGGAATTCGATCAGGTACATCAGCGTGACTTCGTTCTGCGTCAGGCCCAGGCAGCGCAGCATGGCGCAGGCGTCCAGGTGGCGCTGCATGAAGCGGCGCGCCGCCATCGCCACGGCCACCGCCGCCAGCATCGCCGACAGCAGGCCGACCAGCGACAGGAAGCGGTCGGCGCGGTCCAGCGTGGCGCGCATTTCGGGCCGGCCGTTTTCCAGCGACTCGACGCGCACGCCCTTGGTATTGTTTTGCTTGATCTGCGCTTGCAGCCATTGTTCGTAGGCGGTGGCGACGGCCGCGCCATCAGGCAGCGACGCCGGCGCCGCCAGCAGCAGGCGGTAGGACACGCGCGAGCCGGGTTGGATCAGATTGGTGGCTTCCACGTCGCCCAGCGCGAACATCACGCGCGGCGCGAAGGCCAGGAAGTTGGCGCCGCGGTCAGGCTCGGAGGCGATCAGCTGCGCCACCGTGAAGCTCTGGTCGCCCAGCTTGATGCGGCCGCCGATGGCAGTCTTCAGGCTGCCCAGCAGGCCGGCGTCGATCCACACGGTGCCCGGCGCCGGCACGCTGTTGGCCGCCGTACCGTAGCTTTGCTCGGCCTGCTCCGGATTGGTGGTGATCTTCAGCTGGCCGCGCAGCGGATAGCCGGGACCGACCGCCTTCAACGACGCCAGCAACGACGTCGATTGCTCGCCCTCGCCCGCCTGCGCCATGCTGGGGAAGCTGACGGTGTCGGTCATCAGCAGGCCGCGCCTGGCCGCCTCCGCGCGCCAGGCCGGATTGACCGGCAGGTCGGCGCTGATGACGACGTCGGCGCCCAGCAACTGGTGGGCGTCGCGATCGAGCCCGCTGCGCAGCCGGTCGATGAAGAAGCCGGTGGCGGACAAGGCGGCCACCGCCACCGTCAGCGCGATCAGCAGAAAGCGCAACTGGCCGGCGCGCCAGTCGCGCGCCGTCATCTTCAAGGCGAGTTTGAGCATGGAGGATTTCTAGAGTGCGGCGAAATACGCGTCGACTTCATCGAGGAACTTCTGCTTTTGTTGCGCCGGCAGGAAGGCCGCCGAGAAGCTGTTGCGCGCCAGGCGCTGCGCGTGGGACAGGCCCAGCGGCAAAGCCTCGAAGGTGGCGACGAAGTTGGCGTTCATGTAGCCGCCGAAATAGGCCGGATCGTCCGAGTTGACGGTGGCGACGATGCCGGCATCGAGCAGTTGCAGCAGGTTGTGCTGCTCCATGCGCTCGAACACGCACAGCTTGACGTTCGACAGCGGGCACACCGTCAGCGCGATCTGCTCGCGCGCCAGGCGCTCGGTCAGCGCCGCGTCTTCCAGGCAGCGCACGCCGTGGTCGATGCGCTCGACCTTCAGCACGTCAAGCGCGGTTTCGATATATGCCGGCGGGCCTTCCTCGCCCGCGTGCGCGACCAGGTGGAAGCCCAGCTCGCGGCACTTGGCGAACACGCGCGCGAACTTCTCCGGCGGATTGCCAACCTCCGACGAATCGAGCCCGATGCCCATGTACTTGTCGCGGTAAGGCAGCGCTTCTTCCAGCGTGGCGAAGGCGTCTTCCTCCGACAGGTGGCGCAGGAAGCTCAGGATCAGCGTCGCGCTGACCGGGCTGTCCTGGCAGGCGCGGTGGATGCCGTCGATCACGGTCTTGATCGGCACGCCGCGCGCGGTGTGCGTCTGCGGATCGAAGAAGATCTCGGTGTGGCGCACATGGTCTTGCTCGGCGCGCTTGAGGTAGGCGGCGGTCATGTCGTAGAAGTCCTGCTCCTGCAACAGTACGCTGGCGCCGGCGTAGTAGATATCGAGGAAGGACTGCAGGTCGGTGAAGGCGTAGGCGGCGCGCAGCTCTTCCACCGAACCGTAAGCCAGCTTGACCTGGTTGCGCTGGGCCAGCGCGAAGATCAGCTCAGGCTCCAGCGAGCCCTCGATGTGGATGTGCAGTTCGGCTTTGGGCATCTGCTGCACCACCGTGCGCAATTGTTCGTTCAACATTATTCTTATTTCCTGTGACAGTTAGCTGGATCATCGCATCTTAGCGCATGCTGCGAGAGTGCGACAGCGGCGGCCAAGTTGCGGCAAAATTTATCTGTTTGAGGCACGATCAGCACAGCGCGGACAGGCGTGATACTGTGGCATAAAGCAGCGCGAAAAAACACCCTGAAACCCACGAAAAATACACAAAATTTCTGAAATTTAATCTTATAAATCAATAAGTTACGATAGAGTATTAACGATATTACGACATATCTTTTGACTTCCGGCACCAATAGCGCAATAATCAATTTCATAGACGTAAGAAGCGTTACGACCAACACATAAAAGCCGCCAACCGGCCATAAAGCCAGCTCACCGGCACGGGCAATCCGTGCCACCAAAAGAAGCTGGACATAAGAAGAACAATATCGAAAAGGGGTATGCACGGACCAGGGCCAGGGCAGGCGAACTGCCGGTGACCCGTGACAAGCAGGTTTACATTAAAGGACATCCAAATGACCATTTTTGACAACTACGCCGCACGGTACGAACGGACCAAAGAAGAAGAGATGTCCATGAAGGAGTATCTCGACCTTTGCAAAAAAGATCGACTCACCTACGCCAGCGCGCCCGAGCGCATGTTGGCCGCCATTGGCGAACCGACGTTGGTCGATACCCGCAACGACACCCGGCTGTCACGCATCTTCGCGAACAAGGTCATCAAGATTTATCCGGCATTCCGCGAGTTTTACGGCACCGAGGAAGTGATCGAGCAAGTGGTCTCCTACTTCCGCCACGCCGCGCAGGGACTGGAGGAACGCAAGCAGATCCTGTATCTGCTGGGCCCGGTTGGCGGCGGTAAATCATCGATCGCCGAGAAGCTGAAGTCGCTGATGGAACACGTGCCCTTCTATTGCCTGAAAGGCTCGCCGGTCAACGAATCGCCGCTCGGCCTGTTCAACGAGGAAGAGGACGGCGTGATCCTGGAAGAGGATTACGGCATCCCGCGCCGCTATCTGCGCAACATCCCCAGCCCATGGGCGGTCAAGCGCCTGCACGAGTTCAACGGCGACATCAACCAGTTCCGCGTGGTCAAGCGCTACCCGTCGGTGCTCAAGCAGGTCGCCATTTCCAAGACCGAGCCGGGCGACGAGAACAACCAGGATATCTCCTCGCTGGTGGGCAAGGTCGACATCCGCAAGCTGGAAGATTATTCGCAGGACGATCCGGACGCCTACAGCTACTCGGGCGGCCTGTGCCTGGCCAACCAGGGCTTGATGGAATTCGTCGAGATGTTCAAGGCGCCGATCAAGGTGCTGCACCCGCTGCTGACGGCCACGCAGGAAGGCAACTACAAGGGCACCGAGGGCTTCGGCGCGATCCCGTTCGACGGCATCATCCTGGCCCACTCGAACGAGTCGGAATGGAAGACCTTCAAGAACAACCGCAACAACGAGGCTTTCCTCGATCGTATCTACATCGTCAAAGTGCCGTACTGCCTGCGCGTGACCGACGAGATCAAGATCTACGACAAGCTGGTGGCCAACTCCTCGCTGTACCAGGCGCCATGCGCGCCCGGAACCTTGAAGATGATGGCGCAGTTCGCGATCCTGTCGCGGCTGAAGGATCCGGAGAACTCCAGCATCTTCAGCAAGATGCTGGTCTACGATGGCGAGAACCTCAAGGACACCGATCCGAAGGCCAAGTCCATGCACGAGTACGTCGACTATGCGGGCGTCGACGAGGGCATGAACGGGCTGTCCACGCGCTTCGCCTTCAAGATCCTGTCCAAGGTGTTCAACTTCGACAACACCGAAGTGGCGGCCAATCCGGTGCACCTGTTGTATGTGCTGGAGCAGCAGGTCGAGCGCGAGCAGTTCCCGCCTGAAACCGAACAGAAGTACTTCTCGTATATCAAGGAACACCTGGCGCAGAAATACGTGGAGTTCATCGGCAAGGAAATCCAGACCGCCTACCTGGAATCGTATTCGGAATACGGCCAGAACATCTTCGACCGCTACGTGACCTTTGCCGACTTCTGGATCCAGGATCAGGAATACCGCGATCCGGACACCGGCGAGAGCTTCGACCGCGAGTCGCTGAACAACGAGCTGGAGAAGATCGAGAAGCCGGCCGGGATATCCAATCCCAAGGATTTCCGCAACGAGATCGTCAACTTCGGTCTGCGCGCGCGCGCCAACAACGGCGGCAAGAATCCCGCCTGGACCAGCTATGAGAAGTTCCGCACCGTGATCGAGAAGAAGATGTTCTCCAACACCGAGGAACTGCTGCCGGTTATTTCCTTCAACGCCAAGGCCAGCGCCGAAGACGCCAACAAGCACGCCGACTTCGTCGCCCGCATGGTCGAGAAAGGCTATACGGCCAAGCAGGTGCGGCTGCTGTGCGAATGGTATTTGCGTGTGAGGAAGTCGTCTTAAGCAGGATTGCGCGCCGCCCCGCGTAAGGCGGTGGCGGCGCGGCGCCGACCAATTGCAGCAGGAGGCATCTTTTGACTTACCTCATCGACCGACGTTTGCAGGGCAAGAACAAGTCTGCGGTCAACCGCGAGCGCTTCTTGCGGCGCTACAAGTCCCAGATCAAGGACGCGGTGGGACGTGCCATCAAAGGCCGCTCCATCACCGACATTGAGAATGGTGAAAAAGTTTCCATCCCGGTCAAGGACGTGGGCGAGCCCTCGTTCGGCCACGCCCATGGCGGCGTGTGGGAAACCATCAACCCCGGCAACCAGGAATACCTCAAGGGCGACCTGATCAACCGTCCCAAGGGCGGCGGCGGCGCCGGCCGCGGCAAGGCCGGCAATAGCGACCAGATGACCGAGGACGATTTCATCTTCGAGCTGTCGCGCGAAGAATTCATGAACTACTTCTTCGAAGACCTGGAGCTGCCCAACCTGGTCAAGACCCAGCTGACCGCCACCACCGAATTCAAGAACCAGCGCGCCGGCTACAATATGTCGGGCACGCCGTCCAACATCCACGTGCTGCGTTCGCTGCGTGGCGCCCTGGGACGGCGCATCGCGGTCGGCGGCAGTTCGCGCAAGCGCGTGATCGAAGCCGAGCGCGAGCTGGAGGAACTGCTGCTGGACGGCGAACCGCTGGACGCGCCGCGCGTGGTGGAGCTGAAAAAACTGATCCACCATCTGCACACGCGGCTGCTGGCCATCCCCTTCATCGACCCGTTCGACCTGCGCTACAGCAACCGTATCAAGGTGCCCAAGCCGATGACGCAGGCGGTGATGTTCTGCGTCATGGACGTCTCCGGTTCGATGGACGAAACCCGCAAGGACACGGCCAAGCGCTTCTTCATCCTGCTGTACCTGTTCCTCAAGCGCGCGTACGACAAGATCGAGGTGGTGTTCATCCGCCACCACACGGCCGCGGCCGAGGTCAACGAGGAGGAATTCTTCCACTCGCGCGAGTCGGGCGGCACCGTGGTGTCGTCGGCGCTGCACCTGCTCGACAAGATCATCGACGAGCGCTACGGCGCCGGCAGCTGGAACAGCTACGTCGCCCAGGCTTCCGACGGCGACAACTGGGACAACGATTCAGTGCTGTGCCGGCAGCTGCTGGTCAACACCATCATGCCCAAGGTGCAGTACTACACCTACGTCGAGATCACCGACGGGCCGCCGCAAAACCTGTGGGAGCAATACTCGCAGATCCCCGACCACCATCCGCATTTCGCCATGCAAAAAATAGTCACGCCGGCCGATATCTATCCGGTGTTCCGCGAACTGTTCAAGAAACAGCCTAAATAGGCGGGCCGAAATAATGAACGATATGACGCATGCCCCTGCCCCCAAGCCGCGCCGCCATCCGCGCGCCCTGCCCGAACAGTCCGAGTGGACGTTTGAACTGATCGAGCAGGCCCACCAGGAAATCCGCCGCGTCGCCGAAGCCTTCGGGCTCGATACGTATCCGAATCAACTGGAGATCATCACCGCCGAGCAGATGATGGACGCCTACACCTCGGTCGGCATGCCGGTGTCGTACAACCACTGGTCGTTCGGCAAGCATTTCCTGTCGACCGAAAAAGGCTATAAGCGCGGCCAGATGGGCTTGGCCTACGAGATCGTCATCAACTCCAATCCCTGCATCGCCTATTTGATGGAGGAGAACAGCCTGACCATGCAGGCGCTGGTGATCGCGCACGCGGCCTACGGCCACAACTCCTTCTTCAAGGGCAACTACCTGTTCCGCACCTGGACCGACGCCGACGCCATCGTCGACTACATGGTGTTCGCCAAGAACTACATCGCCGAGTGCGAACAGCGCCACGGCATCGACGCGGTCGAGCTGCTGCTCGATTCCTGCCACGCGATCCAGAACTACGGCGTCGACCGCTACAAGCGGCCGGCCAAGCTGTCGATGATGGAGGAGCGCGCGCGGCAGAAGGAGCGCGAAGCCTATGTGCAGTCGCAGATCAACGACCTGTGGCGCACCCTGCCCCGGCGCGAGGAAGAGGAAGAGGAAAAAGCCGCGCCGCGCTTCCCGCCCGAGCCGGAGGAGAACCTGCTGTACTTCATCGAGAAGTACGCGCCGCTGCTGGAACCGTGGCAGCGCGAGATGGTGCGCATCGTGCGCAAGATTTCGCAGTACTTCTACCCGCAGCGCCAGACCCAGGTGATGAACGAGGGCTGGGCCACGTTCTGGCACTACACCATCCTCAACCAGTTGTACGACGAGGGCGTGGTGGGCGACGGCTTCATGATGGAGTTCTTGAAGAGCCACACCAACGTGGTCTACCAGCCGCCGGTCAACAGCCCGTATTACAGCGGGATCAATCCGTATGCGCTGGGTTTCGCCATGATGACCGACATCCGCCGCATCTGCGAGCACCCGACCGCCGAGGACCGCGAATGGTTCCCCGACATCGCCGGCAGCGACTGGCGCAAGACGCTGGACTTCGCGATGCGCAATTTCAAGGACGAAAGCTTCATCGCCCAGTACCTGTCGCCCAAGCTGATACGCGAATTCCATTTCTTTGCCGTACTGGACGACGACAATAACGAAAAGCTGGCAATCTCCGCCATACACGACGATCTCGGATACCGCTACGTCCGCCAGCAGCTGGCCGAGCAGTACAACCTGGGCAACCGTGAGCCGAATATCCAGGTATGGTCGGTCAACACCCGCGACGACCGCGCGCTGACCTTGCGCCATACGCAGTTCCAGCGGCGGCCGCTGAACCAGCAGGCCGGCGAGGTGCTCAAGCACGTGGCGCGGCTGTGGGGCTTCGACGTGCACCTGGAAACCGTGGGCCCGAACGGCGAAATCGTCAGTTCGCTGGAGGTGAAACGGGAGAAACGGGCGCGCGGGAGCTGACCGACATATATATAGGGCTTTTGCCGAACTCGGGCATGGCTCTTGCAAGGGATGAATCGGGGTCAGAGGAGGCGCTCTGGCCCCGGTTTTTTTAGAAAAGGCATGCCACAGGGCAGAAGTCAACAGCTTTCGTCACCGGCCGGCTAGAGGTTTCCCGCAAGAATTTCATGAAAGAAACTTTTGCGGCCAAATTATCAATTGTTCGTAGTAAAATTACGCGCATAAAATTCCGTTTTTGGGCTTAAGGGAAAACTAAGTAATGTCGTGGTGCGTTCCGCCCCAAAATTGCGCCGGAGAAGCTTGCAAATTGAGCTAGAACGGTGCAAAGAGAGCGCTATCACATAGGAAAACCCTATGAAATTTAACCGGTTTTAGGGATGAAAATTCTATGTAAAATCAAGAATTCGTATGTATAATTCGCCGACGTCCCGGATGCGGCTGTTGTTTTGTGTCGCCATTTTGGGGTTTAGTAGCAACAAAAAGAGTTGGTATTGGAGAAAGCAGGCATGAATTTCACGCACAACGAGAAAAGCACCGGGAAGAACTTTACAGGCATTACCATTGTCGTTTTGTTGCACCTCCTGGTTGCTTATGGGATCGTGACGGGCTTGGGTAAACGTCTGGTGAGCAAGATGATCGCACCAGTGGAGACCAAGATCATTGAGGAGGTCAAACCTCCTCCACCGAAAGAACTCCCACCGCCACCACCTCCGCCAGAGATGAAAGCGCCACCACCGCCATTCATTCCGCCAGTTGAGGTGAATGTGCAGCAGCCACCGCCGCCGCAAAACACGATCGCGAATGCGACCAACGTCAAGCCTGCGACGAACGAACTGCAAAAAGCGCCACCAGCACCACCGGCAGCGCCACCGGGACCGGCTAAATCGGTGAACGTAGCTGCTGTTGCCGACTTCAGCACCTGCGCGAAACCGGAGTGGCCAAAATCCTCCCTGCGTAACGAAGAAACCGGTACGGTCACGTTATCGTTCTTGATTGGGGTCGACGGCCACGTCGCTGATTCCAAGATCGTCAAATCCAGTGGTTTTAGGGACTTGGACAAGGCTGCGGTTAACGGTATCGGCAAATGCCGATTCAAACCGGGTCTGACCGACGGGAAACCGACGGAAGCGTGGATGCAGATGCAATACGTCTGGACGCTGGAGTAAAACCGAGGCGGCAGTATCGTCTCACTTAGTAATTTTCGTTGTCATTACGTTCAGCGATCTGATTATTTTATCAATTTGGAGGAAGCATGTTTAAGAATACCCGTTTGTCCGCTGTACTGGCCGCTGTGCTGTTTTCCGTGACCGCAGCCACCGCCCTGGTAAGCGCCCCAGCTTTCGCTGACGCGCCAGCCTCGGCCGCCGCTTCGGCACCAGCAGCCGCTCCAGCAGCGGATGCGGCAGCCGCACCTGCACCGGCAGCAGAAGCTCCAGCTGCCAAGGGCGGCAAAGAAGAAGTGGACAATCCTTACGGCTTCGAAGCTGTCTGGAACGGTGGTTTCGTATCGCGCGGCACCCTGATCATCCTGTCGCTGATGTCCATGGGTTCGTGGTACATCATCATCACCAAGCTGATCGACCAGATGAAAATCTTCAAGCAGTCGAAAGAAGCTTCGGCCAAGTTCTGGAAAGCATCGTCGATCGCTGCTGGTTCGGCAGCCCTGAAAGACGGTTCGCCATTCCGCTTCATCGCTGAAACCGGCACCAAGGCCACCGTGCACCACGACGGCGCCCTGCTGGAACAAATCGACCTGTCGACCTGGGTGACCATGTCGATCCAGCGCGCTGTTGACAAAGTTCAATCGCGTCTGCAAGACGGCCTGTCGTTCCTGGCAACCGTTGGTTCGACCGCACCGTTCATCGGTCTGTTCGGTACCGTTTGGGGTATTTACAATGCACTGATCGCCATCGGCATGTCGGGTAACGCATCGATCGACAAAGTTGCAGGTCCAGTGGGTGAAGCGCTGATCATGACCGCTTTCGGTCTGTTCGTCGCAGTTCCTGCCGTGCTGGGTTACAACTGGCTGGTACGTCGTAACAAGTCGGCAATGGAAGACGTACGTTCGTTCTCCGCTGACGTGCACTCGGTACTGATCTCGGGCGCGATGTCCACCAGCGAAGCTGGCCGTGCCGCCGGCGCTAAAAAGATTGGATAATTAATCATGTCGATGTCCGTAGGCTCCGATAGCGGAGACGAAGATCAAGTCATGTCAGAAATCAACACGACGCCCCTGGTGGACATCATGTTGGTTCTGCTGATTATCTTCCTGATCACGAGCCCGGTTGTTCTGAAGCTGATCCCGATCAAGCTGCCGGAAGAAACCAACCAGGTCCTGCAGGCCAAGCCGGAAGATGTCAACATCGTTGTAAGCAAGGATGGCGACATCTACTGGAACCAGAAGAAGATGCGCGACGCGAATGAGTTGTTCGACAATCTGAAGGTGGAAGCGGTCAAATTGCCTCAGCCGGAAGTGCATGTACGTGGCGACCAAGAAACTCGCTACGAAGCAATCGGCAAGGTTATTTACACTACCCAGCGCGCTGGTATTCAGAAGGTCGGCTTCATCACCGAACCGCCTGACAAGGGTTAATCCCCTCTAGTGCATCGCAGGCCCGCAGTCGGGGCCTGCCCTTCTTAAAAGGAAACACCATGAGTATGAATGTCGGCTCCCCAAGCGGTGGCGCGGATCCGGAACCAATGATGGAAATGAACATGACGCCCCTCATCGATGTGATGTTGGTGCTGATTATCATGATGATCATTACGATTCCGAAGGCCAACCACTCGGTCAACCTGAACATGCCGGTCGGCACCCCGCCTCCGCCTGTGAAGGAACCTGTGGTGATCACGATTGACGTCGACTTCGACGGTACGATTCTGTGGGATAACGCTGTCGTTGCTGACCGCGGTACCCTGGAAGCGAAACTGACCGATGTCGCGGCGCAAGCTGACCAGCCGGAAGTGCATCTGCGTCCGAACAAGCTGGTATCGTATAAAGTCGTGGCAGGCGTGATGGCTGCGGCCCAACGTCTGGGCGTGACCAAGATTGGCCTGGTCGGCAACGAACAGTTCCAATAATCAGTTCTATGTTCAACGATAGGCAGGACCGTTCCTGCCTATTTCGCATTTTGAAGAAAGAAAACTTACCCATGACCAAGTTTCGTCTCGCTCATCTCGGCCTGGTAATGGCCGCTATTGGTTTCACAGCAGCAGCTCCTCTGGCAGGTCTCTCCTCGGTTGCCTACGCGGCCGACGCGGTGCGCGCTGAAATCGGCAAACCATTGCAAGAAGCACAGAAACTGGCTGCGGCAGGCAAGAACAAAGAAGCACTGGCCAAACTCAAGGAAGCCGATGCTGTCGGTGGCAAATCGCCCCACGAATCCTATCTGATCGAACGCACCCGCGCTTCGGCCGCAGCTGCCGCTGGCGATAACGACGCCGCCGCCAAGGCCTTCGAAGCCGTGATCAACTCCGGCAAGCTGTCGCCTGCCGAACAACCGAAATTCACCCAAGCCCTGGCCGGCATCTACTACCGCGCCAAGGACTATCCAAAAGCCATCACCTGGATCCAGCGCGCGCTGAAAGACAGCCCGGGCGACGGCCAGATGCATGAACTGCTGATCCAGACCTACTACATCAGCGGCAAATACTCGGAAGCGGCCAAGGAACTGCAAGCGTCCAAAGCCGGTTCGGAAGCGTCGCTGCAAATGCTGGCCAATATCCAGCTGAAGCAGAACGACAAGGAAGGCTACGTCCAGACCCTGGAAAAACTGGCCGGTGCCTATCCCAAGACCAGCTACTGGGCCGACCTGCTGAACCGTGTGTCGGGCAAGCCTGGCTTCGCCTCGTCGCTGTCGCTGGACGTGCTGCGCCTGCGCCTGGCCAACGGCCTGCTGAGCAAGCCGGGCGAATACATGGAAATGTCCCAGCTGGCGCTGCAAGCGGGTAACCCTGCCGAAGCGACCAAGATCATCGACCAGGGCTACAAGAAAGGCGCGCTGGGCACCGGCTCCGACGCTGCCCGCCACCAGCGCCTGAAAGACCTGGCCGCCAAGACCCAGTCCGAGTTCGACACCAAGCAAGTCGCGCTGGAAGCGGAAGCCGTCAAGAACAAGGACGCCGACGCGCTGGCCAATATGGGCTACGCGCTGGTTTCCGCCGGCAAGGCCGACAAGGGCCTGGCGCTGCTGGACCAGGCCGTGAAGATGGGCACCGCGAAAAATCCTGACGCCGTCAAGCTGCACCAGGGTATCGCCCAGTTCAACGCCGGCAAGAAGCCTGCCGCGCTGGCGACCCTGAAAACGGTCAAAGGCAAGGACGGCACCGCCGACCTGGCCCGCTACTGGACGCTGAACATCAACCACCCGATGTAATCCGGCGGTTTTGATGCGCGACAGCGCTGTCCGGCCCCGCGCCGGACAGCGCTTTTTTTATGCTTTATCCCCGCATTCCTTTCGATAACTGTCGGCTACCGCAAACAAACCGTATAATCCTCCATTTAGCGACAGTTTCCCCCCAGATTCCCATGAAGGTATTTCGAGGTCTACCCAATGCAGCGGCGCGCGCGCCCTGCGCGCTCACGATAGGCAACTTTGACGGTGTCCACCTTGGCCACCAGGCATTGCTGGGCCGCGTGCGCGCCGCCGCCACCGGCCTCGGGCTGGAAGCTGCCGTGATGACCTTCGAACCCCATCCGCGCGAATTTTTCGCGCACAAGGCCGGCGACCTGTCGAAGGCGCCGCCGCGCATCGCCAACCTGCGCGACAAGCTGCAATCGCTGTCCGACAACGGCATCGACCGCGTCATCGTCGAGCACTTCTCGGCGCCGTTCGCCGCGCTCACGCCGCAGGAATTCACTGAAAAAGTGCTGGTCGAAGGCTTGCACGTCAAATGGCTGATGGTCGGCGACGACTTCTGCTACGGCGCCCGCCGCGCCGGCAACGTCCAGATGCTGCTGGAAGCGGGCCAGCACTACGGCTTCCACGTCGAGACCCTGCCGACCGTGATGAACGGCAGCAACCGCATCTCCTCCTCCGCCGTGCGCGCCGCGCTGGCCGAGGGCGACTTCGCGCATGCCGAGGCGCTGCTGGGCCACCCGTATGCGATTTCCGGCCACGTGATCCACGGCCAGAAACTGGGCCGCACCCTGGGCTTCCCCACGCTGAACCTGCGCGTGCCGCACCGCCCCGCGCTGTCCGGCATCTTCATCGTGCAGGTGCACGGCCTGGCCGAACAGCCGCTGCCGGCCGTCGCCAGCCTGGGCGTGCGCCCGACCGTCGACGACAGCGGCCGCGTGCTGCTGGAAGTGCACGTGTTCGACTTCGCCCGGAACTGCTACGGCAAACAGGTGCGCGTCGAGTTCCTGCACAAGATACGCGACGAGGAAAAATACGTCGACCTGCCGACGCTGACGGCCGCCATCGACCGCGACGCCGTCATCGCCCGCGAGTATTTCGCCCAGCGCATACAAGAGCGCGACGGCGCCACCACCGCCACCGACCGAATTTAGCCGCGCGACCAGCTACGCGCGCCGGCTACAACGAACTCCCCGAATAAAAATCACTGAAGATAACCATGTCCGACAACAAATCTGCAAAAAAGCCTGCAAGTAAATACCCGGTCAACATGACCGAAACCCCGTTCCCGATGCGCGGCGACATGGCCAAGCGCGAGCCGAACTGGGTCAAGGAATGGCAAGACAAGAAGATCTACGAGCGCGTGCGCAAGGCCGCCGCCGGCCGTCCGAAGTTCATCCTGCACGACGGCCCGCCGTACGCCAACGGCGACATCCACCTGGGCCACGCCGTCAACAAGATCCTCAAGGACATGGTCATCAAGTCACGCTCGCTGGCCGGTTTCGACGCGCCCTACGTGCCGGGCTGGGACTGCCATGGCATGCCGATCGAGATCCAGATCGAAAAACTGCATGGCAAGAACCTGCCGACCGCCGAGGTGCTGACCAAGGCCCGCGCCTACGCGACCGAGCAGGTCGACCGCCAGCGCAAGGACTTCATCCGCCTGGGCGTGCTGGGCGAGTGGGATAATCCCTACCTGACGATGAACTACTCGAACGAGGCCGACGAACTGCGCGCCCTCGGCCAGTTGCTGGAAAAAGGCTATGTCTACCGCGGCCTGAAGCCCGTCAACTGGTGCTTCGACTGCGGCTCCGCGCTGGCGGAGGCGGAAGTGGAATACCAGGACAAGCGCGATCCGGCCATCGACGTCGGCTTCAAGTTCGCCGAATTCGACCAGCTGGCCACCGCCTTCAGCCTCGATAAGCTGCCGACCGAGAACGGCTTCATCGTCATCTGGACCACCACGCCATGGACCATCCCGTCCAACCAGGCGCTGAACGTCAACGCCGAGGTGATCTACTCGCTGGTGCAGACCGAGCGTGACGGCCAGCCTTTGCTGCTGATCCTGGCCCAGGACCTGGTCGAAGCCTGCCTGGCGCGCTACAAGCTCGAAGGCACCACCATCGCCACCTGCCACGGCGCGGCGCTGGCCGGCATCAGCTTCCGCCACCCGCTGCACGCGTCGGACGCCTTCTTCGACCGCCTGTCGCCGATGTACCTGGCCGAATACGTGACCACCGAAAGCGGCACCGGCGTGGTCCACTCGGCGCCGGCCTACGGTCTGGACGACTTCATCTCCTGCCGCGCGCACGGCATGAAGGACGAGAACATCCTGACCCCGGTGATGGGCGACGGCAAATTCGCCTCCTCGCTGCCGCTGTTCGGCGGCATGACGATCTGGGAAGCCTCCAAGCCGATCTGCAACGCGCTGAAGGAAGCGGGCGCGCTGTTCGAAGTGAAGATGTTCGACCACAGCTACATGCACTGCTGGCGCCACAAAACGCCGATCATCTACCGCGCCACCTCGCAGTGGTTCGCCGGCATGGATGTCAAACCGAAGGACGGCGGCCACACGCTGCGCGAAACCGCGTTGAAGGGCATCGACGAGACCAAGTTCTTCCCGGACTGGGGCAAGGCGCGCCTGCACGGCATGATCGCCAACCGTCCGGACTGGACCCTGTCGCGCCAGCGCCAGTGGGGCGTGCCGATGGCCTTCGTGATCCACAAGGAGACCGGCGCACTGCATCCGCGCACCCCGGAACTGCTGGAGCAGGTGGCCAAGCTGATCGAAAAAGGCGGCATCGACGCCTGGCAGGCGTTGGACCTGAAAGACCTGATCGGCGACGAGGCGGCCGTCTACGAAAAGAACAAGGACACGCTGGACGTGTGGTTCGATTCCGGCACCACCCATCAGACCGTGCTGCGCGGTTCGCACAAGGAGCAGTCGGCCTTCCCCGCCGACCTGTATCTGGAAGGTTCGGACCAGCACCGCGGCTGGTTCCACTCCTCGCTGCTGACGTCCTCGATGCTGAACGGCGCCCCGCCGTACAAGGCGCTGCTGACCCACGGCTTTACGGTCGACGGCGAGGGCAAGAAAATGTCCAAATCGCTGGGCAACACGCTGGCCCCGCAAAAAATCTCCGACACGCTGGGCGCCGACATCCTGCGCCTGTGGATCGCCACCACCGACTACACCGGCGAGCTGTCGATCTCCGACGAGATCCTCAAGCGCGTGACCGAAGCCTATCGCCGCATCCGCAACACGCTGCGCTTCCTGCTGGCCAACCTGTCGGACTTCGACGCCGCCAAGGACGCGGTGGCGATCGACGACATGCTGGAGATCGACCGCTACGCCGTCGCCAACATGGCGGCGCTGCAGGCGGAAATCGCCGAGCACTATATGCAGTATGAATTCCAGCCGATCTACTCCAAGCTGCAGAACTTCTGCTCGGAAGACCTGGGCGGCTTCTACCTGGACGTGCTGAAGGACCGTTTGTACACCACGGCCGTCACCTCGCCTGCGCGCCGCTCGGCGCAGACCGCGCTGTGGCACATCACGCAAAGCCTGCTGCGCGTGATGGCGCCGGCGCTGTCGTTCACGGCGGAAGAGGCATGGGCGATCTTCGCCGGCGCAGAGGCCTACCAGGCCAGCGACGAAACCATCTTCACGCAAACCTGGTGGCCGCTGCCGGAAGCGGCCGACGCGGCGGCGCTGCTGGCCAAGTACACGGCCCTGCGCGCGGTCCGCACCGACGTCACCAAGCAGCTCGAAGACGTGCGCACCTCGGGCGCGATCGGCTCCTCGCTGCAGGCGGAACTGACCATCAAGGCCGCCGGCGAGAAGTACCAGTTGCTGGCCAGCCTGGACGACGACCTGAAGTTCGTCTTCATCACCTCCGCCGCCAAAGCGGTGCAGGTGGAAAGCGAAGCGGATGAAGCGGTCGAAGTGAGCGCCTCCACGGCCGAAAAGTGCGAGCGTTGCTGGCACTATCGCGCCGACGTCGGCTCGCATGCGGACCACCCTACCCTGTGCGGCCGTTGCCACAGCAATCTGTTCGGTGCGGGCGAAAAACGCCAGTTCGCTTAATATGAGGGCCGCCGTTCCCACCGGGAGCGGCGGCGCCGTCGCCACGAACCAACTTGAAATTTTATGGCCACCAAAAAAATCTTTCCAACCAAATCCTCGGCCAGCCTGACGCCTTGGCTGGGCATTGCCGCCATCGTCATCCTGTTCGACCAGCTGTCCAAGATCACCATCACCAAGACCTTCCAGCTCGGTGAAGAGAAAATCATCACCTCCTTCTTCAACCTGGTGCTCGCGTATAACAAGGGCGCGGCGTTCAGCTTCCTGTCCAACAGCGGCGGATGGCAGCGCTACTTCTTCACCGCCATCGCGCTGGGCGCGGCGGCCTGGATCATCGTGCTGCTGAAAAAACACGGCAGCCAGCGCATGTTCTCGTGGGCGCTGTCGCTGATCCTGGGCGGCGCCATCGGCAACGTCATCGACCGTGTGCTCTACGGCCATGTGGTCGACTTCCTCGATTTCCACTGGAGCGGATTCGGCCACTTCCCGGCATTTAACATCGCCGACTCGGCCATCTGCATCGGCGCGGCGCTGTTCATCCTCGATGAGCTGCGCCGGGTGAATAAATAAACTCGCACTAACTGGAGTAGAGCATGATGGAATTGACCGGCAAGAAAATCGTCCTCGGCCTGACCGGCGGCGTGGCCTGCTACAAGGCGGCGGAACTGTGTCGCGCGCTGACCAAGGCCGGCGCCTCGGTGCAGGTGGTGATGACCGACGCCGCCGCCCACTTCATCACCGCCGTCACCATGCAGGCGCTGTCCGGCAACAAGGTGTTCAGCAGCCAGTGGGACCCGCGGGTCGACAACAACATGGCCCACATCGACGTCACCCGCGACGCCGACGCCATCCTGGTCGTGCCCTGCTCGGCGGACTTCATGTACAAGCTGGCGCACGGTGTCTGCGACGACCTGCTGTCGACCATGTGCCTGGCGCGTCCGCGCCTGGTGCCGCTGCTGCTGGCGCCGGCCATGAACGTGGAGATGTGGCAGAACCCCGCCACCCAGCGCAACGCGCAGCAGCTGCGCGACGATGGCATCGTGCTGTTCGGCCCCGCCTCCGGCGACCAGGCCTGCGGCGAAGTGGGCATGGGGCGCATGCTGGAACCGGCGCAGCTGCTCGAAGAGCTGATCGCCTCCTTCCAGCCGAAAGTCCTGGCGGGCAAACGCATCCTGATCACGGCCGGCCCGACCTTCGAGCCGATCGACCCGGTGCGCGGCATCACCAATCTGTCCTCGGGCAAGATGGGCTACGCCGTGGCGCGCGCCGCGCGCGAAGCCGGCGCCGAAGTGATCCTGGTGTCCGGCCCGACGGCGCTGCCGGCGCCGTTCGGCGTCCAGCGCATCAACGTCCAGAGCGCGCTGCAAATGCACGACGCGGTGATGGCCAATGTCGACCACCAGCACATCTTCATCGCGGTGGCGGCGGTGGCCGACTGGCGCGTGTCCAATGCCAGCGAACAGAAATTGAAGAAGAACCCGGACGGCTCGGTGCCGGACTTGAAGTTCGAACAGAACCCGGACATTCTCGCCGGCGTCGCCGCGCGCACCACGCTGGCCGGCCATCCGTACTGCGTGGGCTTCGCCGCCGAATCGGAAAACCTGGTGCAGTTCGGCGCCGACAAGCGCGAGAAAAAAGGCATCCCCCTGCTAGTAGGGAATATCGGTCACCACACCTTCGGCCAGGACGACAACACCATCATCCTGTTCGATGAAAACGGCCACACCATACTGCCGCGCGCCGACAAACTGACGCTGGCGCGCCAATTGATTTCGGAGATCTCCAAACGGATCTCCCAGCACTCTCTATTTGCCAAATAAATGAAAAACATCGACGTCAAAATCCTCGACCCGCGCATGAAAGACCAGATGCCGGCCTACGCCACGCCAGGTTCCGCCGGCCTCGATCTGCGCGCCTGCATCGATGCGCCGATGGTCATCGAAGCCGGACAAACCGTGCTGATACCAACCGGCCTGGCGATCCACGTGGCCGATCCGGGCTACGCCGCCATGATCCTGCCGCGCAGCGGCATGGGCCACAAAAACGGCATCGTGCTGGGTAATCTGGTAGGCTTGATCGACTCCGACTACCAGGGCCAGCTGATGATCTCGACCTGGAACCGCGGCCACAGCGCCTTCACGCTGAATCCGATGGAACGCCTGGCGCAGCTGATCATCGTACCGGTGCTGCAAGTGGGCTTCAACGTGGTCGAAGAATTCGGCGACAGCGAGCGCGGTGAAGGTGGCTTCGGCAGCACCGGCAAACACTAACAAAAACAAACGGAGACCCTGGATGGTCCAGCAGACAAACAAGATCAATCAATACGCCTCATTGTCCCTGTTGGCGGCGGCATCGCTGCTGTCGGCCTGCTCGACCTTCCAATCCAAGCCGGCACCCGCGCCGGCCGAACCGGTGGTGGCCCGCGTCATCAACGAAGAGGCGCCGGTGGTCACCGCCAAGATGGCCGCCGCGCGCGATGCCCTGAGCCAGATGGTGGCCCTGCAGGACCGCCTGTACCGCATCGCCGGCCCGCTGTTGATCAACAACGCGGACCTGTGCCGCACGCAGGCGCGCAACCTGCTCGGCTTCACCGCCAAGAACAAATACTCCTACACCGGCGAATTCGTCGACGCCGCGCAGGCGGTGCTGAACTACGGCGACCGCCTGGAAGTGGCCAGCGTGCTGGCCGGCAGCGGCGGTGCGCGCGCCGGCCTGCGCAAGGGCGACGGCCTGGTCGCCGCCGAGGGCAAGACCCTGCCCACCGGCCTGAATGCCGAAACCCAGGCCGCCGGCATTCTCGGCCCGCTGGTCTCCGGCCACCAGACACTCAACCTGATCGTCGCCCGCGATGGCCGCAACCAGGCGCTCAACGTGCCGGTCACGCGCGCCTGCGCCTTCAAGATCGACATCGGCAACTCGGACAATATCAATTCCTACTCGGACGGCCAGCGCGTGATGATCACGCGCGGCATGGTCAACTTCGCGCAGAGCGACGAAGCCATCGCCTACGTGCTGGCCAAGGACATCGCCCACAATGTGCTGGGCCACGCCGCCACCACCCGTTCGGCCTACAACGTCGGCAGCATCATCGACAACCTGGTGTCCGTGCGGCCCGACCTGACGATGTTGATCGGCACCGCCGGCGTGCGGCCGATGCCGCAGGAACTCGATGCAGCGGCCGACTACCTGTCCCTGTACATGGTGGCCCGCGCCGGTTACAGCCTGGACCACGCGCACGCCTTCTGGCAGCGCATGGCGGGCCAATATCCCGCCACGGTGCTAAACGGGTATACTGCCATCCACCCCGCCGTAAACTATCGCCTGTCGGTGATCGACAAGACCATCGCCGAAATCAAGGGCAAGCAGGCGGCCAAGAAGCCACTGGTGCCGTAACTCGGAGAAGCCGCCATGAACAAGCCGGGCCTGTTAGCAATCATCTTGATACTGATGTGTAGCTGGGCCCACGCGGCGCAGTGGGCCAAGGTCAAGGGCGACGGCGCCGGCGTCTTCTACATCGACAAGGCCAGCATCATCAAGGCCGACAAGACGCGCAAGGTGTGGTCGATGCGCAGCTTCGGCAAGCCGCAAACCACGCCCGAGGGCAAGCCTTACCGTTCGGTCAAGGCGCTGCACCTGTATTCCTGCGAAGACCGCACCACCGTGCTGCTGTCGCAGGTGTTCTACCCCGAGGCCATGGGCAAGGGGGAACCGGTCGAAAACTACAAATACGAGAAGTTCAACCCGGAAGACATCGTGCCGGACAGCCCGTTCGACAACGCGCTGTCAGCCGTGTGCAAATAGGCTAGCCCGGAAAGTTGGGGAACACGTTCCCCATCAGCCAGGTCAGGCCCGCGCACAGCAGCACGGCGAGTATCAGCACGATCAGCAGGCGGCCGAATTTGGGCGAGCCGTCGTCTTCCTTGGGAGTGGTCATGGCAGTTCCTGCAAGCTTTAGAGAGCCGTAGTATATTCCATCCATGGACAGCATCGACCTCGAAGTACTTAAAACCAGCGCCGCCTGGATCGCCGCCGGGCGCCGCTGCGAACTGATCACCGTCATCAAGACCTGGGGCTCCAGTCCGCGTCCGATCGGCGCCACGCTGGCCATCTGCGAAGACGGCACGGTGATCGGCTCCGTCTCCGGCGGCTGCATCGAGGACGACCTGATCGCCCGCGTGCGCGACGAAGGCATACGCCGCACCGTGCCGGAGATCGTCAGCTATGGCATCACCGCCGACGAAGCCCACCGTTTCGGCCTGCCCTGCGGCGGCACCATCGAGCTGGCGATCGAGCCGCTGTCGGCGCGCAGCCGCGTGGCCGAGCTGCTGGAACGGCTGGAGCGGCACGAGCTGGTGCAGCGCCGCCTGGACCTGCACAGCGGCGAGGTGGAACTGTCCAGGGCCACGCCGGGCGCGCAGATGCAGGTCAGCGAGCGCGCCATGGTCAGCCTGCACGGCCCGCGCTGGCGGCTGCTGATCATCGGCGCCGGCCAGCTGTCGCGCTTCCTGGCGCAGATCGCCACCGCCATGGACTACCACGTCATCGTCTGCGATCCGCGCGAGGAATACCGCGCCGGCTGGCAGGTCGACGGCGTGCAGCTGGTGCACGACATGCCCGACGATACGGTGTTGGCCATGCAGCTGGACCGCCGCAGTGCCGTCGTCGCGCTGACCCATGATCCCAAGCTGGACGACCTGGCGCTGATGGAGGCGCTGAAGTCGGACGCGTTCTACGTCGGCGCCATCGGTTCGCGGCTGAACAACAGCAAGCGCCGCGAGCGGCTGCTGGAATTCGACCTGACGCCGCAACAGCTGGCGCGCCTGCACGGGCCGATCGGCCTGTACATCGGCAGCAAGACGCCGTCCGAGATCGCGATCTCCATCCTGGCCGAGATGACCGCGATTAAAAACGGCGTGCCGACCGCGATGCTGATCCCGCACGCCGCCACGCCCACCGCGCCCGGCGAGAACGCCTGCGCAGTGGACATCGGCGCCGTGTAAAAAAGCGCAAGCACGGACAATTCAACAGCAAGAACCGGCTAGCACGCAGCCAGCGGCTGCGGGACAATAGCGCCACCGTTCACCGACTGGAATCCGCATGAGCACCGCCAACCTGTTACGCCTGATCTTCCTCGCCGCCATCTGGGGCGGCTCCTTCCTGTTCATGCGCATCGCCGCGCCGGTGCTGGGCGCCGCCGTGCTGATCGAGTACCGCGTGCTGTTCGCGTCGCTGTTCCTGGCGATCATCGCGCTGGCGCTGAAAAAGCCGCTGAACCTGCGCCAGAACTGGAAGCACTACCTGATCCTCGGCCTGTTCAATTCCGCGCTGCCGTTCCTGATGTTCGCCTTCGCCGCGCGCACCTTGTCGGCCTCCCTGCTGGCGGTGCTGAACGCCACCACGCCGCTGTGGGGCACGCTGATCGCCGCCGTCTGGACCCGCCACATGGTCAGCGCCAAGGTGATGCTGGGCCTGCTGCTGGGCGCCTGCGGCGTGGCGCTGCTGGTCGGCTTCGACCACGTCACCACCAAGCCCGGCGCCGGCATCGCCATCGCGGCGGTGCTGTTCGCCTCCTTCAACTACGGCATCGCCAGCAACTACGCCAAGCAGGCCAAGGCGGTCGAACCGTTCTCCAACGCGCACGGCTCGATGTGGGCCTCGACGCTGCTGGTGCTGCCGGCGCTGCCGTTCTTCCCGGCGCCGGGGGAACCGACCATCGGCATCATGGGCGCGGTGCTGGCGCTCGGTGTGCTGTGCAGCGGCGTGGCCTACCTGATCTACTTCCGTTTGATCCAGGACGTCGGCCCGTCGTCGGCGCTGACCGTGACCTTCCTCAGCCCCCTGTTCGGCATCCTGTGGGGCATGCTGTTCCTCGGCGAGAGTGTCGGCTGGTACACCTTCGTCGGCGCGGCCATCGTCATCACCGGCACCGCGCTGGTGACCGGCTTCCGTCCCGGCTTCGGTTTCCTGAACAAGGCCAAGGCGGCGTGAAGCCCTACACCCTGCCGCTGCCGGTCAACTACCGGTTGCATGACGTACTGGCCTTCCACAGCCGCGACGCCGAAAGCGTGGCCGAACAAGTCAGCCCCGAGCGCCTGCGCAAGGGCATGCTGATCGCCGGCGTGCCGGTGGTGCTGGAGATCGTGCCCGACCGCCCCGCCGCGCCCACCAGCGCCAGCTGCACCGTGCATGCCGACGGCCCGCTGTCCAAGGCCGCGCAGGAACAGGTGCGCGAGGCGGCGCTCAGCATCCTCGGCCTGCGCATCGATCCCGAGCCGTTCATCGCCTTCGCCGCCAAAGACCAGATGTTCGGGCCGCTGACGCGCGCCCAGCCCGGCCTGCGCATCGTCCAATCGGCCACCGTGTTCGAGGCGCTGACCTGGGCCATCATCGGCCAGCAGATCAACCTGTCGTTCGCGATCGCGCTGCGCCGCACCTTCATCCTGCAGGCCGGCCGCCAGCACAGCAGCGGCTTGTGGTGCTACCCCGCCGCCGAAGACGCGGCCAGGCTGCACATCGACGACCTGACCAGCCGCAAATTCTCGCGCGCGAAGGCGGAAACGCTGCTGCGCCTGGCCGGCCTGGTCGCCGGCGGCGAGCTGCCGCTGGAGCTGTCGCCGTCGAACAGCATCGAACAGGTGTCGGCGGCGCTGCTGGCGGTCAAGGGCATCGGCCCGTGGACCGTCAACTATGGGCTGCTGCGCGGCTACGGCTATGCCGACTGTTCGCTGCACGGCGACGTCGCGATCCGCGCCGCGCTGCAACACCTGCTGGGCGAAGAGAGCAAGCCGGACATGCCGCGCACCGAGAAAATCCTGGCGCAATACAGCCCTCACCGCACCATGGCCGCCGCCCACCTGTGGGCCAGCCTGCATCCGCGCAGTTCCGAGTAGGCGAGTACGATTTCGCTTGAGCCTGACGCTGCGTCAGGCTGTACGCTACATGCATTATCGTGACGGAGCATGCAATGAGCTGGATAGAAAAACTCCTCCCGCCGCGTATCAAGCGCGGCGCCGAACAGCGGCAGTCCATCCCTGCCGGGCTGTGGATCAAATGCGCCGCCTGCGAGGCGGTGCTGTACCGCGCCGACCTGGAAGCGAACCTGCAGGTCTGCCCCAAATGCAGCCACCACATGCGCATCCGCGCCCGCAGCCGCCTGGACGCGCTGCTCGATGCCGGCGGCCGGCACGAGATCGGCCAGGAAGTGCTGCCGGTCGACACGCTCAAGTTCAAGGGCAGCAAGAGCTATACCGAACGCCTGAAGGCAGCGATGGAAGCGACCGGCGAAACCGACGCCATGATCGTCGTCAGCGGCGCCATCCTGTCGGTGCCGGTGGTGGTGGCCTGCTTCGAGTTCGATTTCATGGGCGGCTCGATGGGGTCGGTGGTGGGGGAACGCTTTGTGCGTGGCGTGCAGGCGGCGATCGACCAGCATGTGCCCTTCATCTGCATCACCGCCAGCGGCGGCGCGCGCATGCAGGAGGGCCTGCTGTCGCTGATGCAGATGGCGAAGACCACCGCCATGCTGGCCAAGCTGGCGGAGAAGAAGCTGCCCTTTGTGTCGGTGCTGACCGATCCCACCTCGGGCGGCATCTCGGCCTCGTTCTGCTTCCTGGGCGACCTGGTGCTGGCCGAGCCGAAGGCGCTGATCGCCTTCACCGGCGCGCGCGTCATCAAGAGCACGCTGGGCGTGACCTTGCCGGAGGGCTATCAACGGCCGGAGTTCCTGCTCGAACGCGGCGCCATCGACATGATCGTCGACCGCCGCGAGATGCGCGCCGAACTGGCCGCGCTGCTGGCCTTGCTGCTGAAGCTGCCAAAGGACGCGCTGGCCTGAGACTGCGCGCCTGTCGTACACTGGCGCCCATGAAAGAACATCACGACAGCACGGTCCTGAAAATCGGCGAACTGGCGGCGCGCTCCGGCCTGACGGTGCGCGCGCTGCACCACTACGACAGCATCGGCCTGTTGACGCCGTCGGCCCGCGCGGATTCCGGCTACCGCCTGTACAACCGCGACGACGTCGCGCGCCTGCACCGGATCCAGACGCTGCGGCGCTTCGGCATGTCGCTGGCCGATATCGCCACCTTCCTGGCCAGCCCGGACGCGCCGTTTGCCGACATCGTCGCGCAACAGATCGCCGCGCTGGGCCAGCAGATCGAACAGGCGGCGGCGCTGCGCGAACAACTGGTGCAACTGCAGCACGTGCTGGGCAGCGGCCGCAGTCCCGAGCTGTCCGACTGGCTGGAAACGCTGGAGCAGATGGACCTGTACGACAAATATTTCACCCGCGAAGAGTTGAAGCGCCTGCCCTTCTGGCAACAGGACGCGCGCAGCCATGCCGCCTGGGCCGCGCTGGTGGACGAGGTGCTAGCGCTGATGGCGCAAGGCGCGCCGCCGGACGATCCGCGCGCGGGCGAACTGGCGGAGCGCTGGATGCAGGCGCTGCAACACGATACCAACGCCCATCCCGGACTCGCGTTGCGCATCACCGACATGCTGGACCAGGAGCTCACGGTGCAGCAGCAAACCCGCATCACGCCGGCGATGAAGGAATATGTGTCGACCGCGCTGGGCGCGCGCAAGCTGGGCATCTACGCGCGCTACCTTGATCCCGATGAAATGCGCACCATGCGCGACAACAGCGGCAAGCACCAGTACGAGTGGATGACGCTGATCGCCGGCGTGCATCAGCATCTGGAGGACGGCGTCGCCCACGACGCGCCGTCGGCGCAGGCGCTGGCGCAGCGCTGGATGACGCTTTACATGGCGCAGATCGGCGGCGACCCGGCCACACTGGCCAAGATCCGCGCCGCCCACGAGCAGGAACCCGCGCTGCTGAGCGGCACCTGGATCACCCCCGCCATGCTCGCTTACATCAGGACCGCCTACGCCACGCTGGCTTGATCAAGCGTAAGGCCGAGGTCCATATTGCGACCTAAGATCGTCGAGGTGCCCCCACGTCCAGGAGACCTCGATGATACGATCCAGCAAAAATTCGACCGGCCGGCGCGGCCGCGCAGCGCGTCTGGCCCTGATGCTGCTGACGCTGACGCTGGGCGCCTGCAACAGCGCGCGCGACACCGACAGCCTGATGGCCCAAGCCCGGCAATACCGCCTCAAGGGCGAGACCAAGGCGGCCATCATCGAGCTGAAAAACGCGCTGCAGAAAACCCCCGACAACGCGCGCGCCCGCCTGCTGCTGGGCGAGGTCTATATCGAAGCGGGCGATGCCGCATCTGCCGAGAAAGAAGTGCGCAAGGCCCAGGCGCTGGGCATGGCCGCGGCGGAAATCATGCCCCGCCTGGGCAAGGTGATGCTGATGCAAGGGCAATTCAAGAAGCTGCTCGACGACATCAAACCCGATCCATCCAGCCCGCATCAGACGGAGCTGCTGGTCCTGCGGGCCAACGCCTACCTGAGCCTGGGCGACACCGCGCAGGCCCGGCAGCTGTTCGACGATATGCTGGCGAAAAACCCGGACCTGGCCGACGCCATGCTGGGCCAGGCCAGGATCGCCGCCCTGTCGCACCGCCTCGACCTTGCCTCGCAACATATCGAACGCGCGCTGGCCAAGCATCCCGACAATATCGACTGCCTGCGTTTCAAGGGCGACCTGTTGCGCATGCAAGGAAAAACCGCGGCGGCGCTACTGGCATACAAGCAAATCCTGGCCCTCCAGCCCAACAATTCGCAAGCCCATATCGATAGCGCCACCCTGCTGATCCAGGTCAAACAACTGGCCGAGGCCCGCGCCGAAATCGATGCCGCCCGCAAGATCTCGTCCAACAACCTGCCGGTGCTGTACACCCAGGCCTTGCTCGAGTTTCAGGAAGCAAGGTATCCGGCGGCGCGCGATGCCTTGCAGCTGATCTTGAGGGTGATGCCCGATCACATGCCGAGCTTGCTCCTGATGGGGTCCGTGCAAACGGCCATGGGCTCATATCTGGAGGCCGAGCTGACGCTGCGCAAATTTCTCGACGCCAATCCGCGCCATGTCTACGCCAGCAAGCGCCTGGCCGGCATCCTTTTGAAAAGCGGCAAGAGCGACGACGCGATCGCCGTGCTGGGGCCGCTGCTGGAGGCCAATCAGACGGACGTGGAACTGCTGGCCCTGGCGGGACAGGCGCAGATGCAGGGCCGGCATTTCGCCAAGGCGGCCGACTACTTCCAGGCCGCCAGCGATCTGGCGCCGCAAGCGGCCAGCTTGCACACGTCGCTGGGATTGAGCCGCCTGGGCGCCGGCGAATCGGCGCGCGCGGTGGCCGAACTGGAACAGGCGACCGCCTTGGATGACAAGAACGGCAAGGCCGGCATCCTGCTGGCGATGACCCACTTGCGCAACCAGGAATACGACAAGGCGCTGCTGGCGGTGGCGGCCATGGAAAAACACGACGGCAAAAATCCGCTGGTACAAAATCTGAAAGGCGGCATCCTCTTGTCCAAGCACGACCTGGCCGGCGCGCGCGCCGGCTTCGAGCAGGCGCTGGCGCTGGACCCGGCCTACCTGCCGGCGCTCGACAATCTGGCGCAAATGGACCTGGTGGAAAAAAAGCCCGAACGTGCCCGCCAGCGTTACGAAGCAGCGCTCGCCAAGGACAAGAAAAACCTGGGTCTGATGACGGGCCTGGCCAAGCTGGCGCTGACACAGAATAACAGCGCGGAAGCGGTGCGCTGGTTGGAACGCGCCAGCGCCGACCATCCCGAAGCCCTGACCCCGGCATTGCAGTTGGCGACGCTTTACCTGCGCAGCGGCGCCAGGGAAAAATCGCTGAAGCTGGCCCAGACCGTCCAGGCCAGCCATCCCGCCGATCCCGACGCGCTGGCGCTGCTGGCGCAGATCCAGACGGCGAACGGCAGCTACGAGGCGGGGCTGGAAAGCTATACCAAGCTGGCCGCCTTGCAGCCGGCGTCGGCCGCCGTGCAGCTGCGCATCGCCTATGCCAAGGTGGCGCTCAAGGACAACGACGGCGCCCTCGATTCAGTCAAGAAAGCCTTGCGCTTGAAGGAAGACTGGTTCGAAGCCCAGGTGCTGGCGACGACCTTGCTGGTCGATGGCAAGAACTACGCGGAAGCGCTCGCCATCGCCCAAACCGTGCAGCGCCAGCGACCCGAGCTGCCAGCGGGGCTGACGCTGGAGGGCGACATCTGGATGGCCCAGCACAAACCGCAAGACGCGCTGCGCGCCTACGAGCGGGCATACAAGATGAGCCAGCTGCCGCCGCTGGCGATCAAGATCCACCAGGCCCTGCTCCTGGCTGGCAAAACCAGGGAAGCGGGCCTGCATGCCGCCCAATGGTTGCAGCAACATCCAAGCGATCCCAGCTTCCGCTTCTACCAGGCTAGTGCCGATCTGGCGGCCGGACGCTACAAGCCGGCGATCAGTTCATTCGAGGCCATCGTCCAGCAAGACCCGAAAAATGCGGTGGCGCTCAACAACCTGGCCTGGGCCTACCAGCAGGACAAGGACCAACGCGCGCTGGCCACCGCCGAACGGGCTTACCAGTTGGCCGGCGCCAATCCCAGCATCCTCGACACCCTGGGCTGGATCCTGCTGGAGCAAGGCGAAACGGGCCGCGCCCTGCCCTTGCTGAAACAAGCCAGGACCCTGACGCCCGACGTGCCGGACATCGGCTACCACCTCGGCCTGGCGCTGATGAAGTCCGGCGACAAGCGCGCCGCGCGGCTCCAGTTCGAACAACTGCTGGCCGCCAACAAAGACTTCCCGCAACGCGCCGAGGTGAAGGCGATGCTGGCGTCCTGGTAAGCATGGACCTGTCGGTTTTTTTTACACGCTGGCTCGTCGCATCGGCAGAATTTAAAAAAGACACTTTGGAAACATAGACTTAGCGTCTCCTTCGATCATGGCTTGGCATTTGCTTAGTAGTGGATAGCTGACTCCAACTGGTCGGCACGGTATTGAAACCCCACCCTAGCGTAGCGGTACTCCAATCATCACGGAAGGAAACAAAATGAAAAAATCAGTCATACTAGGCGCTCTGCTGGGAGCGCTAGTTGCGGCCGGCGCAGCCCAGGCGACCACGCTCAACACCACCAGCGCCGCCAATGTGCTCATCGGCGGCAACCCAGGCGAACCCGGCGCCCCTTCGCCTTTGGGCGGCGACGGCGTGCTGCAGAACTTCACGGGGATAGACTGGCATCAGAACGGCGCGGGCCTGGTCCAGGGATTCACCCTCACCCCCGCCAACCATGTCGGCGATTTCGTCGATTTCACGCTGACGTATCAAGCCTTTGCCGCAGCCATCAGCACCACCTCGGCGACGCCGGATCTGCGTGTGGGGGCGCCCGGCCCCGCCATCGGCACCTATGAGCTGACCACGGTGGCCACCCTGCACGAACGGGCCACCTGCCTTACCGCAGGTTGCACCTCGGTGGCGATCACCTTCACCCCCGCCACCAGCAGCAACTGGTCGATCTATTTCGATAACACGCCCGATGCCAATCAAGCGGCCGGCACCGGCTTTACCGATGGTGCGCTGATGCTTGCCGGCACCTGGAATTCGGAGCTGTCGACCTTCCTCGCAACCGGCACGTCCGGCACGCCCGGCGCCACCGGCGTTGGTTCGGCGACTTTGATCGGCACGGTCTCGTTCACCAACGCGGCCTATGTCTCGCCAGCCCTGGCCGGTACCCGGTTCGACTCCACGCTCAATTTCCCCGGCCCCGACGCGCCGGCCTTCACGCGCCCCCTGCTGGTCAATGGCATCCCGACCGGTCCGAACACGGACTCGCAATTCGTGTTGAATATCGACGGCGCACAGCCGTTCACACCGGTGCCCGAGCCAGCCACCCTGGCACTGGTTGCCGCCGGCATCTTCGGCATGGGTTCGCTGGGCCGTCGCCGCGAGCAGAAGAAATAGTCGGTCGTCAGGGCTGGCAATCGATACCGGCCGGCGCCTCAGGGCGCCGGCCTTTTTTTTATCGCCGGTTTTATTTCAGGCGGCGTGCCGGGCTGCCGCCCCACACTTCGCCGCTGCCGATGCGCGTGCCCTTGGCCACCAGCGAATTGGCTGCCACGATCGCGTTATCGCCTATCGTCACGCCGGACAAGACCACCGCGTGCGCGCCTATCGTCACGTGGTCGCCTATCGTGATGAAATAATGGCCCAAGGTATCGCCCTCGATCACATGCGGCACCAGCAAGGCCGTCTCGCCGACCACGCTGTTGGCGCCTATCGTCACAAACGAGGGATCATAGATGATGCCGGAGCTGTAGGTATTGGCGCCCAGGCGGGCGCCCAGCGCAAGATAGATCAGCCGCATGATGGGGATAGGAATAATTCCGCCGCGTATCAAGGAGTTGAACAGTATCAGGTAAAACAAGACATAGACCTGATAGATGAACTCCTGCCGGGAACCGAATTCGATATTGCCGTCATGCAGGGGCTGCGCCCACAAGAAAAGTCGAAATATGAGCAGTCCGTACAGATAGACCAGCAGCAGCGCAGCCGCGCTGACGGCCACGCCCCTGAAATCCCCCAGGCCGGGAATGGCGCCCACGCCGCAGTAGGCGCTCAGCACCGCCAGCAGCAGTACCAGTGCCAGCATGGACAAGAAGGTAAGAATGGAGGTCAGTCGGATTTTTCGCATGAAAACACTCCCCACAAGAACGTCAATTATAGGGAAAGGGGGATGTTGCAGTCGCGGAAACGAAAAAGCCGTTGATACCTCGCGGTATCAACGGCTCTCAAATTTGGTTGCGGGGACAGGATTTGAACCTGTGACCTTCGGGTTATGAGCCCGACGAGCTGCCAGACTGCTCCACCCCGCGTCTGTATGTAGTTATTATAGGGCAGTTCATTGGTTTAGGCAATATTTATCCTGAAATCGGCTGCGATAGTCCGCATATATGCAGTTACCTATAGGCATAGGTCATGCCGCACCGGCTTCAATCGGTGTAAAGTAGCCAAAGTGAGCCTACTTACCGACTGAGCTATCCTCTATGAAATTCTGTTCCGAATGCGCCTCCCCCGTCAGCCTGGCCGTCCCGGCCGGCGACAACCGCCCGCGCTATGTGTGCGGCAACTGCGCCACCATCCATTACCAGAACCCGAAAATGGTGCTGGGCTCCATCCCCGTGTGGGAACGCGACGGCGAACTGAAAGTGTTGCTGTGCAAACGCGCGATCGAGCCACGCCACGGCTACTGGACGCTGCCGGCCGGCTTCATGGAAAACAATGAAACCACCGCCGAGGGCGCCATCCGCGAAACCCAGGAAGAAGCCGGCGCCAATATTGAGCTGGGCCAGCTGTTCTCGCTGCTGAACGTGGCGCGCGTGCACCAGGTCCATATGTTCTACCTGGCCACGCTGCTGGACCTGGAGTTCGCCCCCGGCGAGGAAAGCCTGGAAGTGCAACTGTTCAGCGAAGCGGAGATTCCGTGGGACGACTTGGCCTTCCCCACCATCCGCACCACGCTGGAACTGTTCTTCGCCGACCGCGCCAGAATGCGCGAAGGCGGCGACTACGGCTTCCACACCCAGGACATCACCCGCAACATGCGTTCCGACCTCTGATTACGTGACGCTGTCCCTATGATCCCATGGCTGGAAACCGATAGCCCCTTCCCCGACGTCGCCCAGGCGCTGACCAGCGATGCGCCCGGCCTGCTGGCGGCCGGCGCCGACCTGTCGCCGCAGCGGCTGCTGATGGCCTACCGCAACGGCATCTTCCCCTGGTTTTCCGAAGGCCAGCCCATCCTGTGGTGGAGCACCGATCCGCGCATGGTGCTGATGACCGACCAGTTCCGCATCTCGGACAGCCTGAAGAAAACCCTGCGCAAGGTCGAGCGCGAGATGGCCGCCGGCGGCCGCTGGCAGGTGCGCTTCGACAGCGCCTTCGAGCCGGTGATGCGGGCCTGCGCCGCGCCGCGCCGGGACGGCCCCGGCACCTGGATTTCGGAAGACATCATCGCCGGCTACACCGGCCTGCACCGGCTGGGATACGCCCACTCGGCCGAGCTGTGGCTGGACGGCCAGCTGGTCGGCGGCGCCTACGGCGTGTCGATCGGCCGCATGTTCTATGGCGAATCGATGTTCGCCCGCGTCACCGACGGTTCCAAGATCGCGCTGGCCTACCTGGTGCGCTTCCTGCGCCAGCACGGTGTAAAGATGATCGATTGCCAACAGGAGACCGGCCACCTGGCCTCGCTGGGCGCCGCCCCGATTCCCCGCGCGCAATTCCTGGCGCATCTGCGCAACACTATTGAATTGCCTCAGATCACCGTGTGGGAACCCATTGCACCACTGGCTGCGGACAGTTAAGCTAAAGGTGACAAGCGCCTTGGTAGACTTGGCGCTATCATAGGTCTAAACCACCCGCCCTCGATAGGACGTGCATGACGCACCTGAACGATCTGCCTTTCGCGACGCTGCAGTTTTACACCACGGCGCCCTACCCTTGCAGCTATCTGGACGCGCGCCAGGCGCGTTCGCAGGTGGCTACCCCTTCGCACCTGATCAACGCCGACGTCTACTCCGAGCTGGTCAAGAACGGCTTCCGCCGCAGCGGCATCTTCACCTACCGCCCGTATTGCGACGGCTGCCAGGCCTGCATCCCGGTGCGGGTGGTGGCCGAGCAGTTCAGCCCCAACCGCGGCCAGCGCCGTGCCCGGGCCAGGCATGGCAATCTGACGGCGGGCGTGGCCACGCTGTCGTTCTCGGACGAGCACTACGACCTCTACCTGCGCTACCAGAGCAAGCGCCACGCCGGCGGCGGCATGGACCAGGACAGCCGCGACCAGTACGCGCAATTCCTGCTGCAAAGCCGGGTCAACACGCGGCTGGTGGAGTTTCGCGAGCCCGACGGCACGCTGCGCATGGTCAGCATCATCGACGTGCTGTCGGACGGCCTGTCGTCGGTCTACACCTTCTTCGATCCCGACATCGAAGGCGCTTCCTACGGCACCTTCAACGTTTTATGGCAGATCGCCCAGGCGCGCGAGTTGAAGCTGCCCTATGTCTACCTGGGCTACTGGATCAAGGAAAGTCCCAAGATGTCCTACAAAACCAACTTCAAGCCGCTCGAGGCGCGCATGCGCGGCGTGTGGAGCGTGCTGGACGCCTGATAAAATACGGGGAACTACAACAAGAGCTCCCCCATGTCCGAAAAATTCCTGTACTCGCTGGCCCGTCCGCTGCTGTTTTCGATGGACGCCGAAGCCGCCCACCATTTCACCCTTCCCGCGCTCAAGCGCGCCGCCGCCCTGGGCCTGACCAAGCTGGTCAAGCAGCCCAAGGCCGACCCGCGCACCGTGATGGGCATTACGTTCAAGAACCCGGTCGGCCTGGCCGCCGGCCTGGACAAGGACGGCGCCTACATCGACGCGCTGGCCGACCTGGGCTTCGGCTCGATCGAGGTGGGCACCGTGACGCCGCGCGCGCAGCCGGGCAACCCCAAGCCACGCATGTTCCGCCTGCCGGACGCGCAAGCCATCATCAACCGCATGGGTTTCAACAACGGCGGCGTCGACGCCTTTGTCGCCAATGTGCAATCGTCGCGCTTCTACCAGGACAAGGCCGGCGTGCTGGGCCTGAACATCGGCAAGAACGCCAACACCCCGATCGAACGCGCCACCGACGACTACCTGCACTGCCTGGAAAAAGTCTACCCTTACGCCAGCTATGTGACGGTCAACATCTCGTCGCCCAACACCAAGAACCTGCGCCAGCTGCAAGGCGGCTCGGAACTGGACGGCCTGCTCGGCACCTTGAAGGAAGCCCAGCTGCGCCTGGCCGACCAGCACAAGCGCTACGTGCCGCTGGCGCTGAAGATCGCGCCGGACATGGACGGCGACCAGGTCAAGAACATCGCCGACGCGCTGCTGCGCCACAAGATCGACGGTGTGATCGCCACCAACACCACGCTCAGCCGCGACGCCGTCACCGGCATGCTGCACGGCGCCGAGGCGGGCGGCCTGTCGGGCGCGCCGGTGTTCGAGTTGTCCAACACGGTGATCCGCCTGCTCAAGGCCGAGCTGGGCGATGCGTTGCCCATCATCGGCGTGGGCGGCATCATGCGCGGCGCCGATGCCAAGGTCAAAATGGAATGCGGCGCGCAACTGGTGCAGCTGTATAGTGGCCTGATCTACGCGGGCCCGGCGCTGGTGCGCGATTGCGCGGACGCCGTACGCGGCAAATAAGGAGGCGGCATGCAGCAGACACAACTTGGTACCAGCGACCTGAGCGTCAGCAAGATCTGCCTGGGCACGATGACTTTCGGCGAGCAGAACACCGAAGCCGACGCGCACAGCCAGCTGGACTATGCGCTGGAGCGCGGCGTCAACTTCATCGACACGGCGGAAATGTATCCGGTGATGCCGCGCGCGGAAACCCAGGGTTCGACCGAGCGCTACATCGGCAGCTGGCTGAAGAAGAGCGGCGCGCGCAGCAAGGTGGTGCTGGCCACCAAGGCCGCCGGACCCAGCCCGCACATCAGCTGGGTGCGCGGCGGCCAGCAGAACTTCGACGCCCCCAATCTGCGCGCGGCGGTCGAGACCAGCCTGCAGCGGCTGCAAACCGACCATATCGATTTATACCAATTGCACTGGCCCAGCCGCAACGTGCCGGTGTTCGGCTCCAACGCCTTCAATCCCAAGCTGGAGCGCGAATGCGTGGCGATCGAGGAAACGCTGGCCGCGCTGGGCGCGCTGATCAAGGAAGGCAAGATCGGCGCCATCGGCGTATCGAATGAATCGTGCTGGGGCGTGAACGAGTTCATCAAGCAATCCGAGATGCAGGGCCTGCCGCGCATCGCCAGCATCCAGAACCTGTACAACCTGACCGCGCGCCATTTCGAGACCAGCCTGCTGGACGAGACCTGCTTCCGTGAAAACGTCAGTCTGCTGGCCTACAGCCCGCTGGCCTTCGGGCAGTTGACGGCCAAGTACCACGACGATCCGACAACCAAGGGGCGGCTGACCCTGTTCCCGGTGAGCTGGAGCCCGCGCTACCTGCGGCCGACGGTGGTGTCGGCCGTGGCGCAATACGCCGAGCTGGCGCGCGCCAACGGCATCACGCCGACCCAGCTGGCGCTGGCGTGGTGCTACTCGCGCTGGTTCGTGGCCTCGACCATCATCGGCGCCACCAACCTGGCGCAGCTGAAGGAAAACATCGACGCCTACGGCCTGCAACTGCCGCCCGAAGTACTGGCGCAAGTGGACACCATCCACGCCGCCATCCCCAATCCAGGTCAATAAACCCTCGGGGGTCAGTCTGACATTCGGACACGAGCTCTGCCGTAATCTCGCGTTATGGCAGAGCTCGTGTCCGAATGTCAGACTTGCCCCCCGCGCTTTTAAACAACACTCCCCTGCACGTTATCCAAATCTTGAATATCATTAGACGTAACCATTCGTGTGCAGCAACTTTGCGCACTGGTAAGCTTTCCTCATCACCAACGTAGAAAGACCGTCACATGAGCACACGCCGCATCGCCCGCCCGCTTGTCCGTCCCCTCCTGCTCAGCAGCCTGATCGCTACCGTCGTCATCCCCGCCTTCGCCCAGCAAGCCGTGGCCGACGGTGAATTGCAGTCCGTGGTCGTCACCGGCACCTATGCCAAGAACCGCCGCACCATCGACTCCGAATCGCCGGTCGACGTCATCGGCGCCAAGGAATTGCAGGCCAGCGGTTCGAGCGAACTGGCCACCGTGCTGGGCCGTCTGCTGCCGTCGATGAACTTCCCGCGCCCGTCCGGCGCCGACGCCAGCGACGCTGTGCGCCCAGCGCAACTGCGCGGCCTGTCGCCGGACCAGACGCTGGTGCTGGTCAATGGCAAGCGCCGCCACACCACGGCGGTGGTCAACGTCAACGGCACCCAGGGCCGCGGCTCGGCGCCGGTGGACCTGAACGCGATTCCGCTGGCGGCCATCGACCACATCGAGGTGCTGCGCGACGGCGCGGCCGCCCAGTACGGCTCGGACGCGATCGCCGGCGTGATCAACATCATCCTGAAAAAAGGCGCGGCCGGCGGCGAGGCCGAAGTGGGCTTCGGCGAGTACCAGAAGCGCGACGGCAAGGCCATCACCGTGCGCGGCTCGACCGGCTTCAACCTGGGCGACCAGGGCTGGGTGCGGGTGGCGCTGGAGGCGTCCGACCGCGATCCGACCAACCGCGCCGGCCCCGACCTGCGCAACCCGGCCGAGCCGCGTTACGGCAAGGTCAACCAGCGCTTCGGCGATCCGGAAACCCGTCCGCGCACCGTGTTCGTCAACAGCCAGTACCGCATCAACGACGACATCGACTGGTATGCCTTCGCCAACTATGGCCAGCGCAACACCTCGGCGGCAGCCACCTGGCGCACCGCGCTGAACGGCACGGCGCAGCGCACGCCGCTGTACCCGGAAGGTTTCCTGCCGCTGGAAAACAGCGAATCGACCGACACCGCGCTGGTCACCGGCCTGCGCGGCGAAGCGGGCGGATGGCGCTGGGACGCCAGCCTGAACTACGGCAGCAACGAGTTCCAGCTGGACCTGGACCACACCGTCAACCAGTCGTTGAACGCCGCCAGCCCGACCCACTTCTACGCCGGCAAGCTGAAGAACACGCAGCAGCTGTTCAACTTCGACGTCGCCAAGGAATATCCGGTGGCGGCCTTCAGCGGCCCGCTGACGGTGGCGCTGGGCGTCGAGGCGCGCCACGAGAAATACGAGATTGGCGCCGGCGACGAAGCCTCCTACATCGGCTCCGGCGCGCAGGGCTTCTCCGGCTTCCGTCCGATCAACGCCGGCAGCAACAGCCGCCACAACGAATCGATCTACGCCAACCTGGAAGCGGAAATCACCAAGCAGTTCTCGGCCTCGGGCGCGCTGCGCCATGAGCGCTACAGCGACTTCGGCAGCACCACCTCGGCCAAGGGCTCGGCGCGCTACGCGTTCACCCCGGACTTCTCGCTGCGCGGCACCGCCTCGTCGGGCTTCCGCGCGCCGTCGCTGGCGCAGCAGTTCTACACCATCACCACCACCAACTTCTCGGTGGTGAACAATGTCAACACGCCGATCGAGACCGGCACCTTCGCCGTCGGCAGCGCCGCCGCGTCGGCGCTGGGCGCGACCCAGCTGAAGGCCGAGAAAGCCCGCAACTACAGCCTCGGCGTGCAGTGGTCGCCGACCCGCAACTGGAACACCTCGGTCGACGCCTACCGCATCGACATCGACGACCGCGTGGCGCTGTCGGCCAACATGACCTTGTCGCCGGCCTTGCAGGCGGCGCTGGCCAAGCAGGGCATCCTGGTGGGCGCCGGCCGCTACTTCACCAACGCCATCGATACCCGCACCACCGGCGTCGACGTGGTCAGCACCTACCGTTGGGAGACCACCGGCGCGGGCCGCTACGACTTCACCGCGGCCTACAACCACAACAAGAACTCGCTGGAGCACGTGAACGCCAACCCGGCCATCCTGACCACCAACGGCCTGACCCTGATCGACCGCCAGACCATCAACCGCCTGACCGTCGGTTCGCCGAAGGACAAGCTCAGCCTGGCGACCGACTGGTCGCTCGGCGCCTGGGGCGCGCGCGGCGTGGTGACGCGCTACGGCAGCTTCACCGTGCCGCAGAATAACGCCACGCTGGACCAGGTCTACGATCCGCAGTGGGTGCTGGATCTGTCGGGCAGCGTCAAGCTCAACAAGAACTGGCGCCTGAGCGCGGGCATCGACAACGTGACCAATCGCTATCCCGACCAGGTCACGTCGGCGGGCAACCTCAACAACAACGGCATCAATCCGTACAGCGGCTTCGCGCCGAACGGCTTCAACGGCCGCTACTACTACGCCAAGGCCGGCTACAGCTGGTGATCTAGGCCGGGACGGCCAGCAAGGTCCGCTTGCGGGACGGCGTCGCATGCGACGGCTGTCCCGCCAGCTTGAACACGCTGACCGCCTGCGCCAGCAAGTCCGCCTGGTCGCGCATGCTTTGCGCGGCCGCGGCGGCCTCTTCCACCAGCGCGGCGTTCTGCTGCGTCACATCGTCGATCGAGACGATGGCCTGGTTGACCTGTTCTATCCCCGTGCTCTGCTCGCTGCTGGCGGCGCTGATTTCCGTCATGATGTCCGCCACCTGCTTGACCGCCTTGACAATGCCGTCCATCGTCGCACCGGCCTCGTCGACCAGCAGCGATCCGGCGTCCACCGTCTCCACCGAACGCGCGATCAACTCCTTGATTTCCTTGGCGGCGTTGGCCGAACGCTGGGCCAGCGTCCGCACCTCCGAGGCCACCACCGCGAAGCCACGTCCCTGCTCGCCGGCGCGCGCCGCTTCCACCGCCGCGTTCAGGGCCAGGATGTTGGTCTGGAACGCGATGCCATCAATGACGCTGATGATGTCGACAATCTTGCCGGAGCTTTCCTTGATCGCGCCCATCGTCGTCACCACCTGGCCGACCACCTGCCCGCCCTTGGTGGCGAAGTCCGACGCCGCCACCACCAGCTTGGTGGCCTGGCGCGCGTTCTCGGCGTTCTGCGTCACGGTCGACGTCAATTCCTCCATCGAGGACGCGGTCTCCTCCAGGCTGGATGCCTGCTGCTCGGTGCGGCTGGACAAATCCAGGTTGCCGCTGGCGATCTGATTGGAAGCGGTGGCGATGGTATCCGTACCCGAGCGCACCTGGCCGACGGTGCGCGCCAGGCTGTCGTTCATGTCGATCAGCGCGCGCAGCAGCTGTCCGGTTTCATCGGTGGTGTCGCATTCCATCTGCATGGTGAGATCGCCGCCGGCCACCGCCTGCGCCATGCCGACGGCGCGGTTCAGCGGCTGCGTGATGCTGCGCGTGATCCAGTACAGCACCCACGAGGCCAACGCGGTGGCGACCACCGTCAGCAAGATCATCATATTGCGCGAATTGGCATAGGCTTGCTGTGCCACCGTGCTGGCGTCCTCGATCGCCCCGTTCTGGAATTTGACCAGCTCGGTCAGCGCATTCAGGTAGGCGGTCTGTTCCTTGCGTACCGAAGTCAGCAGATAGCTGACCGACTCTTCGCGCTTGCTGTCGTCGGCCGACATCTTGAGGAAGGCGGTTTGCACCACCGTGTATTTGTCGCGCGCTTCCAGCACCGCCTGCAGCTTGGCCTTGCTCTGCGGGTCCTCGTCATCGGCGACCAGCACGGCCAGCTTGTCGAGGCGGGTGGCGTTGTCGGCCTTGCGTTGCTCGACCCGCGCCAGCTCCGACTTGACGACCTCGGGGTCCCTGGACAACATGGCGTTGCGCATGGCGCGCGCCACGTCATTGAGGCCACCTATCGTTTCGTAGCCCAAGATGACCTTGGGTATCTTGTCGGCCGCGAGATCCTGGGTGTTGTTATTCAACTTGCCAAGATTGCCTATGCCGATCACCGAAATGCCGACCATGAACACCATCGACACGCCCAGCCCGGCAGCAAGCCGGACGCCTATCTTCCAGTTACCGATACCCATCACATGCTCCCCAGAGTAAGACCAACGGACTTAAATTCTTGGTTGCTGCAAGCTAGTTTTGATTTTTAGTATAGATTCAATCAGCCGTGCCTGATGGAAAAAATTAGCCGACTGTTAGCTGGCCGCCACAGCTGGGCGGCAGCAGCCGCATCAGCTCAATTCCCCGCCGCTCAAGGCCGCGTCGATATCGGCGCGGGTCAGGTCGGGCGCGAATTCCCGGATGAAGTGGTAGGCGTAGGAGCGCAGATAAGCGCCGCGCCGCACCGCCAGCCGCGTGGTGTTTTGCGCGAACAGATGCGACGCCTCCACCGCGCGCATGCCCTTGTCGCGGCCGTGATCGAAGGCCATCGAGGCGACGATGCCCACGCCCAGGCCCAGCGCCACATACTGCTTGATGACGTCCGAATCCATCGCCGTCAGCACGATGTCGGGCTTGACGCCGGCGCGTTCGAACGCCGCGTCGATATGGCCGCGGCCGGTGAAGCCGACGTCGTAGGTGATCAGCGGGAACTCTGCCAGGTCTTCCAAGCGGATCGGCGAGCGCGCCAGCAGTGGGTGGCCGTCCGGCACCACGATCAAATGGCTCCAGCGGTAGCAAGGGAAAGACACCAGGTCGGGGAATTGCGACAGGCCCTCGGTGGCGATGCCGATGTCGGTCTTGCCGGACAAAATCCATTCGGCGATGTGCTCGGGCGCGCTCTGCTGCAAGGCGATGCGCACGTCGGGGTAAGCCGTGCGGAAGCTCTGCACCACTTTGGGCAGCGCGTAGCGGGCCTGCGTGTGGGTGGCCGCCACGCTCAGGGTGCCGCTTTGCTGGCCGGTGTATTCCAGGCTGGCCTGCTGCAGGTTTTCCGCCTCGATCAGCAGGCGCTCGATGATCTTCAGGATGCCCTTGCCCGGCTCGGTCATGCCGGTCAGGCGCTTGCCGTTGCGCTCGAAAATCACCACGCCCAGTTCGTCCTCCAACTCGCGGATCTGGCGACTGACGCCGGGCTGCGAGGTGAACAGCGCGTTCGCCACTTCGGTCAGGTTGTAGCCGCGCCGGGCGGCTTCGCGGATGGACCGCAGTTGTTGGAAATTCATATGGATGCTCCGCCATCAACAAATACACGCAGGCGCTTGGGACGCACTACCAGGGTTTCGCCTTCTTTCAATTGCAGTTGGCTATAACGTTCATTCGACATCACCGCTTCGATCAGCTCGGCGGTATCGCTGCGCTCCAGGTCCAGCTGGGCCAGCGGGCCGATCGCGTGCGCGTGGCGCAGCTTGACGACGATGCCTTCCGCGCCAGGCGAATAGCGGTCGATCTCCAGGTCGTGCGGACGCACGTAGGCGGTGCCCTTGCCGTCGGCCGAAGGCTGGCCCGGCACGGTGAAGGAAGCGTCGCCGCTGGCCAGGATGCCGTCCTGCACGCGGCCGTGGAACATATTTACATTGCCGAGGAAGCCGTACACGAACGGCGAGGCCGGATGGTTGTAGACCTCGTCCGGCGCGCCGATCTGCTCGACGTTACCCTTGTTCATCAACACCACCTGGTCGGCCACTTCCAGCGCTTCTTCCTGGTCGTGGGTGACGAAGATCGACGTCACGTGCAGGTCGTCGTGCAGGCGACGCAGCCAGCGGCGCAGCTCCTTGCGCACCTTGGCGTCCAGCGCGCCGAACGGCTCGTCCAGCAACAGCACGCGCGGCTCGACCGCCAGCGCGCGCGCCAGCGCGATGCGCTGACGCTGGCCGCCCGACAGCTGCGGCGGATAGCGGTCGGCCAGCCAGTCCAGCTGCACCAGTTCCAGCAGCTCCTTGACCTTGCGGCGGATCTGGTCTTCCGACGGCCGCTCGGCGCGCGGCTTGACGCGCAGGCCGAAGGCGACGTTCTCGAACACCGTCATGTGCTTGAACAGCGCGTAATGCTGGAACACAAAGCCGACCTGGCGCTCGCGCACGTGGCGGTGCGAGGCGTCATTGTCGTCCAACAGCACCTGGCCCGAGTCCGGATGTTCGAGGCCGGCGATGATGCGCAGCAGCGTGGTCTTGCCGCAGCCGGATGGTCCCAGCAGCGCGGTCAGTTCGCCCTGCGGGAAATCCAGCGACACATTGTTGAGGGCGACGAAATCGCCGAAACGCTTGTTGATGTTTTTAACTTCGATGGTCATGGCATTACTCCGTTGTGCGCGCGTCGTCGGCGATCGACTCGTTGAGGCGCCAGGCGATAAAGGATTTGAGGGCCAAGGTCACCAGCGCCAGCAGGGCCAGCAGCGAGGCCACGGCAAAGGCGGCGGCAAAGTTGTATTCGTTGTAGAGGATCTCGACCTGCAAGGGCACGGTGTTGGTCTCGCCGCGGATGTGGCCGGACACCACCGACACCGCGCCGAACTCGCCCATCGCCCGGGCGTTACACAGGATCACGCCGTACAGCAGGCCCCACTTGATGTTGGGCAGCGTGACGCGGCGGAAGGTGTCCCAGCCGGACGCGCCCAGCACGATGGCGGCCTCCTCTTCTTCGTTGCCCTGCGCCTGCATCAGCGGGATCAGCTCACGCGCGACAAACGGGAAGGTGACGAAGATGGTGGCCAGCACAATGCCAGGCACCGCGAACAGGATCTTGACGTCGTGCGCCTGCAGCCACGGACCAAACCAGCCCTGCGCGCCAAACAGCAGCACGTAGATCAGGCCGGAGATCACGGGCGACACCGAGAACGGCAGGTCGATCAGGGTCAGCAGGATGCTCTTGCCACGGAACTCGAATTTGGCGATGCACCATGAAGCGGCCACGCCGAACACCAGGTTCAGCGGCACGGCGATGACCGCCGTGATCAGGGTCAGCTTGATGGCCGAGATCGCATCGTCCTCGATGATGGCGGCCAGGTAGGCTTCCCACCCTTTGCGGAAGGCTTCGACGAACACCGCCACCAGCGGCACGAACAGGAACAGCGTGAGGAAGGTCAGCGCGACGGCGATCAGCGCGATGCGCACCCACCGTGGCTCCAGCGTTTGCGGGGCCGACGGCAGCTCGCCGCGACGCACGGGCGTGGTTGGAATAGTCGTAGAAGCAGCGCTCATTATTTCCCCGACTTTCCGCGAGCCCAGGCTTGCAACAGGTTGATGGTCAACAGCATGACGAAGGACACCACCAGCATCACCACCGCGATCGCGGTGGCGCCGGCGTAGTCGTACTGCTCCAGCTTGGTGATGATGAACAGCGGCGTGATTTCCGACACCATCGGCATATTGCCGGCGATGAAAATCACCGAACCGTACTCGCCGGTGGCGCGCGCGAAGGCCAGCGCGAAGCCGGTCATCAGCGACGGCAGGATGGTCGGGAACACCACGCGGGTGAAGGTTTGCCAGGCGTTGGCGCCCAGGCTGGCGGCGGCCTCTTCCAGTTCGCGCTCGGCGTCTTCCAGCACCGGTTGCACGGTGCGCACCACGAAGGGCAAGCCGATGAAGGTCAGCGCCACCACCACGCCGACCGGCGTGAACGCCACCTTGAAGCCGAGCGTGCCTTCGAGGAAGCGGCCGAACCAGCCATTGGCCGAATACAGCGCGGTCAAGGTGATGCCGGCCACGGCGGTCGGCAGCGCGAACGGCAGGTCGACCAGGGCGTCGATGATGCGCTTGCCGGGAAACTGGTAGCGCACCAGCACCCAGGCGACGATGCCGCCGAAGACGACGTTGACCAAGGCGCCCAGCAGCGACGCGCCGAAGGTCAGTTTATAGGAGGCGATGACGCGCGCCGATGTCACCGCGCTCCAGAAGCCTTCCCAGCTGAGCGTGAAGGTCTTCAGGAACACGGCCGACAGCGGGATCAGGACGATCAGCGTCAGGTAGAAAATGGTGAATCCCAGCGACAGCCGGAACCCCGGCATGACGCGGAAAGGCGCGCCCCGGACGGCGCCGGGCGCCGTGGCGGGTGCGGCGAGAACTGCTGACATAGATGCTCCCTTATTACAAATTCTTCTATAAGGGCTGCATAATCTCACCTGCGCTTCATATTACAAACGAAGCATTTTTCATTTGGTTAGACGGTAACGCTATATGGTTTTTAAGAAACCAGCTTCGCCGCGACCGCGACCAGGGTGAAGGCCAGCAAGCCGCGCAGCAGGCGTTCCGGCACGGCGCGGGCGGCGTAGGCGCCGATGGTGATGCCGGGCAGCGAGCCGACGAGCAAGGTCAGCAGCAGGCTCCAGTTGATCGAACCCAGCCACCAGTGGCCGACGGCGGCGATCGCCGTCAGCGGCACGGCGTAGGCGATGTCGGTGCCCGCCACTTCGGCGGCGGTCAGGCGCGGATACAACATCACCAGCAGGGTGGCGCCGATCGCGCCGGCGCCGATCGAGGAGATGGTCACCAGCGTGCCCAGCACAGCGCCGGAGACGATGGTGGCGATGGTCAGCGCCCTGCCCTGCAACTGGCGCTCGGGACGTGCCATGACCCAGTCCAGCATCTTGCGTTTGAATAGCAAGGCGACCACGGTCAGCATCACCGAGCCGGCGATCATATAGCGTATGACCTGGCCGATTTCCTTGTTGAGCGTGCCGAAATATTTGAGGCCCAGGCTGGCCAGCAGCGCGGCCGGCAAAGCGCCGAGGCAGAGACGACGCACGATTTCCCAGTGTACCGTGCCGCGCATGCGGTGGGTGAAGGTGCCCACACCCTTGGTCAACGAGGCGAAGGCCAGGTCGGTGCCGACCGCCACCGCGGGCGACACACCGAACAACAGCGTCAACAGCGGCGTCATCAGCGAGCCGCCGCCCACGCCAGTCATGCCGACCAACAGGCCGACCGCGAAACCAGATGCGACAAATGACAAATCCATGCAAATCCCCAAGAGTAGACTGCAGAGTAACTACTCTAGGGGAATATCCAAACAACGCAATCCTTATTTGCTTATGCGTTTATTTATTTGGCTGGGGTGTGACGCGCAAGTAAGGTCGTGCCGCGGTGTAACCCTTGGGATACTTTTGCTTCAACACGTCCGGATCCTGCACGGTCAGTGGGATGATGACGTCGTCGCCGTCTTTCCAGTTGCCTGGCGTGGCCACGGTGTAGCCGTCGGTCAGTTGCAGGGCGTCGATAACGCGCAACACTTCGTCGAAGTTGCGGCCGGTGCTCATCGGGTAGGTCAGGCTCAGGCGCACTTTTTTATTCGGATCGATCACGAACAGCGTACGCACGGTGGCCGTGGTCGAAGCGTTCGGGTGGATCATGTCGTACAGCGTGGACACCTTGCGGTCGGCGTCGGCAATGATCGGGAAGCCGACCACGGTGCCCTGGGTTTCCTCGATGTCGGCGATCCACGACTTGTGCGATTCGGCCGGGTCGACCGACAGCGCGATCGCCTTGACGTTGCGCTTGTCGAACTCGGGTTTCAGCTTGGCAGTCAGGCCCAGTTCGGTCGTGCAGACCGGCGTGAAATCGGCCGGGTGCGAGAACAGCACCACCCAGGAATTGCCAGCCCACTCATGAAAGTGCAGCTTGCCGATGGAAGAATCTTGTTCAAAATCAGGGGCGGTATCGCCCAGTCGTATCGTCATAGTCAGCTCCAGATGGGAAAAAGAACACCGGCTTTCAGTCAGCCGCCAGCCTGCTATTCTGCGCCTTTTCTGCTAAAAAATACAATGTTTCGCGACCTTTTGGCGGTGATTACTTGGGCTGGTAGATCTGGTCGAACAGGCCGCCGTCGGCGAAGTGTACCTTCTGCGCCTTGCTCCAGTCGCCGGCCACGTCGGACAGCTTAAACAGTTTCACGCTCGGGAATTGGGCGGCGTATTTCTTCGCCTCTTTTTCCACGGCCGGACGGTAGTAGTTCTTGGCGATGATGTCCTGCGCCTCATCGGTGTACAGGAAGTTCAGGTAAGCCTCGGCCACCTTGCGGGTGCCGCGCTTGTCGACCACCTTGTCGACCACGGCCACCGGCGGCTCGGCCAGGATGGACACCGACGGCGCGACGATGTCGAACTTGGTCGGCCCCAGTTCCTTGATCGCCAGCAGCGCTTCGTTTTCCCAGGCGATCAGCACGTCGCCGATGCCGCGTTCGACGAAGGTGGTGGTGGCGCCGCGCGCGCCGGAATCGAGCACCGGCACGTTCTTGTACAGCTTGCTCAGGAAGTCCTTGGCCGACGCTTCGCTGCCGCCGGGCTGGCGCAGCGCATAGCCGTAGGCGGCCAGGTGGCTCCAGCGGGCGCCGCCGGAGGTTTTCGGATTCGGCGTGATGACGGCGATGCCAGGCTTGACCAGGTCGTTCCAGTCCTTGATGCCTTTAGGGTTGCCCTTGCGTACCAGGAACACGATGGTCGAGGTGTACGGCGTGCTGTTGTGCGGCAGTTTTTTCTGCCAGTCCGGCGACAGCAGCTTGTGCTCGGCGATGGCGTCGATGTCGTAGGCCAGCGCCAGCGAGACCACGTCCGCCTCCAGGCCGTCGATCACCGCGCGGCCCTGCTTGCCGGAGCCGCCATGCGATTGTTTGATTTTCAGCACGTCGCCGGTCTTGGCTTTCCAGGCCTTGGCGAAAGCCGTGTTGACGTCCTGGTACAGTTCACGGGTCGGGTCGTAAGACACGTTCAACAAAGAAATCTCGGCGGCCAGGGCTGGCGCGGCGGCGGATACGGCAAGAATGGCAGCAGCAATAATTTTTTTGGACAGCATCTGATTCCCCTTGTAGTGTAGGTCTCCAGATTACGGCTGTCCTTTATATTTGAGAACTAAGCTTTTAGCGTTTCCTTATGCCGAAACTTTATATACGCTCAATAGAAACGGTTGAACAGCACCACGCCCCAGGCACCCGCCGCCAGCAAACACGTCAGCAACACGGCGGCGCTACCGAAATCCTTGGCGTTCTTGGACAGCGGATGACGCTCCAGCGACACCCGGTCGACCACGGCTTCGATGGAGGAATTGATCAGTTCCACGATCAATATCAACATCAGCACGCCGATCAGCATCAATTTCTCGAACGCCGAGATGCGCAGCACCAGCGCGACGATGGTGCCCACAGCGAACAGGCTCACTTCCTGGCGGAAGGCGTGCTCATGCTTCCAGGCCGACTTGAAGCCGTCGATGGAGTATAAAAAGGCCGAAAAGATACGTTTCAGGCCGCTCTTGCTCTTGAATTCGCTCACTGGTTCCATGAATAAGCCGCAAATGGTGAATGTATCATTATGCATCAATTCCTATTTTTTTCACATTATGGTATAAAGTAGCTATCGCATACTGCACCGCACCAACCACATCATGAAAATCGAAACCGTTCCAGAGCAAAAGACCACTATCCAGGTGATCGAGCGCATGGTGGCGCTACTCGATGCGCTCGCCAAATATCCCGACCCTGTGAGCCTGAAGGAATTGTCCAAGGTTTCCGGGCTACACCCTTCGACCGCGCACCGGATTCTGAACGATATGGTGCTGACGCGCTTTGTCGACCGTATCGAGCCGGGCACCTACCGGCTCGGCATGCGGCTGCTGGAACTGGGCAATGTTGTAAAGAGCCGACTGTCGGTGCGCGAGGCCGCGCTGGATTTCATGCGTGCACTGCACAAGAAAACCCAGCAGACCATCAACCTGTCGGTGCGCCAGGGCGACGAGATCGTCTACATCGACCGCGCCTTCTCGGAACGCTCGGGCATGCAGGTGGTGCGCGCCATCGGCGGCCGCGGCCCGCTGCACCTGACCTCGACCGGCAAGCTGTTCCTGTCGGTGGACGAGCCGAAAGCCATCCGCGCCTACGCCACGCGTACCGGGCTGGCCGGCCACAACAAGAATTCGATCACGGATCTGGCCAAGCTGGAGCGCGAGCTGAGCCTGGTGAAGTCACGCGGCTACGCGCGCGACAATGAAGAGCTGGAGCTGGGGGTGCGTTGCATGGCCGCCGGCATCCACGACGACAGCGGCAAGCTGATTGCCGGGCTGTCGATCTCGGCGCCGGCCGACCGTTTGCAGGATGAATGGGTGGAAGACCTGATCATGACCGCCAACCAGATCTCCGCCACGCTGGGTTACATTCCGGTCGAATAAGTCGACGGTGAACTGAGCGGCGCGCTGAGGGCGGCCGGCTTCAGCGCCTCCAGCCACTTGCGCATGCGGCCGGCGTCGGCGATACGCGACTGCTTGCCCTTGGAATCGAGAAACACCATGATGACCGAGCGGCCTTCGATGACCGCCTGCATCATCAGGCAGCGCCCGGCTTCGTTGATGAAGCCGGTTTTCTGCAAGCCAATCGCCCAGTCCGGATTGGCCACCAGATGGTTGGTGGTGCCGAACTGCATAGGACGGCCATTGGTTTCGACCATGGCCTTGGCGTCGGTCGAGTACTGGCGCAGGATGGGCTGCTGATACGCGGCCATCGCCAGCTTGGCCAGGTCGCGCGCGCTGGCCACATTCATTTTCGACAGCCCGCTGGAATCGACGTAGTGCGTATCGACCATGCCCAGCTCGCGCGCCTTGGCGTTCATCGCTTCGACAAACGCAGGCTTGCCACCCGGATAATTACGGCCCAGGGCCGACGACGCCCGGTTTTCCGAACTCATCAGCGCGATGTGCAGCATGTCGGCGCGGCTCAGCTGGGTGCCCACCTTCAGGCGCGAGCTGCTGAATTTTTCGCGGTCGACGTCCTCGTCGGTGATGCTCAGGATCTCGTCCATGTTCTGCTTGGCTTCGACCACGACCAGGCCGGTCATCATCTTGGTGATCGAGGCGATCGGCAGGGCGACATTGGAATTCTTTTCAAACAGCACTTCGGAATTGGCCTGGTCCAACACCAGCGCCACGTTCGATTTCAGGTCCAGCGGATCGTGCGTCATGTTCAGGCCGGCCAGGTCGCCCATGGTCGGTACGGCAGGCGCGGCCACGATCATGCGCTGGTACACCACTTTGCGGCGGCCATGGACCTTGATCACGCGTTTGACCACGCGTTCGCCAGGCTCGGCGGCGGCCACGCGCACCGGTCCACGGGCCTTGACCTTCTTCACATGGTGTTTTTTCGATCCGGCGCCATCGGCAGCCTGGGCTGCTGTTGCGGTGAGCGCCGTGGAGGCGAACATCAGCGAAATGAGCGCACTTAAGGCTAGTTTATACATTCATATCCCCGATAAAAACGGTGTGGAGAAAGCGAAAGACCTGTTGCAGTGTAGCAAAACTGTGGGCAATCGCAAGCAAATTTAACATTGAGCGCATCGATGGTTGTGTCGACACAATATGGCGCCGTAGGTTTTAAACAAGCTAGCTCTAACCAACAAATTTAACAAATTCCTCAAGCGGCATACGGTCCGTGATCAAGGTATTTTCAACTTTCGAACTATCGGCGTAACCGAGCGCCATGCCGCACACCACGGTTTCATTGTCCGGTAGGCCCAACTGGCTGCCGATGATTTTATGATACTGGGTAAAAGCCGCTTGCGGGCAAGTATCGAGGCCCCGCGCACGCGCCGCCACCATGATGTTCTGCAGGAACATGCCGTAGTCCAGCCACGAGCCCTGCTCCATGACGCGGTCAATGGTAAAGATAAGACCTACCGGAGCGCCAAAAAATTCATAATTGCGGCCGTGTTGTGCCGCCATGCCGGCCTTATTGTCGCGCGTCAAACCCAGTAGCGCATAGAGATCCCAGCCGACCTTGCGGCGGCGCTCGATGAAAGGCGACACCCACTCGCGCGGATAGTAGGCATATTCCTCGCTGTGCTGTTTAGCCTGCTCTGGATCACTATGTGCGGCCAATATCGCCGAAGACAACTGCTGCTTGCGCTCGCCATCGAGCACATACACTTTCCACGGCTGGGTATTGGTGCCGGACGGCGCCCGCGCCGCCACCTGCAAAATCTGCGCGACATCCTCGCGCGCCACGGCCTGCGGCAGGAAGGCGCGGATCGAGCGGCGGCTGGTGATGGCGGCGTCCACCGCTTGCTGGTCGGGAGTTGAAATCATATGCACTCGCTTAGTTGGTTTTCTTGACTACAAAAATCACACCGGTGACCGCCAGCGCCATCCCCGCTATGCCGAGGGCGTTGAAAGCCTCGCCAAACATCAGCCAGGCCATGACGGCGGTGGTCGGCGGCGTCAGGTACATCAGGCTGGTGACCTGGGTGGCGTCGCTGCGGCGTATCAGCGCGAACAACAGGAAGATGGCGCCGATCGACAAGCCCATCACCGACCACAGCAAGGCGCCGACGAAGCGCGGCGTCCACTGCACCGCAGCAAAGTCCGGCGTCAGCCCTTCGAAAATGACCGCCAGCGGCAGCACCAGCGCCAGCGAGGCGGCAAACTGGATCACGGTGCCTGTGCGCAAGTCGAAATGCGGGCAATAGCGTTTTTGATACAGGGTGCCGGCGGTCATCGACAGCAGCGCCAGCACGCACAACAGGATGGCGTCGGTCGACAATCCGGCCAGCTTGATCTTGGCGGCCACCACCAGCCCTACCCCGGCCAGGCCGAAGACCAGGCCCAGCCATTGCAGCGGCCGCACTCTCTCGCCGATCAGCGGCGCGGCGAAGGCGGTCAGGATGGGCTGCATGCCGACAATCAGCGCCGACAGCCCGGCCGGCATGCCCAGCTTGATGGCGCACCAGACGCCGATCAGGTAGCCGGCCTGCACCAGCAGCCCGGCCAAGGCGATCTGCCAGACCTTGCCCTGGGGCCAAGGGGCTTTCAGCAGCAGCACGGCCGGTATCAGGAACAGCAACACGCCCACGAAGCGCATCACCAGGAAGGTCAGCGGCGGCGCATACGGCAGGCCGAACTTGGCGACGATGAAGCCGCTGCTCCACAACAGCACGAAAAACAGCGGCAGCGGCGACAGGAAAGTGGCGTGGTTGACAACTGCGGCGGCGCTCGGGGTGTGGGGCATGGGAAAACCGGAAAACTTACTTGCAACATGAAAGGAAATCGGCGCCGGTTTGCGGCGCCGACTCGACAGGATGCAAGTCTATCACGGCAGGCATTTCGCCACCGGCCATGCCTTGCCAAGCCGCATTTTCCCTATGGAAATACTTTCCTCAAGCTAGATTTCGTTCTTTGGTGCAATGCACAAAAAATCGCTTGACTTAATTTCTGAAGGCCGTAAAATCGGGTTTGTTGCGTTGCACAATTAGTTGTTCGGTCTGAAACGTGGATAGCCTGTTTCTCACCGGCCGTAAGAAACAGCATTACCTAAGCAGTACTTAATCAATGACTACTTTCCTGGAGATTCAAATGTTTTCTATCCCTGAGCAATTTTCCAATGCGACCAAAGCCAACTTTGAAGCTCAATTCGCGATCTTCTCGGCCCTGACCAACAAGGCTTTCGAAGGCGTGGAGAAGTTTGTTGATCTGAACCTGACCGCTGCCAAGGCATCGCTGGAAGAGTCGTCGATCACCACCAAGCAACTGCTGTCGGCTAAAGATCCACAAGAATTCTTCTCGCTGGCTTCGGCACAAGCCCAGCCTAACGCAGAAAAAACCATCGCTTACGGCCGTCACTTGGCGACCATCGCTTCGAGCACCGGCGCTGAATTCAGCAAAGCTGCTGAAACCCAGATCGCTGAAACCAACCGTAAAGTGATCTCGCTGGTGGAAGAAGTCAGCAAGAACGCCCCAGCTGGTTCGGAAAACGCTGTTGCGATCCTGAAATCGGCCATCGGCAACGCCAACGCCGGCTACGAGCAGTTCGCCAAGACCGCCAAGCAAGCTGTTGAGTCGATCGAATCGAACATGACTTCGGCCGTGAACCAGTTCACCGCTGCTGCTGCCAAGGCCGCTCCAGCCAAGAAGTAATCCAGGCATTCCGGCGCGGTAGGGCGCCGGTTCCTGCAAAAGCCTCGGCCATGGCCGAGGCTTTGTTATTTCAGAATCAGACCACGATCCAAAGACTCATCTACTTGCTGATTGAACGCCAGCATTGCCGAGCTCACACGCGACGACTCTTCCGCATCCAGCACGTTTTCACCGCACGCTGGACAACTATTGCCCTCAACCGCTGTGATCAAGACCGACCGGCCTTTGTACATGTAAGCGATATCGCGAATATCATGCACCAACGCAGCTTCGCCACAGACGGGACATTTCATATCTATAGCTCCTTAAACGACAATTTCATATTAACCCATATGCCAAATTCGACGCGATTCAAACACTACCTTGCCTAGTAGCGCATGAGGACGAATAACCGCATTGGGAATAGTCAGAAGTAAACCAAAAAACCGGAGCAAGCTCCGGTTTTTTGAGCGGCAAAAGTCAATTATTCGCCGAGGTAGGCCGCTTTGACGCGCGGGTCGTCCAGCATGTCCTTGGCGTTGCCGGTCATGGTGATCTGGCCCGAATCCATGACGTAGCCGCGGTGCGCCGCTTGCAACGCCAGCTTGGCGTTCTGCTCCACCAGCAGGATGGTGATGCCCTCTTTCGAGACGTTGCGGATCACTTCGAAGATCTTTTCGACCATGATCGGCGACAGGCCCATCGACGGCTCGTCCAGCAACAGCAGCTCGGGATGCGACATCAGCGCGCGCGCCATCGCCAGCATCTGCTGCTCGCCGCCCGACAGCGTGCCCGCCATCTGCGCCGCGCGCTCCTTCAGGCGCGGGAACACGTCGAACCACTTGGCGATGTCGGCGTCGATGCCAGCCTTGTCGTTGCGGGTGTAGGCGCCCATCATCAGGTTTTCCTGGATCGACATGCGGGTGAACACGCCACGCCCTTCCGGCACCATCGCCAGCCGCTTCTCGACCAGGTGGAAGGACTTGCTGCCCTTCAGCGATACGCCCTTGTAGGACACCGTGCCCTCGACCTTGCAAGGCGGCAGCGTGCCGGTGATGGCTTTCAAGGTGGTGGTCTTGCCGGCGCCGTTGGCGCCGATCAAGGCCACCAGCTCGCCCTTGTTCACTTCCAGATCGATGCCTTTGACGGCCTTGATGCCGCCGTACGCGACTTTCAGTCCCGATACTTTAAGAACGTTGTCGCCCATTAGTGCGATCCTCCCAGGTAGGCGTCGATAACCGCCTGATTGCTTTGTATTTCCGCCGGCAGACCTTCGGCGATCGGCTTGCCGTATTCCAGCACCATCAGCCGGTCGCACAAGCCCATCATCATCTTGACGTCGTGCTCGATCAGCAGCACGGTCTTGCCTTCGTTCTTGATCTTGACCAGCAACTCGCGCAACGCCAGCTTCTCGGTGGCGTTCATGCCGGCCGCCGGTTCATCCAGCGCCAGCAGTTGCGGATCGGTGGCCAGGGCGCGGGCGATTTCCAGGCGGCGCTGATCGCCGTAGGACAGGAACTTCGACGTGCGGCTGGCGAACTGGCCGATGCCGACGAAATCCAGCAATTCCTGCGCGCGCTTGCGGATCGACGCTTCCTCCTCGCGCGCCGCCTTGTGGCGGAACACGGCGCCGAACACGCCCTGGTGCGAGCGCACGTGGCGCCCGACCATGACATTTTCCAGCGCGGTCATCTCGCCGAACAGGCGGATGTTCTGGAAGGTACGGGCGATACCGGCCTTGGCCACCGCATGCGGCGCCGACGGCGAATACGGCTTGCCGGCCAGCTCGAAGGTGCCGGTGTCCGGCTGGTACAGGCCGGTGATGACGTTGAAGAAGGTGGTCTTGCCGGCGCCGTTGGGGCCGATCAGGCCGTAGATCTGGCCCTTCATGATCTTGATGCCGACATCGGTCAGCGCCTGCAAGCCACCGAAGCGCTTGTTGACGCCGGCGATGTTCAGAATAACTTGTTCGCTCATTTCTGTTTTCCTCAGGCCGCCACGGTGCCGGACGATTGATCTTTGGTGTCGGAGTCGCCATCGGGACGGTCTTCATGCTTGGGCGCCGGCCACAAACCCGCCGGACGGTTCAGCATGATCAGCACCATCGCCAGGCCGTACAACAGCTGGCGCAGCACTTCCGCTTCGATCAGCACGTGGCCGAACAGTTTTTCCTGCAGTGGCTCGACCACATGGCGCAGCACTTCCGGCAAGGCCGCCAGCAGCGCGCCGCCCATGATGACGCCAGGGATGTGGCCGATACCGCCCAGCACCACCATCGCCAGCACCGCGATCGACTCGGTCAGCGAGAACGATTCCGGCGACACAAAGCCCTGGAACGAGGCGAACATGGCGCCGGCGACGCCGCCGAACGAGGCACCCATCGTGAACGCCAGCAGCTTGACGTTGCGGGTGTTGATGCCCATCGCCTTGGCGGCGATCTCGTCCTCGCGGATCGCGACCCAGGCGCGGCCCAGGCGCGAGTGCTGCAGGCGCGAGGTGACGAACACCACGGCGATGCACAGGAACAGGAACAGGAAGTAGTAGGCGTTCACCGACGGCATGGAGAAGCCGCCGACGACGACGTTGGCGCGCGAGCCCGCCTCCCCCGCCAGGTTGACGCCGAACACGCGGATCGGGTCGATCAGGTTGATGCCCTGGGGACCGTTGGTGAAGTTGATCGGCTCGTTCAGGTTGTTCATGAAGATGCGGATGATCTCGCCGAAACCCAGGGTCACGATGGCCAGGTAGTCGCCGCGCAGCTTCAGGGTCGGCGCGCCCAGCAGCGCGCCGAACAGGCCGGCCAACGCGGCCGCCAGCGGCACGATCAGCCACACCGACAGGTGGATGCCGTTTTGCTGGATGTCCGGCCCCAGGATGGCGACCAGTGTATTGCCGACCGCCGGGTATTCGTTGATCAGCGATTCCAGCAAGGTCGCGAACTGCGGCGACGCCAGCAGGCCGGTCATGTAGGCGCCCACCGCGTAGAAGGCGATGTAGCCCAGGTCCAGCAGGCCGGCGAAGCCGACCACGATGTTCAGGCCCAGCGCCAGCATGATGTACAGCAGCGCCATGTCGATGATGCGGACCCAGGAGTTGCCGAACTGCGAGGCGACGAACGGGAAGATCAGCAAGCCGATCAGGACCACAGCCATGCTGCTGTAGGCCTTGCGCGGGTTGCGGGTGGTGTCGAAATTCAGAATAGCCATGTGTAGTTCCTCAGCTTAGGCACGGTCCGCAACGCGCTCGCCCATGATGCCGGACGGACGCACCGTCAGCACAATGATCAGCACGACGAAGGCAAAGATGTCCTGGTAGTGGCTGCCGAGGAAGCCGCCGGTCAGGTCGCCGATGTAGCCGGCGCCCAGGCTCTCGATAATGCCGAGCACGATACCGCCTATCATCGCGCCGTAGATGTTGCCGATGCCGCCCAGCACCGCGGCCGAGAAGGCTTTCAGGCCGGGCACGAAGCCCATCGCGAACTGGATCGACGCGTAGTTGGCGCCCCACATCACGCCGGCCACGGCGGCCAGCCCCGCGCCCAGCGCGAAGGTGGCGACGATGACCTTGTTGGAATCGACGCCCATCAGGCCGGCGACCCGGGGATTCTCCGCCGTGGCGCGCATGGCGCGGCCCATCTTGGTTTTTTCCACCAGCAGCACCAGGCCCGTCATCGACAGCGCCGCCAGCACCAGCAGCAGGATCTGTGTCTGCGAGATCAGCGCGCCGCCAACCGTGATCGGTTCCGACGACAGCAGTTGCGGGAAGGCCAGCGGGTTGCGGGTCCAGATCATCATGGCGATGGTTTGCAGCAGGATGGACACGCCGATGGCGGTGATCAGCGGCGCCAGCCGCGGCGCGTTGCGCAGGCGACGGTAGGCGACGCGCTCGATCAGGATGTTGACGACGATGCAAACCGGAATGGCGCCGCCGATGGCGATCGCCAGCTTGACGTAGCCAGGCAGGTCCGGTGCGTATTCGTTCAGGTATTTGAGGATGGTCAGGCCGGTCATCGCACCGATCATCAGCACGTCGCCATGGGCGAAGTTGATCAGGTTCAGCACGCCGTACACCATGGTGTAGCCCAGCGCCACCAGTGCGTACATGCTGCCGAGCACCAGTCCGTTAATAATTTGTTGGATAAATGTATCCATGAAGAGTGCCTTTACTTTTTGTGTTATGCCTGCACAGCGGTTCATCTAACAAAAACGGCACCCGGAGTAGGTCTCCGTAGTGCCGCCGTTGACTACACGTTCATGATGCAAATTTCATGCCTGAACCAGTAGCGTCTCCCTGCGAGCCGCGCCCTCCGCCGTTCCTTCGTTTATAAGCCTAAACGACAACTTTTTGAGAGCGAGGCAATGATAGCGAGATTCTGGAAAAACTAACTGCGGAATAACGGAAAGATGCAAAATTTAATTCCGTTTCATCCCGAAACTTGTTAAACCACGCCCTCCGCTGGTGCAGCTTTCTGTCCATCCAGGCCTTTGGGCAGCGGGAAAGTGACCGATTCTTCCACACCGTCCAGCGTACGCACGCTGCGCGCGCCCAATTCCTTCAGGCGGTCGATGACCGCTTGCACCAGCACTTCGGGCGCCGACGCACCAGCGGTGACACCCACGCGCAACTTGCCTTCCAGCCAGAGCGGATCGATCTGCGTGGCGTTGTCGACCATGTAGGCCGGCGTGCCCTTCTTCTCCGCCACTTCGCGCAGGCGGTTGGAATTGGAGCTGTTCGGACTGCCGACCACGATCACCACCTCCACTTGCGGCGCCATGAATTTCACGGCTTCCTGGCGGTTGGTGGTGGCGTAGCAGATGTCGCCCTTTTTCGGCTCGATAATCGCCGGATACTTGCGCTTCAGCGCTTCAATGATGTCGGCAGTGTCGTCTACCGACAACGTTGTCTGGGAAACATAGGCCAACTGGTCCGGCTTGGTGACGTTCAGCGTGGCGACGTCGGCCACGGTTTCGACCAGGTACATGCCCTCTTCGGTCTGGCCCATCGTGCCTTCGACTTCCGGATGGCCGTCGTGGCCGATCATGATGATTTCGCAACCCTGCTTGCGCATCTTGGCCACTTCCACGTGCACCTTGGTGACCAGCGGGCAAGTCGCGTCAAAGATGCTGAGGCCGCGCGATTCCGCTTCCGCCCGCACCGCCTTGGACACGCCGTGCGCCGAGAACACCAGCGTGTTGCCGGCCGGGACGTCGTCCAGGTCTTCGATGAAGATGGCGCCCTTGTTGCGCAGGTCTTCCACCACGTAGGCGTTATGGACGATCTCGTGGCGCACATAGATGGGCGCGCCGAACTGGGTCAGCGCGCGCTCAACGATTTCAATGGCGCGGTCCACGCCGGCGCAAAAGCCGCGCGGCTGGGCCAACAGGATTTCTTTATCGCTCATGAGTTCCTCACAGCACGGAAATAAGTTTGACTTCGAATTTCAGCGGCTGGCCGGCCAGCGGGTGGTTGAAGTCGAACAGACAGGTTTCATCGCCCAGCTCGCGCAGGATGCCGGCGAAGCGGCCGCCGCCAGGAGCTGCGAAGTCGACCAGGTCGCCCACCTTGTAGTCGGCGCCCGGCACCGAGTTGTCGTCCAGCGTGGCGCGGGTGACTTCACGCACCAGTTCCGGGTTGCGCGGGCCAAAGCCGACGCCCGGCTCCAGGTCGAAAGTCTTGTGCGTACCTTCAGGCATGCCGATCAACAACTCTTCCAGCACCGGCGCCAGCTGGCCCTGGCCCAGCATCAAGGTGGCGGGATTTCCGCTGAAGGTTGTAACGATATCAGTACCGTCCAGCGAGGCGAGACGATAATGCAGAGTTAAGTAAGCCGATTTGGTGACAACAGCAGGTTGCGCGTTAGACATGACGTGGGATTCGGTAAGCTGGCAAAGGCTATATTGTAAGCCACCTTGCCTGCCGCGCCTGTCGTCTGTGCTGATTTGCGGAGGATATCGATGACAATTAACGAATGGCCGCTGGAGCGCCGCCCGCGCGAGCGGCTGATACGCGAAGGCGCGGCGGCGCTGACGGACGCCGAATTGCTGGCGGTTTTCCTGCGCACCGGCGTGCCGGGCAAGGACGCGGTGCAGCTGGGGCAGGAAATGTTGCACCATTTCGGCTCGCTGCAAGCCATGTTCGGCGCCAGCCTGAAGGAATTTTCCGCCCTGCGCGGGCTGGGCGCGGCCAAGTTCGCCCAATTGCAGGCGGTGATGGAACTGGCGCGGCGCGCCATCCTGGAGGAAATCAAGGCCGGCAACACACTGAGCTCGCCGCGCGCGGTGAAGGAATACCTGCGCATCACCTTCAGCGGCAAGGACTTCGAATCGTTCCACGTGCTGTTCCTGGATGTGAAGAACCGCCTGATCGACGCCAAGGAAATGTTTCGCGGCACCTTGACGCATACCAGCGTCTACCCGCGCGAGGTGGTCAAGGCGGCGCTGGCCTGCAACGCCGCGAGCATCATGCTGGCCCACAACCACCCGTCCGGCACGCCCGATCCCAGCGAATCGGACCTGCTGCTGACGCGGGCGCTGGTGCAGGCCATGGCGCTGGTGGATATCCGCATCCTCGACCATTTTGTGGTGGCCGGCCACCAAGTGCACTCGTTTGCCGAGCACGGCCAGCTATGAGTTTACCCCTATGGGCTCAAGGGTTTACGAGCGAATTCACAATTGTTAAATATTTTTAGATATTCGAGACACAATTGTTTTTCACAAGTCATTGAAAAAGCTGAGGTTTTTGGATATACTCTTGTTTTTCCAATTGTGGAATGTCTTTTAAGGAGTGCGTTATGGCACGTGTTTGCCAAGTTACTGGGAAGAAGCCGATGGTCGGCAACAATGTTTCCCACGCAAACAACAAAACCAAACGTCGTTTCCTGCCTAACCTGCAGAACCGTCGTATTTTTGTTGAATCTGAAAACCGCTGGGTCTCCCTGCGTCTGTCCAACGCTGGTCTGCGCGTAATCGACAAAGTCGGCATCGATGCCGTACTGGCCGACATGCGCGCCCGTGGCGAAAAAGTCTAATTAGGAGCTACCATGGCAAAAACTGGCCGCGACAAAATCAAACTGGAATCGACCGCAGGTACGGGTTTCTTCTACACCACTACCAAGAACAAGCGCACCACGCCTGCTAAAATGGAGATCATGAAGTTCGATCCTAAAGCACGCAAGCACGTCATGTTCAAAGAAACCAAGATCAAGTAATTCGATCTTCGCTTCTCGCAAAAAAGCCGCTCAGCATCAGCTCGGCGGCTTTTTTATTTATGCCTGATGAATTCGTCCGGGGTAACGGGCCATGATTTTGTCGGCGGTAACCAAGGTCATACCCTCAACCAGAGCTTGGGCGACAAGTATGCGGTCAAATGGATCTCGATGCAGCAGCGGCAGTCGGGCGACGCAAAGCGCATGCGCCCCCTGAATCGGTAATTCCTGATAGTGATGCGTCAATAGACCATTTCGCAAAGTCCGAACATCAATCATATTCGCAGATCTACGGGTGGAATTTTTGATCGCGACTTCCCACAAGCTGGCAACACTAAAAATCAGCTCACTCCCTGCTGAAGACAACAGCGCCACTGTACGAGGCGATAATTTCGCTGGCGAGGCTATCGCCCACAGCAAAATATGCGTATCCAGCAGAAGCTTCACTTTTCACCATAAAAAAGCTTTTCGATCTGTGGATCGAGTGCATCAAAGTCATCAGGAATTGTGAACTGGCCAGCCATAAAACCCAAGCGCGGAAGCTGCTCGGAAATCTCGCAAGGGACAGCCTCGACTTTCACCAACACCCTGCCGGACCGTGTGATGAGAAACGGCTCTCCACGAACAGCCTTGTCTACCAATAAAAACAAGTTTGTTCGCGCATCGTTGATATCAACCACTTTCATTTGGCACTCCAAAGCCAGACCATCATTTCAGTCTAGCCGGGGAGACGACGCCACGCAAATACCACCAACCGATACCTAGAGCAGGATCAACATACCTACAAACAACCTTCGATGTATTGCACTTCCTTCCAGGCGCCGGCGTAGATCGCGCCGACCTTGCCTTTGCTGGTGTCGAAGCGGATCGCGTACTGGCCGCCGCCGGCCTTGACGGTCAGGGTTTGCTCGCTGTCGTCGTAGGCCTGCGGCGCGAAGGTCACCGCCTCGCCGTAGACTTGGCGTATCTTTTCGACCGGGTCGCCCAGGCCGATGCCGCGCTCGGACAGTATGCCCTCCTCCATCACGTCCACCCGCTTCAACACGTCGCCGACAAACATCAGCAGCAAGCCGGGCTGGCGCGCCGGTTCCAGCTGGAAGCAGTTTGGCGAGCCGCGCAATTCCTTCGGCGTGCGTTCCATGTGGTCGCCCAGCACTTTGTTGACGGCGTCGAAGCGCATGCCGATCTTCAGCGGGCCGGCGCCGTCGAAGCGCACGGTCCAGTCGGCGGCGTGCGCGCCGCACAGCGGCAGCGCCAACGCCAACGCCGCCAGGTAAGTTCGCAATGTCATATTGGTCCTTGAAATGAAAAACGGCCCCGAATTTCGGGGCCGTTCAATTGTATCAATACTTTCTTATGCGTAGCTGCGCAGGCGGAGCGAGAAGTCCTGCAGCGACTTGATGCCCGACGCTTCAGCGCGGTTGCACCAGTCTTGCAGCTTGTGCAGCAACTGGTCGCGCGTGAAATGCGAACGCTCCCAGATCACGCCCAGTTCCACGCGCATGGTATGCATGGTTTCCAGCGCCTTGCTGTGCTGGAACAGTTCCACCAGCTGTTGCTGCTGCGGCGCCTCCAGCTTGCCCGGCTCGCGCTGCAACAGCTTGCGCGACGATTTCAGGAAGCGCGCTTCCAGCTGGGCCTTGTCTTTCAGGTGCTCCAGCTCTTCTTTCCAGGCGTGCTTGACCGATTTGGCGTACTTGGCCATCACGTCGTAACGGTTGGCGATGACCGATTGCAGCGTGTCGAAGTCGGCTTCGATTTTGCCTTTGGCGAACTTCGGTTCCGGTGCGCGTTTCTTGACCTTGGCCAAGCCCACCATTTCCAGCGCGCGGATATAGCCCCAGCCGATGTCGAACTCATACCACTTCGACGACAGCTTGGCCGACGTGGCGAAGGTGTGGTGGTTGTTATGCAGCTCTTCGCCGCCGATCAGGATGCCGAACGGGATGATGTTGGTCGCGGCGTCGGAACAATCGTAGTTGCGGTAGCCCCAGTAGTGACCGATGCCGTTAATGATGCCGGCCGCCGTGACGGGGATCCACATCATCTGCACTGCCCACACGCTGATGCCGATCACGCCGAACAGCACGAAGTTGACCACCAGCAGCGCAGCCACACCCTGCCAGCTGAAGCGGGTGTACAGATTGCGTTCGATCCAGTCGTCCGGCGTGCCATGGCCATACTTTTCCATGGTTTCCAGGTTCTTCGACTCGGCGCGATACAGCTCGGCGCCTTCCCAGAATACTTTCTTGATGCCGCGCGTGACCGGGCTGTGCGGATCTTCCTCGGTGTCGCACTTGGCGTGGTGCTTGCGGTGGATCGACGCCCACTCCTTGGTCACCTGGCCGGTCGTCAGCCACAGCCAGAAACGGAAGAAGTGGCTGGGAATGGCGTGCAGCTCCAGCGCGCGGTGCGCCTGGTGGCGGTGCAGGTAGATGGTGACGCTGGCGATGGTGATGTGCGTCACCACCAGCGTATAGAAGAATACTTGCCAGGCGGTGAGTCGGGTGACGCCGTTAGACAAAAAATCCAGTACAGCATTTAAACTAAAAATCATTACTACTCCAAAGTGGGCGTGTCTCGCTGTGCGGTCGTTCCGCCAAGATTGCGTTTTTAGCAGGCGCGGGAAGTCCGTCAGTCGTACTTTTGGACGTTATTGTACGCTGATTTAAACGTGATCAGCGGAACGATTTCCCTCAGTCACTGACGATTTCTGTGGCACGGTCGTGCTTTCCTGAGGGCCCAATTGCTCGGGCACGGGGCCGAGGATGCGCATTTCGCGCTGCGGGAACGGCACGGAAATATTGTTGGCCTTCAGCGCGCGCCAGATCGCGCGGTTGACGTCCGAGGTCACGCCGCCGCGGCCGTTCTGTGGATCGTTGATCCAGAAATTGACCTGCAAATCCAGGCCGTCCGCGCCAAAGCTCAGCAGCTGCGCCGACGGCAGCTTGTCTTCCTTCTGCACCCGCTCCACCGTTAAGGCGGCCTCTTCCAGGAGCTTGAGCACCATGTCGACATCGGTGTCATACGCCACCGACACCTTGGTCGAGATATTCAACATGCTGCTCGACAGCGAGGAATTCTGCACCGCGCCCGACACCAGCATCTCGTTCGGCACGATGGACTCGACGCCGTCCAGGCCTTGCAACACGGTGTAACGGGTGTTGATCTGCGTCACACGGCCGCTGTATTTATCGACGGTGATCATGTCGCCGATGGTCAGGCTGCGGTCCAGCAGGATCACGAAGCCGGACACGTAGTTGCTGGCGATCTTCTGCAAGCCCAAGCCCAGGCCGACGCCCAGCGCGCCGCCGAACACCGACAGCACGGTCAGGTCGATGCCCACCAGGGACAAACTCATCAGTACCGCCACCAGGATCAGCAGCGCGCGCGCCGTGCGCGCCACCACCACCCGCAGATTGGTGTGCATGCCCTGCACCTTCATCAGCTGCTCTTCCAGCGCGGCGCCGGCCCACATCGCCAGCATCAGCAGCACGATCACCGAGACGGTGGCCTGCAAAATGTCGGCCAACGACACCTTGTATTTACCCAGCGGCAAAACGGTGCCATCCATGAAGTCGAACACTTCCTGGTACAGGCCGGTGATATACAGCACGAAAGCCAGCCATACCAGCAACTGGAACACTTTCTCGAAAGCCAGCATGGTGGCGCTGATCTGGCCGTGGCGCGCAAACACGCGGCGCAGCAGGTAGACGGTGAAGCGGATCACGACCAGCGAACCGAAGATGGGCAAGGCCACCTTGATCAGGTTGACGTGGAATTGATACTTGACCAGCGCCACGCGCGCCAACGCCAGCAGGCAGACCACGGCCAGCGGCGCCATCACGCGGCCGAAACTCTCCACCCCGAAACCCAGCACGCCGCTATGCACTTCCTGGCGACCGAAACGTTTCTTCAGCAGCCGCGCCAGGCCCCAGCCCAGGATCACGGAACCGACGATGGCGGCGAGTTGCCACAGTCGGCTGGGATCTTGCAGGTCGCCGGTCAGGTCGTCGATCAGGTTGAGCAGGGGTTGTTGTTGATTCATAGCGCAGGGTATGGTGGCTGAGGTGTGTAGATTAACGTAAAAAAGGCCGGAAGCCCGGCCTTTTGCGATGACTAGTGCGGCCGATTACTCGTCGGCGGCTTCCTCTTCATCCTTGACGATGACTTTCTTGACCATCGGCTTGCGCTCGAACACGGCGGCGAAGAAGCCGTCGGTCTGGTGCTTGTGCGGCAGCAACTTCAGATAGTCGCCCATCTCCAGCTCGATGCGCTGCTCTGCCAAGACCTTGCTCATTGGCACCAGCTCGAAGTCCGGATGGGTGTCCAGGAATTGTTTGGCGATGAATTCGTTCTCGTCGTCCAGGAAGCTGCAGGTGGCGTAGACCAGGCGGCCGCCGCCCTTCAACAGGCGCGCGGCGCCGGCCAGGATGGCGGCCTGCTTGACTTGCAGTTCGCCGATCGCGCTTGGCTGCTGGCGCCATTTGACGTCAGGGTTGCGGCGCAGGGTACCCAGGCCCGAGCATGGCGCGTCGACCAGCACGCGGTCGATCTTGCCGGCCAGGCGCTTGATCTTGGCGTCGCGTTCGTGCGCGATCTGCACCGGATGCACGTTCGACAGGCCGCTGCGCGCCAGGCGCGGCTTCAGCTTGGCCAGGCGTTTTTCGGAGACGTCGAAGGCGTACAGGCGGCCGGTGTTGCGCATGGTCGCGCCGATCGCCAGCGTCTTGCCGCCGGCGCCGGCGCAGAAGTCCACCACCATCTCGCCGCGCTTGGCGCCGACGATGGCCGACAGGATCTGGCTGCCCTCGTCCTGCACTTCGATATGGCCGTCCTTGAACAGCGGCAGGTTTTGCAGCGCGGGCTTTTGCAGCACGCGCAGGCCCAGCGGCGCGTACGGCGTCGGCGTGCTGCGGATCGGCGCTTCGGCCAGCTTGGCGGCGACGTCGTCGCGGGTCGCCTTAATGGCGTTGACGCGCAGGTCCAGCGGCGCTGGCGAGTTCATGCCGTCGGCCAGCGCCAGCGTTTCCTCTTCGCCCATCTGCTCGACCAGCTTGTCGAACAGCCACTTCGGCATGTTCGAGCGGCTCGACTTGTGCATCAGCTTGCGGTCGATCAGCAGGATGCGCTCGACCCAGGACACTTCGTCCTCGGTCAGGCCGCCCAGCGATTCAACGCCGACCGCGTCCGCCATGCCCAGCAGGGTCAGCCGACGCATGGTGGCGCCGCCGCCCGCTTCGGAGAAATCGGTATAAAACGATTTATTGCGCAGCACGTTGTAGATGCACTCGGCGATGGCGCCGCGCTCGCGGCCGCCCAGGCGATGGTGGTCTTTGAAATAGCGCGACAGGGTGGTGTCGGCCGGCGCGGCAAAGCGCAAAATCTCGCGCAACACTTCTTCGGCGTTGGCGAGTATCGCTGGTGGCAATCTCATGGAATTCCTTGGTTAGTTTTACTTTGTGTGGTCCACGTGGACCGCGCCCTGCGCTATCGTCAACCTGTCTTCTACAAACCAGCGTATCGCACGCGGGTAAATGACATGCTCCTGTTCCAGCACGCGGGCGGACAGGGTTTCAACCGTATCGTCGGGCAACACGGACACGGCGGCTTGCGCCACCATCGGCCCGTGATCGAGTTCGGCCGTCACGAAATGCACCGTCGCCCCATGCTCTGCCACGCCGGCGGCCAGCGCCTGCGCGTGTGTCGCCAGGCCGGGGAACAGCGGCAGCAGCGATGGATGGATGTTGAGCATGCGACCGGCGTAATGCGCGACAAACTGCTCCGTCAAAATCCGCATGAAACCTGCCAGCACCACCAGATCGGGCTGGAAGCCGTCGATCACGGTCTGCAGGGCCGCGTCGAATTCGGCGCGGCTGGCATAGTCTTTATTGGCAACAATTGCCGTCGGGATTCCATGTTCAGCAGCGAATACCAGCCCGGAGGCGTCGGCGCGGTTGCTGATGACGGCGGCAATACGGGCGGGCCAGCGCTCGGCCTGCGCCGCGCGGACGACCGCTTCCATGTTGCTGCCGCGACCGGAAATCAGGATGACGATGTTTTTCATAGGCCGACATTGTACCTTGTTCAGGCAGTCGGGACTACAACTGAACAAGATTTGTTGCAATGCAGCAGGGCACGCCGGGGCGCAGAACACCCGCTCCCACGCTGGCGTGGGAGACGGCTCCGGCTTACTCGAAGGAGTAAAATACCCGGAACGGGACTTTTTTGTCGGCCCAGTAATCGGCAGCGTCGCGGAAGACATCCAGCAGGGTTTCCCGTGCTTCCTTGTCAAATTTCTGGGTATTGGGCAATTGCTCCAGCACCACCAGGAAACCCTGCTGGGTGCCGGCGCCGGCCATGGTTTCGGTCAATGTTGTCCGCAAACCATCGAAATTCTTGCCTATACCCTTGGGGAACTGAAACGATTCCGCAATGATGCCCAGGACTTGCTGCTTGGTCGCGCCGGCGATGCAATGCGCGTACAGGAAGTGGTGTCCGAGGCGGGCCGCTTCTTCTTGCAGTTCGACCACGCGGAAGGCGCGGATCGATTGCACGAGGTTGGGCGGCACGGTCATTAGCAAACTCATGTTTCCCTCAATTTGACCTGGTATGTACGGTGTGTCCACTTTACTGTCGAGCGTGCCTATTTTGTGAATTAAAGAGTAAATAATTTGAGCACCTGTCCACTTTACACGGCAAACTGGTCTGCGTTCGCCATGGCTGATTCAATATGTTTCTCGAATCCCATACGCATATTAGGGTAACGTGTTGTTCCTCCTAGATCAACACGAATGTGATGGCCCACGCAATATTTGTTAAAAACAGAACATTTTGTAAGTGTTTTAGGGGTCAAATCGGCACATTTCCCACTTTTGGCCGGGCGCCGCCGTTTCGTGACCACTGTTACAATTTGTTGCCACAGATACCTGTTTAGCACTGGTTGCGACCTGCATACGGGATTACCATACAAACCATGCAATATCAGAGCCCCTGATAAGACATCCAAACTGAAACGAGGTACCAAATGAACTTGCAAGCCAAATTGATCGCATCCGTACTGTGCGTAGGCGCCCTGCCTTTCGCCGCTCAAGCTCAAGCTGCCGATTTTGAAGATTTCGGCCGTGTGGTTCGTGTGACCCCGCAAGTAGAGCAAATCAACCGTCCGCGCCAGGAATGCCGCACCGAGTACGTGCAGGTCCAGCAGCCGGCGCCATCGCGCGGCGTGGGCGGCGCCATCATCGGCGGCCTGATCGGCGGCCTGGCCGGTAACCAGGTCGGCGGCGGCACCGGCCGCTCGGTGGCCACCGCGGCCGGCGCCATCGCCGGCGCCGTTGCCGGCGACCGCATCGACAACGCCAACACCCCGTCCAGCGGCGGCGTGCAGGAACAGCAAGTGAAGCAGTGCCGCACCGTCGACCACTGGGAATCGCGCACGTCCGGCTACGAAGTCACCTATGACTATCGCGGCCGCAACTACACCAGCGTGATGTCCTACGATCCGGGCGAGCGCGTGCGTCTGCGCGTGGTCGTGGAACCGATGCAGCGTTAATTTTCCACCACTCCCCCAGCACTGCCGGTCCGATGACCGGCAGTGTTGTTTTCAGGCTTGCTTTGCTGCAAGGCATCGCGGGATAATGCCGGTTCACCTCTGTCGCCCCCATGCCATGCTGATCAAACGAAAATCCATCGAACAAGTCGAATCCTCCCGCCCCGCCCGCAAGCCCAAATATGCGCCGGTGACGCTGTCGGAGCAGGATGGCGTGCGCTACCTGCATTTCGGCACCGAGTGGGTGCAGGGCGCGATGCGCCTCCGCAAGCCGAACTGGCCGGAGCTGGAATATGCGCAACAAATGATGGCCTGGATGCTGTGGCTGGAAAAGCCGGCGCAGATCGCCCAGCTGGGCCTGGGTACGGCCACGCTGACCAAATACTGCTACACCACCTTCCCCGAGGCCGCCGTCACCGCCGTCGAGCTGAACCCGTCGGTGATCGCCATCTGCGCCTCGATGTTCAAGCTGCCGGACAACGACGCCCGCCTGCGCGTGGTGGAAATGGACGCCCTCGACTACGTCAACGAGGAAGACAACGCCGGCACGCTGGACGTGCTGCAGGTCGACCTGTACGACGCCACCGCGCGCGGCCCGGTGCTCGACAGCGCCGAGTTCTACCAGTCCTGCAACGCCTGCCTGGCCGACGACGGCATCATGACGGTCAACCTGTTCGGCGACCATCCCAGCTACGCGCGCAACATCAAGGCCATCAAGTTCGCGTTCGAGCAAGTCATTTGCCTGCCGCAGGTACATGATGGTAACGTGGTGGCGATCGCCTTCAAGCGCAAGCGCGCGATCGACCTGGAGGCGCTGGCCGCGCGCGCCGCGCGGATCACCGCCGACACCAAGCTGCCGGCCAAGACCTGGGTCAAAGGCATCGCAGCAAAATAAGCAGAAGTATTTAGCAGAGACAATGCGGCAGCGGGCCGTTCCGCCGCCGACTTTTGAAAGTGGCACGATGTCCGCAACGTCCGCACCCAGCGTCAGTCCCGCCGCCAAGCCGGCGCCGCTCGATCTGCAACAGATCTACACCTGGCTGCTGGCCGACGGCATGATACGCAAGGCCGAAGTCAAGGAACTGTACGCGCACAGCCAGGGCATCCTGAAGAACGCCATCGGCCCCATGCATCCGCTGTGCGCGGTGGCGCATGGCAAGCTGCTGTCGGCGCTGCCGCCGCACAAGCTGCTGACCCTGGACGCGCTGTGCGAATGGCTGGCGGCGCGCACCGGCCTGGCCTTCACCCGCATCGATCCGCTGAAGATCGACTTCACCCGCGTGGCCGACGTGATGTCGGCCAGCTACGCGGCGCGCTTCAACATCCTGCCGCTGGAACTGAACGGCGACACGCTGGTGGTGGCCACCGCCGATCCCTACGCGGTCGAGTGGGAAGCGGAGATCGCCAAGATCTCGCGCCGCACGATACGCCGCGTGATCGCCAACCCGCTCGACATCGCGCAGTACACCACGCAGTTCTTCAGCCTGGCCAAGTCGATCAAGAAGGCCAACAAGAACAACACCAACGACCTGGCGCTGCGCAACAACTTCGAGCAGCTGGTCGAGATGGGCAAGACCAACAAGCAGGTCGACGCCAACGACCAGCATGTGATCAACATCGTCGACTGGCTGTGGCAGTACGCGTTCGAGCAGCGCGCCTCGGACATCCACCTGGAACCCAAGCGCGACATGGCGACGATACGCTTCCGCATCGACGGCGTGCTGCACCAGGTGTACCAGGTGCCGGCGGTGGTGATGATCGCCATGACCGCGCGCATCAAGCTGCTGGGGCGCATGGACGTGATCGAGAAGCGCCGCCCGCAGGACGGCCGCATCAAGACCCGCACCGCCGGCGGCCAGGAAATCGAACTGCGCCTGTCGACGCTGCCGACCGCCTTCGGCGAAAAACTGGTGATGCGTATCTTCGATCCCGACGTGGTGGTCAAGACCTTGCCGGAACTGGGCTTCCCGGCCGACGACGCGCAGCGCTGGGACGAACTGACCGCGCGCCCGCACGGCATCATCCTGGTGACGGGGCCGACCGGCTCGGGCAAGACCACCACCTTGTACACCACGCTGAAGGCGCTGGCCACCTCGGAGGTCAACGTTTGCACGGTGGAAGACCCGATCGAGATGGTGGAGCCGGCCTTCAACCAGATGCAGGTGCAGCCGGGCATCGACCTGTCCTTCGCCGACGGCGTGCGCGCGCTGATGCGGCAGGATCCGGACATCATCATGGTCGGCGAGATCCGCGACCTGGCCACCGCCGAGATGGCGATCCAGGCCGCGCTGACCGGCCACCTGGTGCTGTCGACCCTGCACACCAACGACGCGCCGTCGGCCGTGATGCGCCTGCTGGAACTGGGCGTGCCCTACTACCTGCTGGAGGCGACGCTGATCGGCATCATGGCGCAGCGCCTGGTGCGCACACTGTGCGTCGATTGCAAGAAGGACGACGGCGAGCTGACCGACGACATCTGGCACAGCATAGGCGGCGCCTGGGACTTGCCCAAGCCGACCACCGTGTATCGCGCGGTGGGTTGCCCCGAATGCCGGCAGACCGGCTATCGCGGCCGCACCGGCATCTACGAGCTGCTGACGGTGACCGAGAGCTTCAGCGACATGGTGCGCGAGCAGACCGACATCCAGGCGCTGCGCCGCCAGAGCGTGGCCGACGGCATGAAGCCGCTGCGCATCGCCGGCGCGATGAAGGTGCAGGAAGGCGTGACCACGGCGGACGAAGTGCTGAAGGTGACGGCGGCCTTGGGGATGAAGTAAGAAAGGAATAAATTGTTTTCACAAAACCCTTTGCAGTTCGCGGCAGGCTGTATATAATACGGCCTCTTTCGGGGGTCGTTAGCTCAGCTGGTAGAGCAGCGGACTTTTAATCCGTTGGTCGCAGGTTCGAATCCCGCACGGCCTACCACCGAATTCAGTAGTAGCAATTGAGGCTTACCCGCTCCGGCGCGTAGGCCTTTTTTGCGTCCGTATCTGAAAAATATGCGTTCGGCCGCGTGACCGGCGCCATGCATGCCAAGCCCAGCGTCAGCTCGGCATGCCCCGGTTCAATCCTGCGCGATTTCTCCTTCAGGTGGCCGTCGATATGCCACTCATTCCCCGACCGGGACAATGACCAGGCGCGGATCGTCGGTCAGGCCGATGAGCATCATGCCGTCTGCAGAAATCACCAACTGGCCTGAAAGCAGCCCGCGCGCGTAGCCGGCGAACTTAAAGCTGCGCAACAGCTTGCCCTCCGATCCGTGCACCCACACATCGGAGGAGCTGTACCAGCCGGAGATGCCGCAGTACACCCTGCCATCCACGCCGACTTTGACATTGTTGGGGTAGGCGTCGCCTCCGGGCAGGCTGCCCAGGTAGCGCAGGTCGTTAGGATCTAGCCTAGAGCACAGGTAAGGCGCACCGTTGGCCACGTACAGCTGGCCACCGTCTGCGCTGACCGCGATGTCCTGGCCGTTCGAACGTACCGGGGAATTCGGATCCCACGACGATTGCGACGTCAATGGCGTGAACGTGATGGTCGATTCCTTGGCGTCGACATAGTCGACGGTGTAGCCCCCTACGCCGGAAGGACTGATTCCGGAATTCTGCGAGTACACGCGACGGCCGTCGGATGTGGAGGCCAGCGATCCGAAAGGCAGGACGCCAGTGAGCGGTTTGCCGGTCGCCGCAACGTAGGCGGTGCCGTTGCCGGCCAGGATGATGTTGACGCCCTCCGGCCGGATCACCAGCATGTCGGCCACGTCGCTATAGTTTTGCGTGCCCATCGCTGGCCAACTGGTGACATGCGCCATTTTGGTCAGGTCGAACACGTGGATGGAGGTCGAGGTCGCGTCGCTCACATACAGCTTGTCGCCCTCGGGCGAGGTTGCCATGAGGCCCAACCGCGCGCCGGGCACGGCCAGCGTGTAGAGCTTGGCGCCGGTGTACAGGTGGTAGACGTCGATCGTGCCGTCGCCGTTGTGGGTGTATACCAGCGGCCTGATCGGGTCAGCGATGATGCGCTTGTACGCCTGGGCGATCACTTTGTTCTGGATCGGGCTCGCGCTGCCTTTCCACAGTCCGACCTTGATGACCTCGGAGTTGGTGACGGTGGGGTCGCTCGAACGCAGCGTCACCGTGGCGATGCTGGTAGCGTCGACCGGGAGGCTCGCGCTGTTCGCGCTCAGGGACAGCGTGCCGCCAGTGACGCCGCTGCCGGTCACGGTCAACCATGGCTGGTCGGATTGCGCCGTCCAGGCGATGGTGCCCTTGCCCAGGGTTTCGCGCACGACGATCGAATGTGTCAGGCGCGACCAATTCGGCGTCGCGACGAACGACACCCCGGTTTCGCCCGCGAGCAGCTTGCGGGCAAGCACGGTCAACGACACCGGCACCGAGGCGGATTGTCCATCGCTGGTACTGACCTTCAGCGTGTCCTCATAGGTGCCCGGCGCCAAGCCGTCCAGCAGGTAGTCGAGGTTGAGCGTCGCCGGACCGGTGCCGCTGGACTGGCTTGGACGAACCCAGGCCGGGCCGTTCACCGACCATTTCAGGAACTTCCCGCTGATGCTGAGATGACGGGCCGTTGGCGGCGTGTCTCCGACGCGGGCGACGACCATGGTGCCGGCGTCGCTGGCATTGGTCCCCAGCACCGGATAGCTCGCATTGATATCGAACGGCAGGGCCATCGGCGAACCGGGGAACTGCGAAGCACAGGCGGTATCGCGGCATAACATGACGTTGAAATAGCCTGTGTAGCGGCCAGGGGCGATGTCCGGCGAGGTATGCAAAACGAGGTCGTAGTCGGTCGCCGTACGGCTCGACAGCGACACCTGCTTGGTGATCACACCGGTACTGTCCTGCACGAGGGCGTACACGGCCGTGGCGTTCGCAAAGTCGGCCGGCCGTTTGACGGTCGCTTGTACGATCACCTGCTGGGTGGTGCCAGCCACATAATTGGCGCTGGCTTGTGCAGGATTGAAACTGACCGCATCGCCGCTCGGCATGGAGGAACTTTGACCGCCGCCGCCGCCGCCGCAAGCGGTCAGCGCGGCCACTGTCAGCAACAGGGTGATGAGAGGGATTGTACGCACGGGGACCTCGGAAAAAAAGGGCGAATATTAGCATGTTTACAACCAGTACATACTTTCGAATTTTCACTTTGGCACACGTGTGACGGGCGCAAAAAACAAAAAAGCCCCATCCGTAGATAAGGCTTAATGTGATGGTCACCGCCGCCGGTGTCGTCAAAAGAGAGCTCCGAATCAGAAGAGTTACTGCGCCAATCGCAAGATCGGCACCGTGATATAGCTGCGGTTCGACCATTCCACCTTCAGCTTCTCCTTCGCATCCGCAATAGTTTCATCGCTCACATCCTTGCCGGTGCCGTAATTCAGTTGTGAGAACGGATTCTTGTTCACGTTCAGGTAGACCACCAGCCGGCTTCCCTTGCTCAGACGTTTGCTGACCAACTTGGTCATGCCCAGCGGGATGCGCTCAAGCCGGCCAGGCGTGAGCAGCATGCGGCGGCTGGGATCCTTCGCATAGCTGGCGCGATTGATAATGTACGACAGGTGGAAGTACTTCCCCTCCGGCGTCAACTCGTACACCGTCACGCCCAGGTCAAAGTCGCGCTTATTGATGCGCGCGACAATCTCGCCGCCAAAGGCGCCGTTGTACAACACCTCGTCCTTGAACGGTTCACCGATAAAAATGTAGCCGCTGCTCGTATCGATCTCTTCTGTCACGATCGAACCCGGGTAGTAGTCATTGTTGGACTGCTTGCGGTCCTGAAAGTCGACCACCTGCGTGAGCATGGCCGGCTTGCCCGGCTCGGTGGCGCTCAGCAGGTGAGCGCGAAGCTTGTCTGTGCCGGCGAGCGGCACATCGCTCAAGTAAAGCTTGAACGTTTCATTGCTCATCGCTGCCAGCGTAGGCGCGCTGCGCCACTGCTCGGTCCCCATGACCTGGTAGTTGATCTTGTCCTTCAACACGCTGGGCTTGGCCCCGCTTTTCAGGATGTAGTCCAGCCATTGATACGTGATGGCCTTGGTGTCGATCAGCGCGGCGGCCGGCACTTCCATGCCATTGATGAGCTTTTCGCCGCCGCGCTGCGCCCCGAAGTGGCCGTAGGGACCGATGATCAGGTAGTGCTCGGCGTTCGGCACATGACGCAGGTGCTCACGCAGATAGTTCACGCCGGATACCTGCGAATCGTTGTAGTAGCCGTCCACCGACAATACCGGTATCCGGATCTGGGCAAACTCCTCCTTGTACGGCGCCATCGCCTGCCAGTATGCGTCGTAGGATGGGTGCTGCATCCAGCGCTGCAGCAAGGGATTTGGCGTGCCGTCGATCTTGTCGATGGTGCGGTAGGCGGCGCCGCTGTTCCACCAGGCGAACTGCATCTTGCGGAAGCGCTCGCGGTCGTCGTTGACGGCGCTGTCGAGGGTCTTGTTATTACCGACGTAGAAGGCCCACTGGTAATTGGGATTGATGAAGACATTATTCTCCATCGGCAAACCCATTCCCGGGCGGTTCGCCACATAGGGCACGATAGTCTTGAGGGCCGGGTGCAAAGTCTTGGCCGCCGCCCATTGGGTAAAGCCGTTGTAACTGCCGCCGAACATGCCGACCGCGCCATTGCTCCAGGGCTGGCGACTGATCCAGTCGATGACATCGTAGGCATCCTTGGCGTCGTGCTCATAGGGTGCGATCGGGTCCGGACTCAGATACTTGCCACGGCTGTAGGCCATCATGGCGACATAGCCGCGGTCGGCTATCTCCTTCAGGCTCGCCAGGTCCCGCTCGGGGCGAACGTAGATGGTGAACTGCAGCACCGTTGGCAACGTGGGCGCAGCGTCTATTCGACGCACCAGCATCCCCGACACGGTGGCGCCGTCGCGGGTTGTGAGCACGACCTTGTCTTGCACGTCGTAGTCGGCGCCAAGGGCTGGCTGCGCATCGGCCACGCGGGCCATCGACAACAGGAGTGCGATTATTGCTGGAACATTCCGCATCGGCCGCCTTTCGAATGAAATTTTTCTGGAGCAAAGTGACGGCAATACTAACAGAGCCGACATCGCGCGCCGTTTTGTCATGACACCTGAAATTGGCCGATATAACTAGTACGTGCCGACGTAGCGGGCACGCGGCCGTATCATGCGGCCATCGGCGACCTGCTCCGCCGCTTGCGCGATCCAGCCGGCCGAGCGTGCCAGCGCGAACAGGATTTCGCCGGCCGCCGGCGGCCATCCGCACACCACACTCATGGCCGCCAGCGCGAAGTCGGCGTTGGCGGCCATGCCCAGCCTGGCGGCGACGCGATCGCCGATCGCCAGCACGGCGCGGGCTTGCGGCCATTGCGCCATGCGCGCCAGCAGATAAGCCCCGCGCGGATCGCCTTGCGGGTACAGCGGATGCGAGAAGCCGAACAGGCTGGGATCGCGGCCGTCGAGCCAGGCGGCGATACCCTCCTCCAAGCGATCCGATGCCAGCGCCGCTTCCAGCATGGCGCGAATCAGCGTGCTGCCGCCGCCGTGCTGCGGGCCTGACAAGGCGGCCAGGCCGGCGCTGAGCGTGGCCGCCTGGCTGGCGCCGGTCGAGGCGACACAGCGCACGGTAAAGGTCGACGCATTCAGTTCATGATCCGCCAGCAGCACCAGCGCCGCGCGTATCCAGTCGGTCTGCGCGGCGTCGGCCTGCCAGGCTAGCGCCACTTGCCGGTGCAGCGGCGCCACCTCAGGCGCGCGCTTCAGCAGCAGCCCGGCCAGCAAGCGCATCAAGGTGGCGCCGGCGATGAAGCGGCCGTGGGCATCGTCCGCCTGCGCAGGGACGGCTTGCGCGTGCACCGGCAGCATGCACATCGCCGCTTCCAGCGGCCGCATGGCGGCGATCGACGCAAACGCAGGCGCGGGTAGCGCGGCCTGGCCGGCGGCTGCGGCAAAGTAGTCCTGGCTGCCGTCATCCCACAACAGGCAGGCCACCTGCTCCAGCGTGGCGGTAGCGGCCAGCGCCAGCACGTCATGTCCGCGATAGTGGAGACGGCCGTCGGCGATGCGCGAGATGCGCGTCTCCAGCACCGGCGTGCCCCAGTTCATCGCGGCGGCAACCTTGTGCCCTCCCCGCTTGCCGTCGGCCTTGCGCGCCGCCAGCCGCAGCACCTCGTCGTGCGGATAGCGTTTGCGGCGCCCGGCCTGCGCGCCGCTCGGCGTCAGCATGCCGCGGCTGACATACGAGTACAAGGTGGCGAGGCTGACGCCGAGGATGCGCGCCGCCTCGGATGCGGACAGGTCTTTGTTCATGCTCGTATTGTAATGTCGATTGCAGGAATCAAGATTGACCGGCCCGGCGCCGCGCTTCTAGACTTCAGTCATGCAATCGCCTCCTTACGCCGCCTCCCTATTCCAGCCCTTGCGCCATGCGCGCTTTCGCCAGCTGTGGCTGGCCAATCTGCTGTCCAACCTGGGCAGCCGGATGCAGGCCTTTGCCGCGGCGTGGCAGATCGCCTCGCTGTCGCATTCGCCGCAACTGACGGCGCTGGTGCAAACCGCGACCTGGGCGCCGATGCTGCTGTTCGCCCTGCCCGCCGGCGCGCTGGCCGACACGCTGCACCGGCCCACGCTGCTGTTCCGCACCAACGCCGTGATGGCGCTGGCCGCCGTCGCGATGGCGCTGCTGTCCTATGCCGGCAGCAGCCAGCCGGTGCCGGCATTGCTGCTGCTGACCTTTGCCATGGGCGCCGGCCTGGCGTTCACGATGCCGGCCTGGCAGGCCTCGATGTCCTCGCTGCTGCCGCTGCAGGAAGTGGAAGCGGCCGCCGCGCTGAACAATCTGAGCTACAACCTGGCGGCGCTGGCCGGCCCCGCGCTGGGCGCCGTGCTGTTCCAGCTGGCGGGAGCCGCTCCGCTGTATTGGTTCAACGCGCTGTCCTTCAGCGCGCTGCTGTGGAGCTACCGGCAATGGCGGTCGGCGGAACGGCCGCGCGCAACAGGGCGCGCGCCGCGCCACAGCATGGGCAGCGCGCTGCGCATCAGCTGCGCCTCGCCCCGCTATCGATCGCTGCTGCTGCACGGGATGGGCATCTTCTTTGTGTCGGCGGCGTTCGCGGCGCTGCTGCCGCTGCTGCATCCCGACGCCGGCACCTACGGATCGCTGATGGGCGCGCTGGGCGCCGGCGCGGTGCTGGCCGCCGTCGTGCTGCCGACCGTACGCCGCCACGCAGCCAGGCGCATGGTGCTGGCCGGCGGCCTGGCGGTGTATGGCGCCATGCTGGCGACCATCGGCCTGGCCGCCTCCCAGCCGCAACGCCTGCTGCTGGTGGTGCTCGGCGGCGTGGCGTGGTCGGCCATCGTCACCACGCTCAACGGCGCGGCGCAGAAGGCCTTTCCCGACGCGGTGCGCGCCAGGACGCTGTCGGTGCACATCCTGGCGATCGCCGCCGGCCAGACCGCCGGCAGCGCGGCGTGGGGACTGCTGGCCGCGCACTACGGCATCGTGCCGGCATTGACGGCGGCCGGCATGGCCACGCTGGCCTGCGCGGGCCTGGTCGCCTGCTCGGAAGATTTTTTGGAGACGCCATGAACGACATCCTCATCAGAACCCTGCAACGTGAAGACGCCGCGCCGCTGCTGCAATTCGAGCGGGAGAACCGGGCCTGGTTCGAGCAGCACATCGCGCCGCGCCCGCAGGAGTTCTATACGCAACAAGGCGTGCGCCAGCATATCAGGCAATACCTGGACGGCTACGCCGCCGGCACCTGGCATCCGTGCGTCATCCTGGACGGGCAAGGCCGCATCGTCGGACGCGCCAACCTGAAGGATATCGACCGCCAGGCGGCCAGCGCGGAAGCCGGCTATCGTATCGCCAGCGACCAGACCGGCAAAGGCCTGGCCACGCGCGCGCTGCGCCACCTGATCGCGCTGGCCGACCAGCGATGGCGACTGCACTGCTTGCTGGCCTACGTCACCGACGACAACGCCGCCTCGGCCCGCGTCCTGAACAAATGCGGCTTCGTGCAGGGCGAGCACCAGGCCGGCATGGAAGTGATCGCCGGCGCACCGCGCGGCGGCCATCAATTTGTCCGCCTATGCCCATGAGACGCCAGGCCCATACTGGTGTAAGCTTGTCGTCAAACAGCGCTCAATGCGAGATGGAGACAGACCGATGGCGGGACAGCAAAGCAGGTGGGGCCGGCTGCTCGGTGCGGCATGCTGCGCGCTTGTGCTATCGGCCAGCCTGCCGGTCCATGCCATCGTGCTACGCACTGCCGCACAGGAAGGCACGGAACCCAAGTTCATCGCCGACGGCAAGGACCGCATCGTCGGCCTGTGCGTCGACATCCTGCGCGCCGTCGAGCAGATCGAACCCACGCTGCAATTCATCGGCGACCAGCGCTGGAAGCCGTTGATACGCGCCTACTCGGAAATGGAAACCGGCCAGCTGGACGTGCAGTGCGCCATGCAGCGCACCGCCGAGCGCGAACAGCGTTTTCATTTCCTCGGGCCGGCGCTATACAGCATCGAGTACCACTTCCTGGTGCGCAGCCAGGACACGATCAACGTCACGCAGTGGGACGACGTGCGCCGCCTGGCGCCCGACAACGTCGTGTTGATCAATCGCGGCTTCGCGGCCGGCGAGGTCCTGGCCGAAATGGGCGGCATCGACGTCGACGCCAATTCCACCAATCCGCAACTGAACCTGCAAAAGCTGATCGCCGGACGCGGACGCCTGTTCTTCCACCGCGGCCCTGGCCTGCAACGGCTGCTGGTGCGCACCGGCACCGCCGACAGGGTGCGCATCCTGCCGCAAGTGATGTACAGCGCCAAGCTGTATTTCGTGACCAGCAAAAAACTCGCCGCCTTCATCAACGAGCGGCTGGAGCGCGCCCTGTTCCAACTCGAAAAAAACGGCGAGCTGGAACGGCTGATGCGCAAGTGGGACTGAATTGAAACGCAGCGTCCTGGCCATGCTGGCCTTGCTGCTGTCGACGGCGGCGCGCGCGCAGGACGGCGAGCTGACCGTGCGCATGGCGCCGCAGCAGGCGCAGCAAGCGATCCTGCAAGCCGTGCAGCGCCTGCCCGCCCAGCGCGAGGAACACCGGCGCTACCGCATGGCCCTGCCCTACGGCGCGCCGCTGTTCCCGCCCGACGCCGACCTGGCCTTGCCGCCCGCCAGTCCGGCGCTGACGGCGTGGCTGCAGCTGCCGGCCGAACAGCGCCGCCACGATGTGCTGATCACGCCCGATGTCGACTACTACTGGAACGCCGAGGGCCGCCAGTACGCCTGCCAGTTCATCGTGCACCTGCGGGCGGCGGGCGATGGCCAGTCGCAACTGGCCTTGCTGCAAGTGCGGCCCACCGTCTACGCCGGCAAGTCCTTCAAGCTGCTGGGCCGCACCGGTCCCGGCGCCTACCAGGATGTGCGGCCCGCCGCGCCGTCAGCCCAGAGCGCGGCCGAACTGCGCGCCTTCCTGGCGGCGGCGCTGGCTCAACCACAATAAGGGCAGGCCCAGCGCCAGCAAGCACAAGCTGCCCGGCAAGGGCACGGCCGTCCCCGCCAGCGTGACCGAGAGCGGCGCCAGCTGCGCGTCCGACGTTTGCAGGAAGACGCCGCCGGCCAGCGGATCGCCGTTCCACCATTCGCCGGACAGGCTGAAGCCGCCGCTATCGCTCATGCCCGGCAAGGCGAACGAGAAGATCTGCAAGCCGTACAAGCCGGTGTGGGCCAGCGCATCGAACGCCACGCTGGCGCTGGCGCCCGGCGCCAGCGTCGGGAAGTCGAAGTAGCTGGCGTCCGGTATGCCGATGCTGAACGAGGACGCATTGAGCTGGGTCGGCACGAACCAGTTCAGCGGGTCGGTGTTGACCAGCTGGTAGCCCCACCCCACCGTATCGCCGGGATGGCCGGTCAGCGCGCCGCCGGCCGGCAAGGTGGAGAAGGTGAACACCACAGGCGCCGCCTGCGCGGCGGGCGTCCACAACAAAGAGCACAACAGCATATTCCACAACAGCGCGGCCAGCGCGCACAGGTATCGGGGTTTCATAGCGGTTCCTCCGGTTTATTTCGGGATGACGGATTGGGCCTGCGAGTAGGCGTAGATCACGCCGCTCAAGTCGGTGACGCTGCCGTTTTCGATCACGCTGAAGCGCCGCACGGTGGCCGGCACGTTGAAGGTCAGGCGCACGGTGAAGAAGCTGCCGACGTCGACGTTCGGCGTCACCATCGGCAGCGCCGGCGACAAGGCGGTGTTGAGCGTGACGGCGCCGGTGCCGGCCAAGGTGCGCAGCGACAGCGAGGACAAGCTCATGTCGCGCGCGGTGCCGACGCCGATGTTGGTGAGCCGCACATCAACGCCGATGACGCCGGGCGCCACGGTTTCCTGGCCGACGATGGCGGCGGTGAAGTCGGGCCGTCCCGGCACCTGCACGGCGCCGGTGACGAACACCGTCAACGATGCGCTGTTGTGGACCGTGGCGACGCTGCTGCTCTGCGCCGAGACCGTGATGCTGTCGGAACTGCCGATGCGCGCGCCGGCCGGCGGCATCAGCGTGACGGCGACGCTGGCGCTCTCGCCGGTCGCCAGGGTCAGCATGGTGGGCGAGACCGAGGTGATGTAATGCTGGTCGTCGGTGGCGCTGACGCCGAAGGTGCCGGCCGGGCCGTCGTTACGCACCTGGTACATCAGCGTGGTGCTCACGCCGGGGCGCAGGTCTTGCCGCGACGGCGGCGTCACCGACACCGTCTGCGGCTGCACCATCACGCTGACCAGGCGCTGGTAGGGGAAGCCGGAACTGTCGCTGCCGGTGGCGTAGGCGACGAAGGCTTCGTTCGGGATGGTCAGCGCGCCGAAGAACTTGCCGCCGTCGGTCTGGTCCGGCTCCAGCGCCAGCGGCGACAGCAGCTCGAAGTTCTTGCGGCGCAGCTGGAATTGCGGCGCGCTGGCGATGCCGGTCAGCGAGGCCACCGCGTACAGCGCCTGCCCCGGCCCCGGTTCGCCGTCGATGGCCAGCAAGCCCTGGTGCGGCGGCTGCGCGCCGAAGCGGGTCAGCTTGAAGGAGTTGAAGGCCAGGTCGGCCACGCCGCTGACGTTGACATAGGTCTGGCTGGTCGAGCCGTTGATGGCCAGCGTCCAGGCGCCGCGCGGCGGGCTGTCGATCGAGATGATGACGCCGCTCGACAGGCTCAGGTATTTGGTGGCGTTGGCGGCGGTGATCACCACGCCGTCCGGCCGCGTCAGCGTCACCACCGGCTGCACGCCCTGCACGGTGCCGCTGACCGACACCGTCAGCCGGCTCATGCTGCTGTCGACCGGCACCGTGTAGCTCTTGGCGGCGGGATAGGTGTCGACCAGCGACAGCACTTGCACCACGTTGTTGCGCACCACCAGGTCGGCCAGCTGGGTGACGTTGGCGGCCTCGCCGCCGAACAGGAAGAACACCTGGCCGCCGGTCTCGGCCGCCGCTTGCAGGAAGCCCGGCGTCAGCGGCGAGCAGCTGCCGAACAGCACCGGATAGATCTTGATGTCCTTGCTCTTGGCCAGGCTGATGACGGCGCCGGCCAGGCTGGCGTCCTTGGCGGTGGCGTCGGTGTACATGAACAGGTCGCCGCCCGGATCGGCCAGCGACAGGCCGTTGTACATGCCGGTCATGGCCAGCTCGGGGCAGTCGCCGCCGCCCGAGGCGCCCAGGCCGCTGATGGCGCCCTTGAACAGGCCGGCGTCGTTGGTGGCGATGGTGGGGCCGGTGAACGGGTCGTTGAACGGCGCCAGCACGTATTGCAGCGGTTCCTCGTCGGTGCCCAGGCGGGCGTCGACGATGCTGATGGCCGAGGCGCGCACGCCGGCGATGATGCCGCCCATGCTGCCGGTGGTGTCGATGGCGAAGGCCAGCGTGGGGCCGGCGCCGAGCAGCGCCTTCAGCTGGGCCGGCGTGATCTCGGCCTTGAGGTCTTCGACGAACTGCTGGGTGCCGGCGATGGCGGCCGCGGCCGCCGTGTTGTGGAAGCCGCTGTGCGGCGAAATGTCGCAGTACAGCGTGTCCTTGTTGATGCCTTCGCGGAAGTAGCCGAGCGGGTCGCTCGATGGCGAGCTCTTGTCGAGCGGACCGCCGTGGCTGCATTTGAAGGCGCCCGGCTTGACCCGGTCCTCGCCGCCGTAGTAGCCGCTGGTGAGCAGGCTGCCGGTCAGGTTGGACGAATTGGCGCAGAACAGGCTGGTGTCGGTGAAGCCGGCGCAGGTCGGCGTGGCGGGGCCGGCGAAGGCCAGCGGGCCGGGACGGCCGACGCCGGGATGGGCGCCGCTGTTGCCCTGCTCGACCCAGTTGCTGTGCGAATAAAAGTCCTGGATGGTGTGCAGCGCGCTGCCGAGGTTGTCGCGCGCGCCGCTGGCGTTGATCGGATCGCTGCGCAGCGCGTCCAGCACGTTCTGCTTGAGCGTGGCCAGCCGCAGCTGGGCGCCGGCCGCGTTCTCGCCGTCGAAGTGCTTGGCCGAGCTGGTCTGGTCTTCATCGACCTTGGCGTCGGCCTCGATGATCTGGTCCAGCGCCTTTTGCATCGACGCCGTCAGCTTGGGCACGGCGAAGTAGCGCTTGTCGAGCGCTTCGATGCCGCGTTGGGTGATGTCCTGGTGGGTCAGGCTGCCGGCCGACTTGGACGTGATGAAACAAACAAAGCCATTCTTGGGACAGAAGGCGTTGCCGGGGAGGCTGATTGCCAGCAGTAACGAGGCCAGCAACAGTGAGGGAGCAAAGCGCATACGATATCCTTTCCCATGCGTGGAAACACCAGTCCGCGCCAGGCGGACACGCGGCGGTCCGACGCAACTATCGTGCCGTGCTCTGCTTCTCCTTTGTAATCAAACGATTGGCGCGCGCCGGGCGGGCGGCGCGCATTTCACTGTCAAGTTCGCCGACAGGATCACAACGGTGCGCCCAGCAATTTCAGGTGCTGGACGGCATTGCCGTTTTTCGGATCCAGCTGCAGCGAGCGCTGGTAGTGCTGGATCGCCAACGGCTTGTCCTTGGCGCTCTCGTAGGCTTCGGCCAGGCTGTCGTGGGCATTGCCGCTGTCCGGATGCAACGCCGTCACCAGCTTGAGCACGGCGATGGCGCCCTGCTGGTCGCCTGCGCGCAGCAACTGGTAGCCCCAGTAGTTGAGGGCATACTCGCTCACCTCGAATTTCGGATCCAGCTTGCGCATGCCGTCGTACACTTTCTGCACATCGGAAAAGCCGCTGGCGGCCGCTTCGTGGGCCAGCATTTCCAGCGTCGGCGGCGGGCCTTCCGCCATATGCGCCGACACCGTCAGCAGATGGTTCGGCACGCCGTTCTGGGCGGGCGGCTTGCCCAGGAAGGCCTTGGCGCCGGCCTGTTCTTTGAGATAGGCGTCCAGGAATTGCAGCGTATAGCGCGCCATCCAGCCGTGGGCCTGGCTCACTTCCGCCGGCGTGTAGTCGTTATAGGCATCGTCGCCGACGAAGCGCAGCGCCTCCGAGGCGAAGGCGAAGTGCTCCATCGCCGGCAACGTCACGGTGTACAGGTCGGAATACTTGAGGTCGTTGAGGGAGCTGGCGTTGGGCTTGGCGCGCTTGGCCAGATCCTCCAGCGAGCGCGGACGCGCGGCCAGGAACAGCATCGGCACGGCCACGCGCGCCGGCTGCACATACTTCGCTTCCTGGACGCGCTCCGGCCAGTAGCGCACCGAGCCATCCAGATTGACCAGCGCCTTGACGCGGCTGTCGCGCGCGGCGACGAACACATTCGAAATGCCGCCCCAGCTGTAGCCGGCGACGGCGATGCGGCCGGTGTCCGCCTGCGGCAGCGTGTGGGCGTAGCCGATCAGGAAGGCGATGTCGCCGGCCTGCGCCTCGATGCCTTCGAGGTCGTCGGTCATCACGCGCGCACGGGCGCCCACGCTGGGACTGGCGATGACGATGTAGCCGTGGCTGGCCAGGTATTCGCACAGGTCGGCGTTTTCGAAGGTCTGGGCGCCGAAGCTGGGCGCATAGATCACCACCGGGAATTTGCCGGCGGCCGGCTTGGCGTCGCGCAGCGCCCACATGCGGCGCTTCATTTCCTCGTGCGCCTGCGCGGCGCCGACCGGTGCGCCGTTCAGCCGGCCTTCGACATTGGCCGCGATGGCCGCGTCCGTTTGATCGAAGCGCTCCTCGCTGGCGGCCAGGCGGAAGTAGTCGGCGTACACCACCGGCTTGCCGGATTTTTGCGCCGGATACCAGATCACCGTTTGCACCGGCCGCGCGCTTTCGCCGCTGACCGGCTTGCCGGTGACGACATCGTATTTGCCGAGATAGCCGCGCGCGTAGTCGTACTGCCCGACCACCCGCAGGCCGACGCTGTGCGGCCCCGGCGCGACGTCGAAGCTGAAGTTGGACGCCTGCCCCAGGCCGGCGGCAAAGCACATCATCATGGTGAGCAAGATACGCACTGGAATACTTTCTTAAAATAAAAGTAAGTATATAACAACATTTCACCGCCGGGCAGATCTGTCGCCGAGGCGCGCCGGCTGAAGAAATGGGACTAGCCGCCCAGCATGCGGGCGTTGCCGGAGACGCGGATCGAACTGCCGGCCTGCTTGGAAATCTCCACCCGCAGATGGCAGGGCGCGCCCATGTCCTCGCCCTGGACGATGTCGATGGCGCCGCCGTGCGGCCAGTCGAGGTCGCGCAGATAGCCGCCCAGCGCGGCCGCCGCGGCGCCGGTGGCCGGGTCCTCGTACACGCCGCCGGAGGCGAACGGATTGCGCGCGTGGAAGCGCTGCAAGGTTTCCGCATGCACCAGCGAGATCGTCGCCAGGCCGTGCTCGCGCATCAGGCTGCGGCCGTCGGCCAGCTGGTAGCGCATCGCCCGCAGCTGTTCACGGCTGGCCAGCGCCAGCACCAGGTGGTTGGCGCCGCCGTTGGCGATGGCCGGCGGGATGCGATCGTCCAGGTCGGCCAGGCGGTAGCCGAACAGCGCCAGCGCGGCCGTCACCAAGGCGGCCGGGGCCGGCGCGCTGGCGGTGGCCGGCGATTGCAGCGCGGCGCTGCCCTGCCCGCCCTTGCTCTGGGCTTCGACGGTGACGCGGGCGTGGTTGGTGGTCAACGGGAAGATGCCGTCGCCGTTCTGCTGCGCCAGCACCGCGCCCAGCGCGATGGTGGCGTGGCCGCAGAACGGCACCTCGCCATCCGGCGAGAAATAGCGCACCCGCCAGCCGTCGCCGGTGGGCGCGGCAAACACGGTTTCCGAGTAGCCCATCTCGGCGGCGATGCGCTGCATGGCAGCCTCTTCCGGCAGCGCCGAGCGGATCATGACGCCGGCCGGATTACCGCCCAGCTCGCCTGCGGTGAAGGCGGCGACTTTGTGGATCTTGGTGATGGTCTGCATAGATGGCTACTCCACAGGTTGGATGGATAATTGACAGCAATGGGAGATTTGGTCACTATCGTCGCTTCACCGACATTACAGCGACCTCGTCATGACTATACCGCGACTTTCCATTTTTGCCATATTGATTTCAGCCAGCCTGGCCGGCGGCGCGCTCGCCGCCGACACCGCCGCCGCCAGGCACGCCATCACCCACGAAGACGTGTGGCTGATGAAGCGGGTCGGCGCGCCGCTGCCCAGCCCGGACGGCAAATGGGCCGTGTTCTCCGTCACCGATCCGGCCTACGACAGCAAGGAGCAATGGTCGGACCTGTGGATCAAGTCGCTGACCGACGACACCCCGGCGCGCCGCCTGACCTTCAGCAAGGGCGGCGAGAGCGGCGCGGTCTGGTCGCCGGACGGCAAGCAGCTGGTGTTCGTGGCCAAGCGCGACGGCGACGACGCCGCCCAGCTGTACCGCATCGACGTGGCGGCCGGCGGCGAGGCGCAGCGCCTGACCACGCTGACCCTGGGCGCGCGCCAGCCGAAGTACAGCCCGGACGGCAAGCAGCTGCTGTTCGTCAGCGACATCTACCCCGGCAACACCAGCGAGGCCGACGTCAAGCAAAGCGCCAAGGAACGCAAGGAGCGCAAGTACACGGCGCGCGCCTACGAAACCTTCCCGCCGCGCTTCTTCGACAAATGGCTCGACGATAAAAAAGTGCGCCTGTTCGTGATGGACGCCGAAGTGGGCGCCACGCCGCGCGACCTGCTGGCCGGCAGCAAGCTGGCGGCGTTGCCGGGCTTCGGCGGCGGCCAGGGCGACGAAGGCCAGTCGCTGGACGCGATCTGGTCGCAGGACGGCAAGGCGGTGGTGTTCTCGGCCTCGACCAACCGCGACGAAGCGGCGCGCGCTGCCGGCTATACGCAGATCTTCAGCGTGGCGGCGGCCGGCGGCGAACCGCAGCAGCTGACCCAGGACAAGCACAGCTACCACGGCCTGAAATTCAGCGCCGACGGCAAGACGCTGTTCACGCTGACCGAGGCCGAGGAAGAAGGCAAGGTCTACGACGTGAGCCGCCTGGCCAGCTTCGCCTGGCCGCTGAGCAATCCAACGCCGAAAGTATTGACGGCCACGCTGGACCGCTCGATCTCGCGCTTCGTGCTGCCGGCCGGCGGCAACCGCATCGTGTTCAGCTACGAGCACGCGGGCCTGGAGCAGCTGCATTCGATCAACTACACGGGCGGCGACCTGCGCGACGAGGCATCGCTGCCGACTGGCAGCATCGGTGCGCTGGCGGCCGGCGGCAAGGCCGTGGTGGGCGTGTGGGAATCGTCGATCAACCCGCCCGAGGTGTACGCCTTCGGCAACGGCGCGCCCAAGCGCCTGACCGCGTTCAACACCGAGCGCGCGGCCGGCATCGACTGGCAGGCGCCCGAGCATTTCTGGTTCAAGGCCAAGGACGGCCGCATGATCCACAACATGATCGTCAAGCCGGCCAATTTCGATCCGGCCAAGAAGTATCCGCTGTTCGCGGTGATCCACGGCGGCGCCGCCAATATGTGGCGCGACCAGTTCGTGATCCGCTGGAACTACCACCTGCTGGCGCAGCCCGGCTATGTGGTGCTGCTGACCGACTACAAGGGTTCGACCGGCTACGGCGAGGAATTCGCGCGCGCCATCCAGGGCGATCCGCTCAAGGGTCCGGGCGACGAGCTCAACGAGGCGGTCGACGAGGCGGTCAGGAAATACGGCTATGTCGACGGCAGCCGTCTGGCGGCCGGCGGCGCCAGCTACGGCGGCCACCTGGCCAACTGGCTGCAGGCGACCACCACGCGCTACAAGGCCTTCGTCTCGCACGCGGGCGAGATGGACCTGGTGATGCAGTGGGGCAGCAGCGACAGCATCCACGGCCGCGAAGTCAACAGCGGCGGCCCGGTATGGGGCGACAAGGCGGTATGGCGCGAGCAGAGCCCGGTGATGCAGGCGGGGAATCATGACCAGGGCACGGGCTTCACCACGCCCATCCTGATTTCGGTCGGCGAGCTGGACTATCGAGTGCCGGCCAACAACGCGCTGATGAACTATGCGACCCAGCATCGCCTGAACGTGCCGGCCAAGCTGCTGGTGTTCCCGGACGAGAACCACTGGATCTTGAAAGGCGAAAACAGCCGCTACTTCTACAGCGAGGTGCACGGCTGGCTGGCCAAATACCTGAAGTAACACCGCGGCCCATGGAAAAAGCCCCGCCTGCCTGAACGCGCTGTTGAGCGCGCCCAGTGCAGACGGGGCTTTTTTACGCCTGAAAGATCAGGCCTGCTTGCGGCGGCGGGCCACGCCGACCAGCGCCAGGCCGGCCAGCATCATCGCGTAGGTTTCCGGTTCAGGTACGGCGGTTACCGAGTTGATCCAGGCGACATGCGAATACGTCGCGGTGGAACCGGACAGGTCGCCGTAGCTGGAACCGTTCAGCTCAGCGACATCGCAGCCTGCCAGGCCGACGACGCCGCACGCGCTTTTGCCCTGCCAGCCCCACGAATGCACGCCAGACAGCAGCCATTCCGTACCGTTCCAGACGAAGTCGCCGCCGCCGGAATCGCCACCGGCGATCAATGCTTCATTCGCGCCACGTCCGGTACCGCTGCTCCAATGCTTGCCGGTGATGTCGGCAATACGGCCCAGCGTGTTTTGATCGGCGCTGCCGTTGTCAAAATCGCTCATGTAAGTGGTGCCCGGTGCGTAGAAAGCGGGGTCGTAGCCCCAGTTTGGGACCGTGTTGCCAACCGCTTCGTTGAAGGTCTTGCTGTCGACGTCGAAGGTGTTGTAGCCGTAGTGGCCATAATTGCCATCATTCCAGTTGGTCGGGCTATTCGTGGTGGCCTTCTGGGTAGTGCCGTAACCGGCCATCAGATAATCCTTGCCGACGTCGTTGGTCGTGCTCAGGTGATAGCCTTTGATGCCGGTGACGGCGGTGTCCAGCTTCAGGATGGCCATGTCGGAACCGGCATCGAGCGAAGCCTCCTCGCCGTGCCAGGCCTTGTTCACATAGGCGTTGCCGACCGAGACGTTGCGGGTCACGGCTGCTTTGCCGTTATAGAAACCAAAATCTACCTTCATCGACGAGAAGTCGTCGGCACAGTGCGCTGCGGTCAACACATACTGCCCGCCCGCCAACAACGAACCGGAACAGGCGTAGGTCCCCTTGTTAGGCCCCTTGGTGGTTTGAAAAGTCAACATGGCGACGCCATCCAATGCGCCTGCGACGCCGTTGAAGCTTTGGCCCGGTGCAAAGCGCCAGTTGCTCAAATCCGAGGTGTTGCCGGTCATCGGCACCAGCTTGGCCAGGTCGGCGGTCAGGCCGGAGGAAGCATGAGCAGCGCTCGCGGCCAACAGGGCTGCGGCCACGGCGGCCAGTTTGAATTGTTTGGTGTGGAACATCATAAAAAACTATCCTTACTATTTTGGTTTCTTGTGGAAAGCTTTATAGCCCTGAAATATCAACCGCCAGTCGTCATCACCGAAGTGCATCCCAGACGACTATGGTCTGAAAAGCAATATAACATTGTTCTTTTATGAAGCAATATTGTTGTATGAATATTTATTTTTACACCACTTTATTGATATTTGTTACGATTTGTGACAGATATTGCAGAGCTTGTCTGAATTTAGTTAAAACTTAAGCCACTGTTGTTGGCGTTGCTCAACGTTTTTCCTTGCAGATAGATAGCGATGTGGTGTCCAAGCCGTGTGGCATGTCTTTTCACCAATTAAAAGGAGTGAGGGATGACAATTGCAAACTGGTGTGTATTGGCGGCCTGCCTGCATGCCGACCGCGACGGTCGGGCTGGCGAAGATTGCTTCGGCCAAGCAATCGTCCGGCGGCAGACGCTACCGCTGTCTTTTCGCCAACGACAGAAAGGGCCGCGCGAATTCGCGCCTACCCGGCCTATTTCACGCCGGCCTTGATCTCGAATACGATGGTCTGCAAGCGGTCGCGCCGGCGGACCTTTTGGTGGGTCAGATGCACATGCCTGAGCACCGGCTGTTCCGCCAGCGCATCGATGAACGCCACCAACGCGGCCTGGTGTTTGGCTTCTCCGCGCAGCATCACCCGGCGGTTGCCCTTGTCGGGTTGGAATTCGAGCAGTTCGATATCCGCGCTACTGGCCTTCTCCAGGGCGCCGAACAATGGCGCCCACGCAAAATCGCGCTCGGATTTCAGCGTCGCCCACTGTTTCTGTGCTTCGTTTTCCGCCTTGGTCGGCACCACCACCGGCGGACGGACTTGAGCCGTTCGCAGCACGGCGGTACGGGACAAAATCACTGCCCTCGCCTCATGTTCATGCAGCGCAGCCAGCATCAGCCAAACGCCTGCGCACGCCGTTAGCGCCGCCGCGACCAGCACTGGGGCCACCATGCGCGGGCGCGGCTTCAAATATCGGGACATCAATTCCATCGTTTAACTCCACACATCGGCAAGCAGCGGCGTCAGCCGGGCATCAGGCAAACAGGCACGCACCCAGTCGGCCGGCGGCTCCGGAGCAACGGCGGGCCAGTATTGAACGGCATCCACAGCACCGTGGCCCGCGCTCACCCGCTTCAGCAAGCGCAGCCCGGCGGCATGGACGTCGTCCATCAACGGCTGCACGTCGCGCGCTATCAAACGACCGCCATCGTGGATCAAGGCCGTCAAGCGGGATGCCTCCTCCAGCAAGACCACGCTGCATCCGGTAGTCCGGGTTGCCGGCTGCCGCCAGTAGGCAGCGGCCGACACCGGCAGTACCGTCGCCAGACGCAGGCCAGCGTCTTCGCACACGGCCTGCAATTTCCCCATCAAGGGACGGGGCAAGGCATACGCTATCCCCGCCGCGCGAAAACGGCGGAAACTGACCTGCATCACCCAACTGTCGTCCATCTGGCAGCCGGCGCGCTCGAAACAAGCTTGACCATACGCGAGCAGTTCCGCCTCGCCGGCCAGCGTCTCCTGCCATGGCAACACGGCGATGGCCGCCAGGCTATCCGACACCAGCACATGCAGCCGAGTCTTGCCGACGCGCGGCTTGGGCAGCTGCGCCAACAAGGTGGCAAGTGCCGCCAGCAACGCGCCGGGGTCGGACACGCCGTCCGACCCCGGCGCGACGATGGGAGCTCCACGCCCACGCTTCATCCAGCAGCCACCGGGAAATAATCCCACTTTTATCGTTTCAGGCAACAAACGTGACACGATTCACCTCCTGCAAAGTCGTATGGCCGGCACGCACCAGGTCCAGCGCCACATCGCGCAGAAAGCGCGTGCCCTCCTTCCGGGCCTGTTCCTTCAAGGCGCGGATAGAGGCGCGCGCGATAATCATTTCTCGTATTTCGTCCGTCAGGCGCAACACCTCGGCCACCGCCCGCCGTCCCTTGTAACCGGTATTGCGGCACTGCGCGCAGCCCTTGCCAGCATGGAAGCGATAGGTTTCCGGGTCGTTGATGCCGGACTCGCTCAGCAATTCGGGGCTGACCTCGGTCGGCGCGTTGCAATGCGGGCAGTTTTGCCGCAGCAGCCGCTGCGCCACCACTCCGGTCAGCGAGGACACAAAATTGTACGGATCCACCCCCATGTGCATGAAGCGCCCGATCACGTCGAAGGTATTGTTGGCGTGCACCGAGGTGAACACCATGTGGCCCGTCAGAGCCGATTGAACCGCGATCTGCGCGGTCTCCGCGTCGCGGATTTCTCCCACCAGGATTTTGTCCGGATCATGGCGCAGGATGGAGCGCAGGCCGACCGCGAAGGTCAAGCCCTTCTTCTCGTTCACGGGAATCTGTAACACGCCAGGCAGCTGATATTCCACCGGGTCTTCAATGGTGATGAACTTGTCTTCGCCGTGGTTGATCTCGGTCAGCGCCGCATACAGCGTGGTAGTCTTGCCGCTGCCGGTGGGACCGGTCACCAGCATCATCCCGTAAGGTTCGGCGGCCAGGCGGCGCAACAAATGGATGGTCTGGCTATCGAAGCCGAGCGAGTCCAGCGTCAATCGCTGCACGCTGTCGGTCAGCGCCTTCTTGTCGAGTACGCGCAGCACAGCATCCTCGCCGTGAATGCTGGGCATGATGGAGACCCGGATATCGATATCGCGTCCTTTAGCGGACACCCTGAACCTGCCATCCTGCGGAATGCGCTTCTCACCGATATCCAGCTCCGCCAGCACTTTGATGCGGGCAATCGCCTGCTCGGCCAGCGCCGGATTGTTGACCGAGGCGATCTTGTTCAGCACGCCATCGATGCGGAACTTGATCACCAACCCCTGGGGCAAGCACTCCATATGGATGTCGCTGGCCTCGAAACGCAAGGCGTCGAACACCGTCGAATTGATCAGGCGCACGGCGGGACTGGCTTCGCCCTGTATCGAAGTCAGCGTCAGGTCGGCACTGTCGTCGCGCGCCAGCTCGCTGACGCTCTCCACGCCCACGGCATCGGCCACGGCGCTGAACATTCCTTCATGCGACTCCAGCTTGGCGTGGATCGCCACCGCGTCGCCGAGATAGATTTCCCGCAGCGGAAACTGCGCAAGCCAGCCGCCGACATCGGCATCCAGTGGCATGCCCAGTATCGCGACCAGCCGGCCCTGCTCGTCGCTGCCGACCAGCAGGTGGCGTGCCACCATGTCGCCATAGCTGGCTTGTTCAAACGCCGGCGTCAACATCCGTATCGCCGCAGCGCCCAACATTGGACTTGCCAGCAGGTCGGCGACAGCGGCCAGCGCTACCTCGCGTGGCAACGCCAGTCGTTCGGACAAATTGGTCAACCAGGAAACGGAGGGCATCGCCGTGCGCGTGATATCGCCAAGCAGGGTTAAAGTGAGCATAGGTAAAGGCTAAAAAATAAAATCAAACGATATTGGCCAGGTCAAAGATCGGGCTGTACAACATCAACACGATGGCGCCCACCACGGCGCCGATAGCCAGCATCAGTATTGGCTCGATCAGACGGCCGGCGGTATCGATCCAGATCGCAGTTTCCTCGTCGTAGAAGTCGGCGATGCGCTCCATCATCTCGTCCAGATTGCCGGACGACTCGCCCGCCAGCAACAGCCGCTGCGCCACCTCGGTGCTGAGGTTATACTCGCTCATCACCTTGGACATGGCCTGCCCTTGGCTCACCGCCAGCACCGCCGCAGTCAAATCGGCGTGCATGGTGACCGGCATCGAAGCCTGCGTCATCCGCATGGCCGACAACACGCTGACGCCGCTGCGCAGCAGCATCCCCAGCGTGCGGTACAGGCGCGCCAGTTGCAGCACCAGCACCCGCTCGCCTAGCCACGGCAAGGCCAGCAATTTACGATAAGCCAAGGCGCGTAAGGCCGGATGCAGCACCACCGCCAGCACGGCGGCGGCGGCGACGATCACGCCCGACCAGGCCAGCACCGTATTGTTGCGCACGAAGCCACCCCATAGCTGCACAAAACCCGCCTCGCCATGCCGGCTAGGACCGGCGTCGTCATAAACGGCGCTAAATCGCGGCAGCACATACAACAGCAAGAAACTGATCACCAGGAAGCCGACACTCAGCAGGATGGCTGGGTAAGTCGCCGCCGCCGCGATCTTGCCGCGTATGTCGTCGACCTGGCGCTGGTACAGCATGAAGCGGCGGATCGCCGCCCGCACGGTGCCAGTGGTCTCGCTGGCGCGCACCATGGCGATATACAGCGGTGAAAACACCGACGGTAGCATCGCCATCGCGTCCGACAACTGGTTGCCCTGTTTGAGCCCTTGCAGCAGGGTGTCGTAGATCGCCCGGTGGCGGCCGCGCCGGTCGTTCTGGCCCAGCACCTCGATCGCTTCCACCACCGTCTGGCCGGCGTCCAGCAGCGAATGCAGCTGCTGGTTGAACACGCTCAAATTGAATTTCTTGGGCCGCGATGACCGCTTCAGCCCGGCGCGCACGGGCCGCAGGTCCAACACCCTGGCCCCCGACGACGCCACAAAACAGCGCGCCTCCGCCTCGCTGGAAGCGTCCACCTCAATGTGATCGACCACCATCTGCTGGTTCAATACTTTGGCGCGAAACTGCATGCTCATCCTTGTCTATTGCCAGTTGGTGATATCGGCCGCGTTACCCTCGCCACCGGGCACACCGTCGCTACCGTAGGAGATCACCTCGAAGTCGCGATCATTGCTGCCGGGCAGCTTGTACACATAGGCCCGGCCCCAGCCATCCTGCGGCAAGGCGTTTTTCAGATACGGGCCGCGCCACAGGGCCTCGTTGGGCGGCGGCGCAAACAGGGCCACCAGCCCCAGCTCCTGCGCCGGATAGTGGCCGGTATCGATGCGGTACTGGATCAGCCCCTTGTCCATGGCGTCGATCTGGGCGCGGGTGATCTGGGCCTTGGAGCGCTCCAGTTGGGCAAAATACTGGGGGCCCACGAACGCAGCCAGTAGGCCGATGATCACAATCACCACCAGTAGTTCCAGCAGCGTAAAACCGGCGCCCTTACCGCGGAACATAGACGAACTTCCAATCCTGGTAGCTGGCCGCATTCTTGAAGCTGGCCTGCTGGGCGGGAAACTGGTCGCGCTTGAGCGGTTTCAAGGTCGACAGCGAATACACGCCGATCAGGTCGTCGCCGCTGCGGACATAGCCCCATGCCTTGGAGCCGGTGATCGGATCGCGGTACAACTTGCGCAGCGGCCGGACGATGCTGTTGGCACGCTCGTCCAACAACAAGTCGTCCGGCTTTTGGGGAAAGCGCTTCTGCGTCCCCTGCGAGCCGTTGTAGTAGGCGGCGATGGCGTCCGCGTAGGTCTGGCCGACCATCAGCAACTGGGCTTCCTTGTCGCGGCGCTCGGTGGTCAGCGTGTTCTCCAGCGCCCGCACCGACACAATGGACAGCACGGCGACCAGGAACATCACCACCACGTAGCTAAATCCTTGTTGTCGCTGCATGCTTCACCAGCCCTTCACCGGCGTGCCATCGCGCCCGATATCCGTGGCGTTGCTCCTCACATCAGCAACACCGCCCAGGGAGGCGTCGGTCGGCGGAACAGGGAACCAACTGTGCGCGCTTTGTGTATAGGGATCGATCGGCAGGCTACGCAGATATTTTTCCGTCACCAGATCGTCCAGCTTGGCCGGATAGACATTGTGGTCGCTATAGAAATGGTCGATCGCGCTACGCATGATGTACAGATCCTCGCGCAACACATCCTCCCTGGCCCGGTCGATATTACCGAAGTAGCGCGGCGCGGCCAGCGACACCAGCATGCCGATGATCGCCAGCGTCACCAACAATTCGATCATAGTGAACCCTTTGCTTGCGCGCATGGTCACCACTCCCGGTACGGCACGCCGTTCAAGCCGGTTCCGCCCGATGTCGAATAGACGTCGAACACATCCTTGCCCTTGGCCGGGTTCTTGTCCGACGACGCAAAACTGCGCAGCCCCCAGGTATCGACTGCCGCAGTCGATACATCCGCGCTGAAAGGATCGCGCGGGATGCGCCGCAAAAAATACAGCGGCTTGCCGCCATTCTTCGCGTTGGCAGCGCCAGCCACCAAGTCGGTCAGCGTGGCCGGGTAGCCGCTGGCATCCACGTCGGCCAGTTTGATGCTTCCATCAACCACCGCTTTTTTGTAGGCGTCGATACCCTGACGGATATCGCGCAGCGCGATCCGCAATGCCTGTTCCTTTTGGCGCTTGATGGAGGTCTCGACAAACGGCACGGCAACCGTTGCCAACAGACCCAGGATCGCAGACGCAGCCAACAACTCGATCAGGCTGAAGCCGAACATCCCCCTTGCGCCGCGCAAGATTCTCGTCATCGGGTCACCTGCAAGGGATGGGCCAACGGCAGGCCGGGCCGGCCGACCGCCCGCTCACCGCCGATCGGCGTCATGGCGATGACGGCAACGCCATTGCCGTTGCCGGGCGCGCGCGCTTTCACCATCACCGTCAGCACCCGGCCAGCGCCCTTGGCGCCGGAGCCGTTGGCGACGCCCGCGCCGATCGACACGCGTCCACTGGCCGCATCGATCGCCTTGCTGAAGGTGCTGGCGCCCCCCTTGACGAAATAGTCGCCCTCGTCCACCGCCAGTATCTCCAGCTCCGCTGGATCGAACGCCAGTTGCAGCGACGTCGCGCGCAGCAGTTCATGACTGTCCATGTTCAACGTCAACGTCACGGTCTCGCCGACACGGGCGCCGGCCGGTCCTGCCCAGGTCAACGTAGGCGCGTTCGCCGATCCCGGCGCCGACATCACCGGTGCACCAGCAACGTTGGCAGATCCGGCAGCCGGCGCCGCATTGCGTGGAGCGCCGGCTGCGGACGCCTGATCGGCTGCGGGATCGAAACTGCGCAACTGCAAAGGCCGATTGCGCAGGCTGGCCTCCGTGCCGGACCAGAACGATTCGGCGGCGGCGCTCTTGCGCTGGATGTTGCGTATCAGGTGAGGCGTAATCGACAGTACGATCTCGGTCTTTTGCCGGTTGTCGTTCTGGCTGCCGAACAGTCGGCCCAGCACGGGCAAGTCACCCAGCAACGGGATGCGGTTGGCCGACGAGCGGTCCTCGTCGTTGATCAGGCCGGCCAGTATCTGGGTTTCGCCATCCTTCAGGCGCAGCGCGGTGTTCACGTTGCGTGTGCCGATCTGGTAGGCTTGCGAGCCGTTATTGGTCTTGATCGACGACACCAGCGAGCTCACCTCCAGCGACAGCTTCAGGCCGATCTCATCGCGCAAATGAATGTCCGGCTCGACCTCAAGTTTCAGGCCCACGTCCAGATATTGAATGTTCTCGGTCACGAAAGTACCGCTGCTGGTGGTAGTCACCACCGGCACCTTGTCGCCGATCAGGATCTTGGCCTTTTCGCGGTCGCGCACGCGGATGCGCGGGTTGGCCAGCAGATTGGCATCGCCATCGGTCTTCTGCACACTGACGGTCGCGCTCGGCGGCGTAATGCCGAGTACCGAGGAGTTGAGCGATTTCAGGTCGCTCAACTTCATCGACGACGTGCCGACCGTCCCGGAGCCGTTGCTGCCAGTACCGGTTGAACCGGTGCCGGTCGTCGTGACCGCCAGCGGCGTCACCGTGAACTGGTTGGTCCACTGGATGCCCAGGTTCAGCAGGCGGGAGCGATTAATCTCCAGCACCTCGACATCCAGCATCACCTCGGGCTCTTCCAGGTCCTGTAGCGCAATCAGCTTCTCGGCCAACGCGATCGACTCAGGACTCTCGCGCAACACCAGCAAATTGTATTTATCGTCGACGTAGATATCCTTCAGCTTCAGCACGGTCTTGAGCATGTTGGCCGCCTGCTTGGCTTCCACATTGGACAGGTAGAAAGCCTTCACCATCAAGTCCTGGTATTCGCGTGTCTTGGCCGGTGTGTTCGGGTAGATCAGCACGCTGCTGGCGTTGAGTATCTTCTTGTCCAGCTGGGCCGTCGACAGGATGACGTCGATCGCATCATCCAGCTTGGTCTGCTTCAGGAACACCGTGGTGCGCAGGTCGCTCTTGACATCCCGGTCGAAGATAAAATTGATGCCGGTCGTGCGCGACAGCGCGTCAAACACCATCTTGATGCTGGCGTCACGGAATTCCAGATTGATCGGCTTTTTGTAGCTGCCGCCCAGGGTCGGCGTCACCAGCATCTCTTGTGCCTCCAGCGCTTCGATATCGCGGCGCACCGCTTTCGCCTCCGGCTGGCCCGGCACATTCTTTAACGCACGTGCCACCAACTCGGACGCTGTCGCCACATCGCCCTGTTTGAAGGCGGCGCGCGCCTGCGCCGCATCGTCCGCCGCCCGCGCGCCGCTGGCAAGCGCTTCTATTCCCGCCAATGCCCGCGCGTTGTCCCGGTCGAATTGCAAGATCGCGCGATAGGACTGCTCGGCCTCGGCGACCTTCCCTTCGGCCGCCGAAGCCGCAGCGCCTGCCAACAGCTTGCCAGTCGCGTTTTCCCTGGCACGCAACCAGTCATTGCGGTACTCCACATCCTTGGGTTTCAATTCAGCGGCCTGCACCAGTTCCGCGACCGCCTTCGGATAGTTATGCGCCTCCATGGCCGCCATGCCGTCGCGGTGATGACGCTCGGCGGCGCAGCCGGCCAGAAAAGCCGTACAGATCAGGCTTACCGCCAGTCGGAAAGGGAAACGCTGGAAGAATCGGGTCATGGATTAGTTGTCGCGTGCGGGAAAAACCAGCGCCTGCTTGGCGCCGGTGGGAAGATATTCAAATTCAATTTGCTTCGGATTGATCGCCACCACCTTGTACTGTGTGTCGAGCACCTCGCCGGTGCGGGCGACAAAGGCCTGGTCACCGCGCGCCAGATACACCACCTGCTCCACGTTGTCATTCATGCTGCCGACAAAACGGAACGGTAATTCGGGCGGTCCGGGCGGCGTCAGGTCCACTGCCGCCACAATCAGCGGAGCCGGTGGCGGTGGTGGCGCCGGTGGCGGGGGCGCCTGCCAGCCGCGCGGGGCGAAGGGATCCACGTCACCGGCCTCTTCGGTATCGGCGATGGCCGCATCGTCCACCACGCTCACCAGCGCGGTCGGGGCAGCAGGCTGACGCTGTGCGGCGGCGGACACCTCGGTGACCGCGCCATCCGCAGCGGGATAGAATACCGCCGCGAACGTAGCCGCCAACACAGTCAGCAAGATCGCCCAACGGATGCGGGCCGCCTTATCCATGCGCTTCCGCCCTGAAATAAGCCGAGAACGCCAGCTCGCACGTTAGTGGCGCAACCACGATATCGGCGCGGGTGCAGCTGATGCTGTCCAGATCCACGTGCGTCATGGTCGACGTCACATTGCCGACGAACTGGCGGATCGCCGGATAGCTGGCGGCCACCGTTATCGTGACCCGGTAACGCAGATAGGGGCGGTTTGCCCCTTCCTCCAGCATGTAGCCGATTTCATCCAGCGGCAGCTTGCTCTCTTCCGCCACACGGTTGAATTGGGCGACCAGGTCCGAGCTCTGGAACCATGGCAACGTCGGTGCCGCCGGCTGATTGCCGGCCGTCGGTTCGACCACGACGGGCCGGGACGCGACGCGACGCAGTTCATCCAACTGGCCGTTGGCCAACTTCGTCGCCTGGACTTCTTGAGCCAGCAGTGCCAGAGAGGCGATCAACAGCAACAGCGACGCCACGCAGCCCGCAACGATAAGAGGATGAGCCCGGAACAGGCGGAGCGCATGAAAGCGACAAAAAGGAAAGAGCGCCGAAATCATGAAGGTTTGCTTAGGAAGCCACTAGGTGTTGGTGATAGCACAGCGGCTGCGGGAGGGCGACGACTGCCACCCAATTTACGACTAGCGGGGGCAACTGCCATTCCAAGGCGGAATGTTGACTGGCAATCAAATTATCAATTAACTAAAATTATGCCGTGGAAAGTGTGCAAAGTCCACAAATTTTCTTTTTTGGCAATCAAACCGTTGCAACTTCGGTAATTGTCAACAAAGATGTCGCGTAAAGTTATGCGACTTGCTTTGGTATTTCCGGCTGATCCCGTTCAGGATTTAGCCAGACTTCATCCTTCAGATTCCAGTTTCTTGTAGCGCCGGACCATCGCTCCGGTCGGCGTTGTTTCGCGGCCTCGTAGACCTGCTCGCGGCGTCGTGGAATCTCTGGTGCCTGGCCATGATGGCGCTGTGCAGGTGTCACGAATTTCAAGCCGCTATGCTTGTGCTGGTGGTTGTACCACTGCACAAACCGTCGCGTCCATTTGCGTGCGTCCTCGACGCTATCGAATGGCTTGCCTGGCCAAGCCCCCGTGCGTGAGTTTGGATATGCTGGTGTTCGACGAGACCGAGCGCGGGCCGTCCGACGACCTGGCCTTGCAGTTCGAGGCCGTGAGCATGATGCCGGACGAAGGACACCGCATCATCAAGGCCCTGCTCGACGGCATGATCATGAAGTACCAGACCCGCAAGATGGTCAGCAACTTGAGTAGTTGACCGGGCTGACCTTCTTAGCCGCTAAAGAGAACGCCGCACCCATCACCCACGCCATCGGCAGCGGGTTGGGGACGGCTCTTTTATTAATAATATAAACGATATAAACAATATTTCCATGATTGCCGCATCGCCGGCGGCGCCGGTTCGGTCAAGGCCGCGTAGCATAGCGACTCGGGGTTGGGGTTGCGTTCGACCTGACTAACGGCGAAGGTGTAGCAGGGGTTTCGCGTTGCGCAGCAATGCGCCTGCGGAACGACATGCGCGACAGCGCATGGCTCTACGGCGGCAAGCGAAGGCGCGGGCGCCGCAGCGCGCCGTGTGCACCTGACTGGCTTGTGCTTTCCCCCTGGCTGACGGCAGCGCGCGACCGTAAGCGCCGACGGCGCGCACGCCGTAACGCTGACCGCTTGCTGCGCCCGCAAGGCGCACATGATGGCCTGGCAGACGCGCAGGGGCGCAAGACATAACGCCTCGTTCCGCGAACCCGCAGGGCGCGCAGCGGTCGCCCTACCAAGTGGAGCACAGCGCAACGACTGGGACGACTTTGTGGAATGACGCGTTATGTGAACATCGGCGCGCAGCGCCGATTTCCCCCGCAGCGGCTGTGCCTTTGCTGTAGTTGGCCTGACTGCCGGCGCAGCGCGGCGGCAAGCGCCACAAGGCGCGCGCCCTGTAGCCCGCGAACGAACCAAACGTGGCCCTTGCTATCCGCGCGCGGCTGGCGGGATCGCGCAGCGACTGATTGGGTCGCTCCAACCAACTACGGCCGAGTCCGCGTCCGAATGCCGGAACCGAACCCGTCGCGCGCGTCGCGCGTCGAGTTAATTCTTGCTGAATTACCGATCACTCTCTGCGAGAACTTTACCTTGGTCAAGTAGACTCAAAAGCACCTCCAATTCCATCACCTTGCCACCAATACTCGGGTTGAAAGCAACTTCAAAAATCCCTTCATCCGTGAATCCGACATCCAGTAACTGAACCTCACCCTTCAGCAACTCAAAGAGGGCGTGCTCGCGATTGATGTCCGTAGTTTTCCGCCATCGATAAATTTCAGAGTTCGCCATACTTGTAGTCCTTATGGATTAATGAAACCGATAAAGCTGCCGTCAGATGCCCAACGAGCGCCAAAACCACCTGGAGTCTGAATCTGAGTTACAGTTCCATACCGACCAAGTGTCGGGGTCGTCGTCACTCCATCTCGCATGATTTCTTTTAATGCAGTATGCGCTGCATCATTTATAGCGCCATCTGTTCGCAAAGTCTGCCGCAGCGTCTCTTTCGTTTCCCCAATCAGTTCAGGATGCTTGGTCAACGCCCGCCCTGCGTTGGACAGTTCGGAATTCTTGAACAGGTTAACTGCAGCCTTGTATAGTGGGTTTTGCCAGCCCAACCCCTTGGCGGTAATAGAACCAATCGTCCCAGGCCCAAAGCAAATTTGTCCACCACCAAAACATCCAGTAGTAGCAAACGACCGATTTTCCCGATCCAGATCCCTCATCAACTGCTTTTCAGGAGGCCTCACCACAACAGTCGGAACGCCACCTACTGAACAGCTATCTTGTCCCGCGCATGGATCTGGAGTTTTCCCGCCGTTGCTGCCGTTACCGCCATTGCCATTGGTGTTGCCGCCTGCAGTGTTTGCCGAATCAGCCGTGCTTGTAAAAGACTAGTACTCCTAGCTCTGTTCAGAATCCCGCTCTTTTAACAAGGACGCATGGCGAGGACGTAGTAAAAAAAGCGCCACTAAGATGGAGGTCACAACTCCAATTAACGATGCTGCGTCGAGCCATCCCGCATATTTTTCATAGCTAGGTATATTGGCAACGACGACGATCCCCGCAGCTCCGAACAAAATGGAAAATAATGCTTTAGCTTTTCTCTTCCATTGAGTCTTTACGGCCAATATGTAAACTGTCGCGAATGCCAACACTAACACTTCACCAAGAAATGACAAAACCACTGCCGGATCACCAACAGCCAGCGCGCTGGTACAGAAAAATATAGCGCTGATGAAAAACATTACCCTAGCCATATTCATTTGACTCCAAATCCGCTTAAATCATTGTTCTGGAAGGATTTCCATGCTTGCCTGGTTACCTGATAGAGATCGCTGTTCGAAGAAGGCTTGAGCATCTCATTCCGAACATGGGTAAACACTTCCATCTTGGTTTCGTTGCCAGTCCACAATTGAAAACCTTGATGGGACGGAGAAGTTGAATCTTGCATCGTATGCAATGCCACGCCAAACCAGAAGTACGCCTTATGCAAGTCACCGCCCGCTTTAGCATCCAATGCCATTGAAGCAGCATTTTGGACGAACTGATTGGATGCATCTCTCGCCTGATCGACGGTCTGGCTAGGATTTCTCATTGCATGAATATATGTGTATTGGGCCGACTGATGAGCTGCGGAATCCGCCCATTCGTGCCCTTCATCGACTGCCTTTAGATTGTCCTTGCCAATATCTTTGCCAAAGACATCAGAACCGGCATCCTGATGGACATAAAAACCTTTCTGAGATGCCCAAGCCAACTGATCCCCTACTCTTGGAGCTGACTCTCCGCAGCCTGCATCGCAAAAGCCGCCGTTAGGTCCTAGCAATGGACCGGATGGGCTACTTCTGTTTGCCGATTCATCCTCAACTGAAATTTGATACGCCGTAAATTGAAAACGTTGTGGAATTCTAGTGCCAAGTTTAGGAGGTAACTTTCCAACCAGGTTTAATGGCTGTACTGTAACCCTGACATTTCCAACACTGTTCTGTAGTGCGAATAATCCCGCTTCATTCGCCAATCTACTTTCCTGGAGGCTACCCAAAATCTCCACACTCTGGGAAGCAAATCCCGTTGGATCAATAAGGTTCGTTGGGTTATTCAGCACATAGCTATAACGATTATAGTTCTGGCCATTTAATGGATCTTGAATTAGCGGATCCCCCGACAGGAACTTACCCACAAACGGATCATATACCCGACCATTCATGTGCACCAAATCCAGTTGGTCCAGCATCTCGTGGCCGGTAAAGCCGCGGTTGTCGGTCTGTCCATCCAGCGTGTCAGGTGTCGAGACGCCATCCAGCGTGCGCCGCTTGCCCCAGGCATCGTAGGCGAACTTCTCGCGCAGGTTGCCCTTGTCGTCCGTCATCGCCACCGGACTGCCGAGACGGTCCAGATGCGTCCAGTTCAGCTCACTTGCCGTCGCGCCCGGACGGTCCATTTCTACACCCACGCTGAATGGCCAGTAGGTCTTCACCGTCACCTGACCGCCCTTGCTTTCCACTTCCTGCGCGCCGGCATAAATCACCGAACTGCCGTCGCTGCGGTCCTGACGCGTGCGCTGGTGTTCCGGCCCGTAGACGAAGTTCGCCGTAGTCGTTCCCTTGGCCATCTTGAGCGGCATGTCGAAGCTGGTCCAGGTCGCGGAACGTGCCGGACAACCTGCACAACTCGGACTACTAGTCAAGTTGCCATTTTTGTCATATACAAAACTGCCGGTGAGGCCCGTGATGTTTTGTACCGCGTGTGGCTGAACCGCCGTCGCTCCTTGGAGAGGATAAGCATAGGCGCCGCTTCCAACCCCGGTCTTGCTGAGCATGTTGCCGGCGTCGTCATAGGTAAAGGTCTGCTTGGGCTGGCCAAAGACCGTACTGGTCCAAAGGCGGTTCAATGTGTCATATTCGAACGATTCATGGAAGCCTACGCCGTCCCAATACTGATCGCGCGTCCCCACGTTGCCCAGCACATCATAAGTATAACCTTCCGACAGATGCTCGACCGAGGCCGATGTCGTCAGACTGGTGCCGCTCAGGTGGCCCGTGTAATCGTTGAAGGTACGCGACTGCGACAAGCCGTTTCCCAGTAGTATACCGTTCGCCCTGGCAGCCGCGTCCTGTTTCGTCACTTTCCACAGGACTTGGCTGCCGCGCTCCAGGCGCACCATATAGCCCATGTTGTTGTACCGGATGTCGAACTTCTTGGCCGCGTCCGTGCCGCGCTGGTACACCTGCTGAATAGGTCGGCCCCATGCGTCGTAGACGTTTTGGGACGTGTAGCTGATCAGCTGCAAGCTCTGCGATGTCGTCAACGGCCGGCCCAGGCTGTCGTAGGTATGGGTGCGGTCGTAGTCTTTGACCGTCCCCATCGTTGTATAGGCTTCCTGCAGCTTGCCCTTGCCGTTGGCGGCGCCGTCATACACCCAAAAGCTATTCAGGTCAGGCGCCGATCGAACAGTCATCCGATCCAGATCATCATATGACATTAATATGCCAGGTAAGGTCCCGCCAGCCTGCAAGCGCGGACGCAGCTTCGGCGTAACTTGCTGATAGGTCCTCCCGAGCGGGTCAACGCCGTAATCGATCGTGCCCAGGTCAGGGTCCTGCAACTGCGTCTTGCGACCCCAGAGGTCATAACTGACCTTGATCACATTCCCGTTGGGATCGATCGTGTTATTCAGTGCCCCGAATGGTTCGTAGCCAAACTTCGTCAGCTTGTTATTCGGGTCCTTGACCTGGATGAGCTGCCCCAGTACGTTGCGCGTCTCGGTACGGCTTTGCGTGAGCGCATTGGTCACCACCGTTGCGAATCCCGAATAGTCGTTGCGCGTGGTTTTCAACGTCCCGGCCTCGTCCATCACCGAACTGCGGATGACGCGGTTCAGAATGTCATATTCCAGCCGGCTGGCCAGGAACGCCCTGGCGCCATCAAAATGCGGCTGGTCGGTTTCATACAGGCGCCCCAGCGAATCGTACCGCTGGTCGGCATTGACCGCCCTGCCGTCGAATCCCCAGCTCAACGTGCGCAGCACGTGGCCCACGGAGTCGCTGTAGCTGATCGCCGGCACGGCGATACGATTGCTGCCGTGTAGGGTGTCGATGACACGTGCCATCGTCGCCTGGGCCGGGCAATCGGCGGCGCATTGCTTGAGATAGGAACGGACTTCATTGCCGTCAGGGCGCACCTCCTTCGTGACGCGCCCGAAGCCATCGGAGATCCAGCTGGTGCTCAGGCCGTTGATGTCCAGGGCTGTCTTCCTGGCGCCGGTACCCGCTTCGTAGGTATAGTTTTCCGTATGGCCCAGGGCGTTCTTCACGATCAATGGATAGCGGCCGTTGGCATCGTAGGTCACGTCCGACACGGTGCGCGACAGCGTGCTCCCAATGGTCGGATTGCTCCAGCTTTGTGTCGTGGTGTTGACCAGGCCGAACGCGTTGGTGCGGCCATAGGTGGTCACCACCGTCAGGCTGCCACCACTCGGCTCCACCGTCGACGTTTTCATCAGTCCAGTCGCGCAGTCGTGGTCATACCCCATCGTCCGCGTCAAGGTGCCGCTGACCGAGTCGGTCCGGGTCGTGCTGACCTGCAAAGGCAGGGATGGCATCCAATTCGCCGAGCACGGTTTGAAACTGCTGTCGGTCCGGTTCACAAAGCCGCTGTCGATGCCGCCCACGCTGTAGGTCGTTGTCTGCGACAGCTGGTTGCCCCAGTTGTCGTACCCCAGATCCGTAGAGCTGCAACCGAGGTCACTGCCGTCCAGGTCCTTGCGGCACAGCTTGCTGTTGGAAGCATAGACGAAGGCCGTGCTGGCGCCGTTCGCCTGGGCGATGTTCTTCACGCTCAGCGTGTTGACCGTGCTCGACAGCGCGATGCCGCCGCTGCTCACCGTGGTCGTCAAGGCATTGTCGGTGTAGGGCCAGACCAGGCCGTAGGTCGAGGTCGTCACAATCCCGGTCTGTTCGTCGGTGCTGGATACCTGGGCATAGCCGAGAGCGCCCCGACCCGCGACGTCGAATGCGGCGTCCTGATAAGCGTAGGTCGTCGAACGACTCCCAGCCACGCCGTTTTCATGGCTGATGCGTTGCACCACCTTGCCCGGACTGCCCGCCAGATGCTGCGGATAGGCCAGCGCCACACTGTTGGGCATTGTAACTACGCCACTGGCCAAACCGTCCACGTAGGTCACCGTGGACTTCGCGCCCAGGCCGTTCTTGACTTGATGAATACGGTCCAGTGCCTGGCCCGCCACCGCCAGGTCGACCGGCTCGAAGAGCTCCCAGCGACCATCCTCCTGCCAGACATTGCCGGCGGAGACACCGCCGCTGTGGTAATACAACATCTGTATCCGGCCGGTGCCCTGCAAGTCCACGTACATCCTCTTGTCGTATAGCCGCCCGGCAAGCGACGACCCGGTGATGTTCCATGGAACGCAATTAATGCCGGCGTCGTTAGCGTCGCTTGTGGTGTCGTCGCTATACACGCTACATATCTTAGTGCCGCCGGCGGCTGTCGGGCTGACGCCCGCAGCATATGTCAGCGGGTACACTAAAATCGACGGCTGGCCGTCACCGATAAAGTTACCCACCGCAGCCACGGTGCCGTACTGGTTGCCGCTGTATTTCTTGCGCACGTGGCAGTCCAGCGCGCGCCCGGTCGAAAGGCACAAGGTCATCTCGGCACGGTTGTAGATCTTGACCCCGTTGACATAGCTGACATCCAGGAAGCCAAACGCCAGGCCGTTGTAGCCGGAACCGTTGAAATCGCCGCTCAAGCCCGAAACGTCCTCTGGCTTATCGAACTCATAGGGCGGAATCACCGAGGTAGGTGGTGGTGACGGGAAGTCCGGGTACACAAATGGCACCATATTGCCTGCGGTAGACGTGCTTCCAGGCAGCCTGAAGTTATTCATCGTCACGGTCGGGGCAAGATTTTCCCAATGCGGCCAGTAATGCTGTTCATTGTCGACGTAGACATATTCGACGGAATGCGGATTGCTCCAGCGTACATCGTAAGGCTTGCCGATGCCGGCGAAGTCGACCATCTGCTGAAGGCTGACATAAGAGCGCAGGCTGAAGTCCGACGTGCCGTCATCGAGCATTTTTCCACCCAATACATTCGGCGGCGATGGGTCTTGCACGCACGGCGAGGTCTGCATGCAGAAGTAAGCCCAGCCATTGATATTGGTTGGCCCGTACACGGCGGAACGGCCATCCCCAAGTATATCGACAACATAGGGCTCATGGCCGACCTGGTTGCCGCCCGCCGCCGAACGCGCCGGATCGCAGTTAAATACGATGGTCGAACCTGGCGCACCCAGCGCACCAGCCCGCCCCAACGGTGACAAGCAAATCTGCGCGCCACTGCTGGTACTTGACACCAATAAATCAAGCGCACCATCGCCATCGAAATCGCCGACATCGAGCACCACAAAGGCGTCGCCGGTATTGAGCTTGTAGTTATATTGTGTAAAGCCGGTGCCGGTATTGTGGAAATAGCGGTAGGACTGCTGGAGCGTGCCTGGCGGATTCGGATTGGCGTCGTTAGTCGCCCCCGGTGTATTCGTAAACAGCGAAGCGACGCGCTTTTCCAGGACGTCGGTAAAGCCGTGATGCTCGAAGTCGCTGAAGGCGAAATAGTCGGCATGGTCGGCGGCGTTGGTGATGCCGTTAACCGTCTTGTACGTCGTCAGGATCGGCCCGCCGGACCAATAACCCTTGCTGGCAAATCCCGGCTGCTTGGACGGATCGGGCTTGCCCCAATTAAACGTGGTCGCTGGCATGCTGTCCATGACGCCAGTGGCCGGATTGCGCGCCGACGCTTGCACCTGGTTCAGCATGCTGCGGCCGCTGGTCGGGCTGTACTCATAGCTCAACGCATAGTCACGCATCGCGCTGCCGTTGGCGACCGGGTCACCATCGAGGTTGCTGCCGACGTAGGTCTTGATGTGGCTGACGCGCTTGCGCAGATCGTTGCGCGTCTCATCAATATAACGCGTCCAGGCATCGTTGCGCGCCTCATAGACCAGCGCCACCGCCGCATGCGATGGCAGGCCGGAGGCGCCGTAACGCAGGAAAATCGGATGGTGCTCGCCAGTATTCGCATCCTGCTCATAACTGAACTTGATGTAGTTGCCCATCGGGTCAGCGATACGGTCCAGCGCCCACGACTGCGCACCATTCTTGACCGGCGGGATGCTGCTGGTCGCCAGGCCAGAATTAGGGGTTCCCAGAATCGGATTCACATAGCTGTCGGCCGTGCTGCCATAGGTCATCACGCGGCCGTTTTTCAGTTCTACCCGGAAGCTGCGCTTGCCGTTCGCGACCACCGCCGTGATGCGGCTGAACTCGTCCAGCTCGGTCCGGAATTCGGCATTGTCCGCCCAATAGCTGCTGTCGCTCAGTGCCACATTGGCCAGTACCAGCCGCTTGCCATCCAGGCACAGACGGTCTGCATTGTCAAAGCTGATACGGCCGTTGACGCCGTCCTGCGCAATGGTCTTGCCGCAGCGGTGGATGCTGGACAAGCCACCCAGGCTCCAGCCCAGGCCCACCGTGCCGTTCGGCGCGGAGCTGTTGTAGTCCAGCGACAGCGATGGCTGCATGCCGGCGGTACCGGGCGGCACCACGATCGGCAGGCTGTAGGCTGCGGCGCCGGCCGGCGTAACGCTCAGGCTGCCCGGCAAGGTGCCGGCATCGGCGTTGCCCAGATGCGGCGGCGTGATCGCCACCGGCAGAGGCGTCGAATCGCTCGGCGTGGCCGTATAGCCGGCGGTGATCGTGGCAGGCGGGGATGTCGCCACCAATTGCCCATTGCCGTTATACAGCTGCGCCGTTACCACGTACTTGTTCGCCGCGATATTGGTCCAGGTGCCACGCCATGTGCTGCCGCTGGCAACACCGGTCGTTACCTGTTGCGCGCCAGCGAAGAACTTCACGCTAAATCCTGTGGTCACGCCGCTGGTAGTCGCAGTCAGCACCAGGTCGCTCGGACTGCCTATGGTCAATCCATCCAGGCCTGCATCCAGCACCACCGTTGGCGCCGCGCCGGACGCCATCGTGATGAGGCTCGCTTGTGAGTACAGAGTCATGTTGCCCTTGCGGACGCGCGCTTGTATCGCATACGGCGCCGAACGCACATCCAACTGCGCGGTGGTGACCGAGAACGCGTCAACTGCGCCATCCGGGTTAGCCAACACCCAGTTGCCATCTACGCTCAGTGCCACCTCGTCATACGGGCCGCTGCCACCGCTTAGCTGGGTACGCACGAACACCGTTGACGGCCCGATGATCTGCTGGCCATCTTTAGGTGTGCTCAGCGCCAGGCGCAGACTGCCTGGAACCGTGCAGCTGTTGTCGTCGCAAGGCAAGGTCGCGATTGGCGACTTCCCGCTGTCGAGCACGCGCACATACATGGCGCGGCCAGCCTTGGTACCTGTATATGGGCTCAGGTCAACGTTAAAATGGTGCGCCGTGCCAGGTGTCGCGCAAGTGGACTGCACTGCGGAGTTGTCCGCCTCGGTGGCGAGATCGGCGACCCGGACGGTTTCTGCGCCCTCCAAAAATTCGGCGCCGATGTCGCGGCTCGGATAGTCGAGCAGCACCTCGTAGCTCAGTTGCTGGGCACTGCCCTTCTGGCAAACCCAGCCCACCAGTTGCGGCTTGCCGGCCGCATCCTGGCGCACGCCAGTTACGCTGCCCAGCAGCGTGCTGCTCTCGGCGCTGACATTGACCGGCACGATGTCGGAATCGGTTTGAACGCCTTGATCGTCGGTGCTGCGCAGCTTGAATTTGTAGCTGCCGGCCGATGCTGGCGCGGTAAAGCTCAGTGCCAGCGAGGTGTCGCTACCCGTTACGGTGCTGATTGGCGTCGCCGCAAAGCCACTGCCGCTATCCCGCAGCAGATCCAACTGGCGGACGATGTGTCCGGTTTCGCTGCCGCTGCCGCTAAAGCTCAGCGTCACCGGCGTGCTGCCCTTCATCCGCGCATTGGTCGGCGTCACCGCCAGCAGCGCGCTGGGACCGCTACCGGACACTACAGCGATGTTCACTACTTGCGTCGGTGGTCCAAACCAGGCGAAGTCGTCCTTCACCATTTTCCACTGGAAGGCATAGTTATCGGGTTTCGATGGCGCGGTGATCGGGATGGAGAAGGTAGCCACTTCCCCCGACGGCACTGGCCCGGTCAAGTATGCCCGTGCGGTTGAACTGAACAGCCGGCTGTCCTGCGGCTTAAAGAAAAATCCCAAGCGGAATGTAGTCGCAGCAGTCCACGTAGTGGTCCCGGTATTGATCATGCGGACCGTCACCGTGTATGGCTGGTTGGCGCGCATCGTGATTGGGACCGTCTGATCAAGGAATTCGGCGCCCAACGGCGCACCAGCCGAGGCAACGACCATGGTCGTTTGGGTCACTTGGCTTGCCTGCTTGTATTTGCCGTCGCCTAGCTGGCTCGCGACGATCGCGCACTGGCCGATGGCCTGCAGCGTCACCGTTGCAGGGGATGTAGCATTCACCGTGCAAACATTGGTGGTGGACGAGGTAAGCGTGACCGGCAGATTCGAATCCGCACTGGCCGAGGCGATAAAGCTGGCAGCGCTCAGCAACTTGGGGGGCAACGCTGCAAAATTGATCGTCTGTGCTTTCTGTAATACGGTAAAAGTCTGGGTAACCTGTTGCGCCGAAGCATAGGATCCCCCGCCGCTCTGATTTGCTGCAATCGTGCAGCTACCTCCGGTAAGGATCGTTACCATGCCATTAGCTACTGAACACACACCACCGGTCAGCGAAGAAAAGGTGACGGTCATGCCCGACGTGGCATAGGCGGAGACGGGGAACGCGCCGTCGCCGTAGGTATGTGTCGCCAGCCCATCAAACGTAATCGTCTGGGTCACAGCGGCGACGGAGAAGGATTGCGTCACCGCTGATGCGGCGTTGACATTGGCATTGCCGCCTTGACTGGCGGTGATGTCGCACTGGCCGGGGCCGTTGATTGTGACGGTCGTGCCGTTGACCGAGCACGCAGAACTGCTAGTACTGAAGCTGACCGACAAACCCGGATACGCGCTGGCGCTGATCGTAAATGGTGGCGCGCCGACCGCCTTACCCGAAATGCTGCCGAAACTGATGGATTGCGATGCCTTGGCGATATTCACAACATTTGTCTGAGACGCGGGATTATAGTTGCCGTTTCCCGCCTGCGACGCTGTGACGTTACAGGTACCAGCACCATTCAAGCTCAGGCGAGTTCCGGACACGCTACAAGGCCCGGAGCTAGTGAACGTGATAGGAGAGAGCGTACTGGTCGCCGACATGGTCACTGCTGGGTCGCCGTAGATCTTTCCAGTAATGGCAGCAAAGCTGAAATTTTGCGATGCTTTCGCTATGGTGAGCACCTGCGGGACGGCGGTTGCGGCAGTATAAGAGCCATTCCCGTCCTGGCTTGCTACGATATTGCACAGGCCGGCGCCTTGAATCGCCACGGCACTCGCGCCGGACATGATACAAATCGTCGACGGGGTTGCTTGATAGCTTACGGGCAAGTTTGAAGTGGCCGCCGCCAACAAAGGCACTGTTGAGACCGTGCCAAATACGACTGTGCCAGGAGCGGGAAATGTAATGCTCTGCCCGGTCTGCGGAGGGTGTAAATAATATTGTGTAAACGGTCATTTGGCAGGACACTGCCGCCATCAAGGAGATTTAATGACCGTTGTA